>JBDSBP010000568.1:0-25942 GCA_039921525.1 Chitinophagaceae bacterium | reverse complement strand
ATTAAGAATTGGGCTGTCTAAAAAAGGGGTTGACCTGTAAGGTCTTCAGGACCTGTAAGGTCTTCAATGAAGGATCTACTTGTATTTCAGACCTTTGAGGTCTTGAAGACCTCAAAGGTCGAACCCTCTTTTATGTTTTTAGTAAGCCCAGGAATAATTGACACAGGTTTGGACTGACTAATAAACTTCGTTTAAAAACCTTTGCGAGTGATGGTTCTATCTTTCCCTCCTTATTCCTCATTGAATAAGGAGGGGAAGATAGAATAATCACTCTAATTAAATTTAGTCAGCCTTTTCTTGAATAATAAAAAAATCAAATGAACTATACCGAATTACAAGTCACCACAAATTTCAGCTTCCTGCGTGGCGCCTCACATCCCGACGAGCTTGTTGAACATGCGGCCACACTGGGATATACCCAAATAGCCATCACCGATCGTAACAGTTTAGCAGGTATTGTACGCGCACATGCGGCCGCCAAAAAAATGGGCATTCGCCTCATCGTTGGATGCAGGTTAGACCTGTTGGATGGAAGCAGCCTGTTAATACTCCCTACTAACAGGCAAGCCTATTCTAAATTATGCAACTTATTAACAGTCGGCAATCTTCGTGCGGAAAAAGGCGAATGTCATTTATATAAAGCGGACGTATATATGTATGCCAAAGATTCAAAATTGATAGTCTTACCACCAACAGAACTGGATAAGAATTTTGATATTGACACTTCATTCAGCAAACAACTGCAGGAATACCGTGCTGCCTTCGGACAAAACCTGTACCTCGCTGGCAGCAGGGGTTACAATGGTAATGATGCAAAATACCTGCACCGGCTGGCTCAACTATCTTCTGAAATGCAGGTACCAATGGTAGCCACAAATGATGTACATTATCATGACCCTGCGCGACGCGAATTACAGGATATTGTAACCTGCATCCGTGAAAAATGTACCATTCATACTGCCGGTTATCGTCTTCATCAGAATGCGGAAAGACATCTGAAACCGATGGAGGAAATGGTGCGATTGTTTAGCAAATATCCTGATGCCATTCTGCGTACACAGGTAATTGCAGAAGCCTGCCAGTTCTCGCTGGATGAATTGAAATATGAATATCCTGAAGAGATCACTACTGAGGGTCGTACTCCACAGCAGGAATTGAGGTTCCTCGCCCTGCAGGGCGCCACGACACATTTTGGAGAACAGGTTCCCGAAAAAACGATCGCTGCCATTGATTATGAACTTGGATTTATTGATCAGATGAATTATGCACCCTATTTTCTTACGGTGTATGATATTGTACGTTTCGCCAGGCAACAGGGAATCCTTTGCCAGGGCCGCGGGTCGGCCGCCAATTCAACCGTATGTTATTGCCTGGGCATCACTTCCGTCGATCCAACAAAATTTGACCTTCTTTTTGAACGATTTATTTCATCTGCACGCAATGAACCTCCTGATATTGATGTGGACTTTGAACATGAACGCCGCGAAGAAGTGATCCAATACATTTACAAGAAATATGGAAGGGACCGTGCAGCCATTGTTGCTACTGTTACACAGCAGCACCAGAAAGGCGCGATTAGGGATGTTGGCAAAGCGATGGGACTATCTGTTGATACTATCAATCGTTTCTCCGGCTCCATCTGGGAATTCACGGACGAATGGTTTGAAGAAAAAAGAATTCTTGAACAGGGATTGAATCCAAAAGATAAACACCTTCGCAAAGTCCTGGACCTTACGCGGCAATTCATGGGTTTCCCCAGGCAACTCGGCCAGCACACAGGCGGCTTTGTGATTACACGGGGTAAACTTTCTGACTTATGTCCCATTATGAATGCACGCATGAAAGACAGGACCTGTATTGAATGGAACAAGGATGATATTGACGCATTGGGCTTTCTTAAAATAGATGTGTTGGCTTTGGGTATGCTAACGTGCATCCGTAAAGCATTTGATAAAGCAAAAGAGCATTACGGGCTTGATCTAACGCTGGCCAATATCCCACAGGACGATAAGGATGTTTATGAAATGATTTGTCATGCAGACACCCTTGGTGTTTTCCAGATCGAAAGCCGCGCCCAGCAGAGTATGCTACCAAGGCTCAAGCCCCGTTGCTTTTATGACCTGGTGATTGAAGTAGCTATCGTTAGGCCAGGTCCCATACAAGGCGACATGGTACATCCATATCTACGTCGTCGTAATGGGGAAGAACCGGTTGAATACCCATCGAAAGACCTCGAAAATATACTGGGTCGCACTTTAGGCGTTCCCCTTTTCCAGGAGCAGGCAATGAAAATCGCTATAGTGGCAGCAGGTTTCACCCCTACAGAAGCCGATGAACTCCGCCGAAGCATGGCAACATTTAAAGCGAAAGGACTAGTAACAAAGTTTGAAGAGAAATTGATCAAAGGAATGATGCAGAACGGGTACACCCTCGAATATGCACAACGTGTTTTTAAACAACTCGAAGGTTTTGGTAGTTATGGCTTCCCTGAAAGCCATGCGGCAAGTTTTGCATTACTCGTATATATTTCGTCCTGGATCAAATGTTATTATCCCGACGTTTTTGCCTGTGCATTATTGAACAGTATGCCCATGGGGTTCTATCAACCTGCACAGATTGTTATTGATGCCCGCAAACATGATGTTGAAGTGAAACCTGTTGATATTAATCATTCAAACTGGGATAATACACTGGAAGAAAAATCGGGCAAATACTACGTGCTCCGCCTTGGCTTCAGGCAGGTGAAAGGTTTGCGGGAAGAAGATATGAAACTATTGGAAGCTGCACGAAAGAAGAAGTACAAAAACATTAATGAACTACGCGACGCAGGTATTCCAGAAGCAGCGCTTGAAAAATTAGCCGATGCTGATTCATTCCGATCTATAAACCTCGATCGCCGGCAGGCATTATGGGAGGTAACGAACAAGGACAGGCCCATTGCGCTATTTTCTGGTCAGCCTTCCGTTGATGCAATAGCAGAAATGGTATCCTTACCTCAAATGACAGCCTCGGAACAAGTAGTGCATGATTATGCTGCAACGGCTTTATCGTTAAAAGCGCACCCAGTAAGTTTTGTACGGGAAAAGTTGGAGCAACTAAATATTGTATCAACGAAAGATCTTTCAACTATCGCCGATGGAAAGTTATTGCAGGTCGCCGGCCTTGTGCTGGTACGGCAAAGGCCTGGAACAGCTGGTGGCATCTGCTTTATGACGATTGAGGATGAAGCAGGTTTTGCCAACCTGGTGATTTTTCCAGGCATGTTCGACAAATACCGGAAAGAGATCCTGCAATCGAAACTGATAATGGTAGAAGGAAAACTTCAGCGGGAAGGTGAGGTAGTTCATGTGATTGTAAGGCGTTGTTATGATCTTTCTAAATTCTTGAGGCATCTAACGGTTACGGACAATGAAAATTTGCCCTTGCTTACACTTTCACGAGCTGATGAAAAGAGCATTCCACCGGGAGAGAATAAGAGGGCACAGGTTAGGGAGAATGAGCAGGAGAAGGTTTTTCCTGGGGCAAGAAATTTCAAGTAGGAAGATGATACCAGGTTTTAGTTATTGCGGAATGCTATGTTTTGGTGCATTGGCTATCAGTTATCGGCTATCGGCTTTTACCTTAAGATTTGGTGCAAACATCCTTTCTTCATTAATTGAATTTATAGATAAATTAAAATCACATATTAGTTGGTTCATAAGGCATTCTTAACTGATAGATGATGGCTGATAGCCGATAGCCAATGCGTCAAACTTTATTTCGGAACTGCATTTTTCTGTACAAAACTATCAATCACAGACAACGTAGTGCCGATATAATGAAACTGCTCTCCCCAGGCTAACCCATATTTTTCACCTACTTTTTTATCTGAAGGAACACCCCTCAGATATTCGGAATCTAAATCCAATACAAAATGCTTTATGTAATTCAGATTGGCCGTTTGGTCGTCATTGCCAAGAAGGGATAACTTTTGTCCTTTATCAGATAAAGTCTTTCTTAACAGGGCTCCGCTGTTTCCGCCCGCACCCTGGGTAACGCAAACACTGTTGCTCTCTACCTTTTTATCAATGAATTTACTGATATCCACTACCCGGTTTACAAGCTGAGGGCCCCTGGCAAAATAATAACGCTCTTTTACAGCATAGGGTTTAACAACTTCCAGTTGCTCGGGATAGTCGAGCGAGCTCGCCATCCAACGGGCAGCCTCAACTGCTTTTGCTGTTATGTAATGGTCAGGATTTTCTTCATAATGACCCCATGGATCATAACAAATCAATGTATCTACTTTTAATAACCGGATGAGAAAGATAAGACGGCCTATCATGTCCTGCATGAAATACTCATTCATTTTATGATTGCTGTAATCCAGGCTAAACACTTTTTTAAGCCCTAAAACTTTTGCCACTGCTTCATTATCCTTCTCATTATTCAAAACCCTTACTCCCATACTTGCGCCGGTGCCCGCCGCATCATCATTTGTAGTCCGAATCAGGTATCCGGTGTACCCTTCAAAAATAAGCTTTGCTACCGTGCCTGCGGCAAAATAGGCTATATCATCGCAATGAGGTTGTATTACCGCCAATACCTTTCCCTTATGTGGCTGCCCCTCAACCAGCCTTTCTATAATAACTTCTTCCTTGTTATCGGCAGAACCAGGCAGGTCGATGTCTTGTTGATTGGATAACCCAACCGAAGCATAAGCGCCGGGTACAAAAGCACCCAACATGTTATTTGATATAAAATCCCGTCTTTTCATGTTAAAATATTTTTATGAATATCCGAAATTTGCCAGAGATATTATTGCATCGGGTTAATTTAACTTTGGGAGACGGCTGATTCTTTGAACTTTATCCCACCAAACCCTTGCACCAGGTTGTCTCCATTTAATTCAGTAAAACCCTGTCTTTTTAATGTTTCAAGGTAGTTATCACGGTTCGTTAAATTTTCTGAGATAGGAAGTGAGAAACGCTTGAACATTACGGGATATTCCACCTATTCTTTATTACTTTTAAAGACTCATTCAATAAAACATAAAATGGAAAAACTTGGAATCATAGGTTGCGGTACAATGGGCCATACTATTGCATTAATGGCAGCCTGGGCCCGCTTACCTGTTACCTTGCACGGCATAAACAAATCGGAAACAGAACGCGCCCAAAAAGGGATTATGGAAAAGCTAAGCATGCTTTCGCGGAATGGATTATTGGACAAAGACAAAATTGAGCCAATAAAGAACAGTATTAGCATCACACATTCCATCGATGAAATAGCAGCCGTTTCATCATTTATTATTGAGGCCATTCCTGAGAATATTGATCTGAAAAGAAATTTATTTTTCGATCTTGATAAACTATGCGGAGCAGAGGTAATATTAGCTACGAACACTTCAGGCCTTAGTACCTCTGCAATTGCTGCAGGCACTTCTAATCCTCAACGAATTATTGCAACGCACTTCTGGAACCCGGCGCATCTAATTCCATTAGTAGAAGTTGGTCGGGGAGAAAAGACAAACGATGAAACGGTACGTCGCGCTTTTGACCTGCTTAAATATATGAAGAAAAAACCGATTGAAGTTAAAAAGGAAGTTCCGGGATTTGTGGGAAACCGCCTGCAGTTTGCACTTTTAAGAGAAGCGTTTTATCTTCTGGAACAAGGCGTTGCCTCAAAAGAAGATATTGATGCGGCCGTAACATATGGCATTGGGCGAAGGCTGTCAGTGACGGGGCCACTTGTTTCTGCTGATATGGGCGGTTTGGATGTATACCTGGCGATCACTGATTATTTATTTAGTGATCTAAGCAATTCCGATCGATCTTCGTCTTCATTACATGAATTGGTTGAGCATGGAAAATTTGGCGCAAAAACCGGCGAAGGTTATTACAAATGGGATAGCGCCTTTTTGGAAGAGACCAACCAACGAAGAGAAAAAGAATTGATACATTTCTTGAAGGAGGATGCGGAAAAGTATTTGTAGATATAAATTAATCGGGTTAATTAGAAACCTTTAAAATCATATTGCAGCAATTTAATACGGAAAGAAAATTTATTCCGGTGGTTGAATAAATAGGTTGTCTAAAAACCTGTAAGGATGATTGTGCTCCCTTCCTTTCCTTATTCAAGGCTATCGTTAGAACAAATTTTTTATTGTTTTCCTGTCATTTCAGCCAAAGCGAACAGCAACTTCGCATAAATGCATATTACAGCGCTTTGAGCTGAAATCTCTAAGAGGTAGACAGCTCGCATTGTAGAGATTTCAGGGGAAGCGCGCAAGATGCTTTTATTCAGGAAGGTGGAGGCGCTTCGCTGAAATGACAAAAACAATTAGTTGCATAATAGTAAAGTCTTGTATGAACTTTCCTGCACTTAAAAGGAAGATGTGTGCTAATGGTAGCCTTTTTTAAGGAGGGGACGTTCGGAAACGACGCGAAGCACGTTTCTGAACGGGGGTGGTTACTGACTGAAATTAATCAGCAGGATGCACCTGAAGGCTTGCCGGCGGTAAGTTATGTGGCATTCAATTGCACTATGCCCCGCAGCAACCATCCCCGTTGAATTCCGTGCTGCGCAACGGAATCCAACGTCCACCTCCTTGAATAAGGAGCGGAACCCAAAGAAATCACTGATTTATGTTAAGAATTTTTTCGTCAGTTCTTTGATAAGAACTATTATTTCCAATCAAATTCAATTAAAGATATGTATAACGATTACCCATCACCGTTATTTAATCAGCAAAAATCCTACCTGAGGCTTAACCTTACCTGCAAAGAAATTTCCCAGCTTACTAACATAACCGTAAGAATGAGGAGCGGAGCAGGTACAGGCTTCGGAAAAAACTGCAACCGGGTTCGGAGATTAAGCTGGCAAATTTTCTTTCGTCTATTCATTCGGAAAATAAAAATGGGAAAGAGAGTGTAGTCTATATTCTCCGTTGTGGCAAACCCATGGTTGCAAATCGCGCGGATCGCCTGATACTATTGTTCATACACTACCTGGTTATTTTTAATCGTCTTAACAACTTTTATTTCTTTTCCATTAACCTGAAATATCACAAGATCTGTATTGATATCAGCAGAAGCTGCATGGCTATATTCATCCAGCATTTTCTTTATATTTATGGATGCCATTTGCCAGGCATTAGCCAAAGTGGCGAGTTTATTAAAAACCAGGTATTCAATATCTTCCAGTAAAGTTTTTCCTGCGCCGGCCAGAATGCCTGGAATACTTTTTAAGGATACTCTTTTTTGTTCATCCAGTATCACCGCGCCTCCTATATGGCTCTGGTATTCACCGGGTGGCAAACCTGCAAAACAGGTAGCATCACTTACCAGTATAGTGCGGTTGCCTTTGTTTTTCATCACTACCTTAAGAAATGAATCCGGGATATGTATCCCGTCGGCAATTATGCAGGCATACAACTCATCCGCAGCCAGTTGATCCCAAATGATATTGGGATGACGGGGCAACATCAATGGAACGCCATTACCTAAATGCGTAGACATCATCGCTCCTGCCCTCACGGCCATTTTAATTTGTTCTGCGTTTGCGATAGAATGTCCAATAGATACAAGTATTCCCTGTGCCCTGCACTTTTCTATGAATTCACAACAGCCATCCCATTCCGGGGAAAGTGTCACCAATTTTATTTGTCCGCCCGCTGCCCGCTGAAACCTGCTAAAAAGCTCCCAATCAGGAGCCCTGGTGTATTTTTTATCATGGGCGCCCACTGCGCCATCGGCACCCGAAATAAAGGGTCCTTCCAAATGAATACCGCCCACACATGCATTTACAAGGGAGTTAGCGCCACATGCTTTTTGAATGGTTTGTGCTATTTGCAAAATGTTTTCATCTGAATTGGTAATGATAGTTGGGTAAAACATTGTCACACCCTTACTTAATAAATACTGTGTTGCATTTAACAGATCCTGTTGGGTTAAAGTTGGAGTATTAAAATCTATTCCATGGATGCCATTCACCTGTAGATCCATTAACCCTGGTCCTGCAAAGAAAGCATTTTCTTTTAAAGGTGCAGTTTCGGTAATATGCGTTAATATGCCATCTTGTATTGAAAATGTTTCAGGCTCGCCTGTAATGCAATGCACGAATGTGTCAACTTCCGAATCGATATCTCCGCTTATTCCTTTCTTGTAATTCATTTTTAAAATTTTAATTCATTGATTAAAACAATCTGCAATCGACTGTCGTTTCGTAATTACTTACCGGTTTTTATGTATATGCCGAACAACCTTATGAACGGTTTTAACAATACGATCTTCTATCTCACCCGACCATCGCCAGGCAGGACGGCCATATTCGTCAAGATGCGACCCTCCTTCATACCCTCCTTCTTCCCAAACCCGTCGTGATGGGATGTAAGCGACCATATCATTCGTGTACCCACAAACCCAGGTGTTTCCTGCAAACTCACGTTTGAGCCTAACCGAATAGTCTACAACAGCTTCTCCTCCAATACCTATTAATAACAACTCACCAATCTGCCAGGCCTGAACAGGATATGGATAAGATTTTGGAAATACTACACCCTGGTCTAACATCTTCAGCATGCGACCCGCCCATCGGGCCTGGAGGGCTTCGTTGCCTTTTGCTATTGGCACTAGTTTTTCCCGGGTTACCACTTCGTCGTATGGGAGTTCTACAAATTTGAAAGCTGTTTTAAGGCTGGAGCTAACCGGCTGCATGGACCTGACTAACACCTCTTCAACCGCATCAGATAACATTTTGCCATATTTTTCACATAACTCTATCTTTTTCCTGGGAAGGGGATTCTGGTCTCCACCACATGCATTAAAAAACATAGCCGTTACACCGGGATACCGGCTTTCGAGATTGATCTGGGCAAAGCCCGGATAATCGCCACTCCAGCTGGTTATATCAATAGTGGTAGGATGACAGGCGTAGCCGAATAATATCCCCAGCAGGGCGCCGGTTGCGCCTTTAACAGCCAACACAGGCACGTAGTGATCCACCACACCTTTAAGCGGCTTTCCTTCGGCCATCAGAGTCGGAACCTCAGCTTCAATATTATCCCGCCTGTTAACTCCAAAAGTACACTGGCCTTCTCCCATCACAAGTTGGGCTGGCTGCCAGGTAGTCAATGCCTCCTCTATAGCCTCCATAATTTTACCTTCCATCCAGTTGGTGTATTCTCTTACCAGTTGTTGTTGAGCTTCGTCACTGGGGTAATAATCTACCAGGTCATCCTCGAGGCATGGCGCACTGTGATTATGCGAAAAGGTTAACATGAATTCGGAGCGATCCAGTTTGAAACGTTGACGAACCTTCGAATAGAGGCGTTCATATATCGTTTTAGACATCCCCATATTATCTGTAGTCGCCATAACTACCCGTTTCCCGCCTGAGCTTTTAAGGGCCAGCACTTTCACCCAGATATCATGAATCTTGCCTTCGGGAATTCGTTTCCTTCCCCAACCGGCCATCCAGACTTCCGTTTGAGGGGTGATAATACGACGCCCAATACCAACCTGCCAGTTCATGGAATCACCTTGTTTAAACCGGCTGGCGGGTGATATCAGGTGCGTGATAGCTGCACTAACCGGGATAGTCTTTGAAAACATCAAAATAAGTAAACATGTTGAAAGGCCCATTGAAATTTGTCGCACGTTACTATTGCTTTAATTCGATAGTAATGTAATAAATTTCAACCTTCTTTTCCAATATATCAATTAAACTGTTTTCAAAAGTATCATTGCTAGCGCGGAAAAATGAGATGCAGGATCCAGCTATTTGATGCATTTTCTTAATTAATAATTTCTTGTTGTTGCAGGAATCAAATTCTCAATGAAACAAACCCAAATTAAAATATAATATATATATTACTTCCAGTTATCAATTTTCGCGCAGACCACGCTCATAAAAAATAAATGAACTGACTATGATTGAAAAAATTAAGCATAGAGTCAAGAATTTTATTGGAAGTTTAATAACGCCTCCT
This sequence comes from Chitinophagaceae bacterium, assembly GCA_039921525.1. GTDB lineage: Bacteria > Bacteroidota > Bacteroidia > Chitinophagales > Chitinophagaceae > JADCRZ01. The sequence continues at coordinate 15,972 of JBDSBP010000568.1, read as the reverse complement.
TACCATGAACAAAACAACCAGGTGGAACAGATCCAAATTTCCAATAATTATCGATTAATGAAAAAAAGTTTAACAAGCAGTGAGATGCCTGCATTCAGGGATGTCGGCTTTAAAGTTTACTCGCAGTTTGAAGAAGATGGTATTTTACTATATATATTTTCTTTAATCGGTACAACAAACAAGCGCGTTGTTGAAATTTGTGCTGGTGATGGAGTGCAATGCATGGCGGCCAATTTGATAATCAATCATGGTTGGGATGGATTATTATTTGAAGGCGACAAACACACCGCAGAGCAAGGCATTAAATTTTTTGCCTCCAACCATTCAACCTGGCTCCATCCACCCATTTTTAAACATGCATGGCTTACCTGTGACAATGTTAATCAGTTAATTACAGATAATGGCTTTGCAGGAGAAATTGATTTATTAAGTCTGGATATTGATGGCAATGACTATTACATCATGGATGCCATACATGCTATTAAACCCCGGGTAATTGTTTGTGAAACACAGAATGTAATTCCAGGCGACCAGGCACTTACCATTCCCTATCAACCAGATTTTAATAGAATGGAAAATTTGCATCCTGATTATATGGGTGTTTCCTTACTTGCCATGAAAAAATTGCTAGACAAAAAAGGGTATCGGCTGATTGGATCTCATCGTTTTGGATTCAACGTTTTTTTTATGCTTAATGAAATTGGAAAAGACTATTTTCCGGAAGTAAGCGTGGAAAGTATTCACGATAATTCTTATACTAAATTACGAACCACTACTGCCTGGAAAGAAGTAAAAGATTTACCATGGGTAAAAGTATAAAAGCCGTTTGCTGCTGAATGTATAGCAGATTAAGTTACCTAGTGATTTTTGCCTCCGCTAAAAGAGCCGTATTCTATTACATTCACCTATTTGCAGGTTACAGTTTAAAACAAAGGCTTTTGCAATATCAATTACATAACCTTTCGCCTCTCCCAATAATCTTTTCATCTCATTATAATAAAACCATTTGCCGCCTGGAAAGGCGATTACCAAACTGAAAGTTTCAGAGGGGTTGGAATGCCTATGCATTATAAAAAAGTTAATAGCAAAAGTTGCCTTCATTTTTCCGCCGTTCGGAAGTTTTTAAATTTTTTTTTAACATTTTGATTTAAATTACTGTTTCCAAATCAACCCTTATGAGTAAAATTTATCGGATAATTTCGGCTGCATGGTTGTTATTGCTTCACATTCAAACATCCGCTCAGGAGCGAACTGTTACCGGGATCATACTATCTGACGAAGACAAATCACCGTTACTAAGGGGTTACCGTTTCCAATACCAAAACAAAAAAGAGTACTGGTACAACCGTCGATGGAAGTTTCAGCATTAAAGCAAGCAACGGGGAGTCGCTTCTTTTGAGTTTCGTGGGATATACTGCGCAAAGAATCGTTGTAGGTAATAATAATACATATAATACCTCTTTAAAGTCATCCAGCACCCAACTGCAGGAAGTAACTGTAGCAATGGATATCAAAAGAAATCCAAGGGAGCTGGGATACTCCGTACAAAAAGTGTCGGGCAAAGAAATACAGGAAACGCAAAGAGAAAATTTTGTTAACAGCCTGCAGGGCCGTGTTGCCGGACTAACGGTTACCCCTACCAGCGGAGTCGCTGGTGCTTCCTCATCTATTGTATTGAGAGGGTTCAATACCATGTCTGGGAATAACCAGCCCCTTTTTATTGTTGATGGCATCATCCTGGATAACCAGACGCTTAATGAAAACTCCTATGGAGGTTCCGGCATTGGGTTAGCTTCGGATTTGCCCAACAGGAACAATGATTATACAAACCGTATCGCCGATCTCAATCCCAATGATATTGAAAATGTAACCGTTTTGAAAGGTCCTGAAGCAACAGCTTTATATGGCAGCCAGGCTAGTTCGGGCTCTTTGGTAATTACAACCAGGAAAGCAAAAAACACTAATGGCAAAGTGCTCATAAATTACGATGACAATTTCAGGATGCAGAAAATCACGCGCTTTGCTGATGTCAATAACGATTACGGTCCTGGAGTAAACGGCGTTCCTACTGCCCCTCCCCTTTCAGGACAGTTTACTTCGTTTGGTCCGGCATGGCCGTCAGACACAAAAAAGTATGATAACCTTCATAACTTTTTTCGCACCGGGTTTTCACAAACACATAATCTTGGTTTGGATTTCGGATCCCAGAACAGCGGTTTCAGGTTAACGGGCCAGTATTTTAATAATGAAGGCGTGGTACCAAATAATCTTTATACGAAGTATAATTTCAAGCTTTCGAATAATACTAAAATTGGAAAGCATTTAACGATAACTTCCTCCATAGCTTTTATCAGCTCAGACAATAAGAAGCCTATCAAAGGCATCTCCGGCTACCTGCTTGATTTATATGCATGGCCTGCAAATAATGATATTACCAATTACCAGGACGCAAAAGGAAATAAACTACTTCTATTTAACAGTAATTATAACGTTGATTATGACAACCCAATATGGAGCGCTTATCATAACACCAGTGGTGATAAAAGCAACCGGTATGTTGCTACGCTGGGTATAGACTTTAACCCTTTTGCCTGGTTATCTATTGCCGGAAGATTTGGATATGACACGTATAAAACGGATGGGTACCTGCTTACACATCCGCAATCGTACTTGTTACCTGTAGCCACAGGGGGGTCTTTGGATAACTACTACCGAACCTACAAAGGATACAATCATACAATAACAGCAACCGGAAGAAAAGAAGTTGGCAAGTTTACCGGTAGATTATTGGTGGGCACCATGTGGCAGGATTTTGAAACACAACAATTCGGTGTGGTAGGCACTCACCTGATTGATTCCTCAAGTACCGATAGCAGCAACACCCTCGTAGGTACCAGGAACCGCCTGCTGAGAAATTACTTTGGCTTACCTAATTTAAGTATCATCCGGGAAATTGCTTACTTCGGCGAAGCAACTATTGGGTACAACAATGTTGTATTTCTTTCTTATTCACATCGCTTTGAAACAGCATCTGTTCTTCCAAAGAAAAACAGGAATTACAATTATCCTGGTGCAAGTTTAAGTGTTATTATTTCTGACTTAATTCCAGGGCTGAAAACAATAAAATTTCTTGACTTTGCCAAGTTAAGAGGTTCCCTTGCCAGCACTGCGCGGTTGAATGATCCTTACTCAAATCAATCTGTATTTGTAAACAACCAGAGTAGTTCGGTTGTTCCGGGTTTTACCTATGGATTTACCAATGCCAATCCCGACCTTCATCCAGAAAGGCAACGTACGTATGAAGTGGGTCCTGAATTAAGGTTTCTGGATAATGCGCTTACCATTGAAGCCGCCTACTATAACACCCTTTGCCTGGACCAGATCAGCCAGGGCTACCGCGCAAGTTACGCAACTGGGTATGTTTTAAATACCGGAAATGTATCATCCTTACGCAACCAGGGTCTTGAATTAACGTTAACAGCCAATCCTATAAAAAATAAAAATTTCAACTGGAACATCAATTTCAATTTCAACCATATGTGGAGCAAGGTGTTAACGCTACCTTTAGCGATCGGTATTAAAAATGACTACTATAATTCAGACACTTATTTGTCCGGTAATGTAAGAGGTGGGCTGGTTCGTGGTTATTCAACAGGAACTATTACAGGCTTCGGTTACCAGCGAAACAATGCCGGGCAAATTCTTATCAATCCGGCAAACGGTTTAATATTGCTTGAAAACCTAAATTATGTAAGAGGTGACAGGACTCCGGATTTTACGCTGGGCACTTTAAATTCCTTCCGCTACAAAAATTTTACCCTTAACTTTTTATGGGATCTAAAAATAGGTGGTGACATTTATAACGGAACAGATTATTTTCTTACTACGCTGGGTAAAAGCGCCCGAACGGCAAACAGAACAACTCCTATTATTGTAGAGGGGGTTTTGAATGATGGTTTACAAAATACTGACCACCCAACAAAAAACACCATCGTTGTCTCGCCTTATTTCCTGAATACTTATTACGGTTCCACATCTTTACCTGATGAAGAATTTATTCAGAAAGACGTGAACTGGTTAAGATTGAGGGATGTTACGCTGGGTTATTCGTTACCGTCAAAAGTCTTTAAAAAAATTAAAGGCATGAAATCGCTAAGTGTTTTTGTTACAGGCAACGATTTGCTTTTAATCACAAATTATACAGGTGCAGATCCTGCTGTTAATGCAAACAATCCTGGTACAAATGGGGTAGGTTCTTATGGCTTTGATTATGGAAGCCCTCCCACCCCTCTAAGTCTGAGCGTTGGATTACATGCTAATTTCTAATAAGAAGAATAACAATCTTTAATTTTTCAGTATGCAGTTTAGAATTACCAAATCATTATTTTTTATAAGTGTCTCAGGCATTCTGTTATCGGCTTCGTGTTCAAAAAAAATTGACGACGCTTACCTTAATCCGAATGCCGCTGTTGTAGAGCCGATTGAAACCATTCTACCAGGCGTAATTGTTGCTTTCACAGCGTTTTTCTCCTCCGCGGTTACTGGTTATGGGGTGCAGGCTGATGGTATTCTGCTTGGTCGCTATATACAATACTGGGGCACGCAGACAGCAGGCGAAAATTATGGCCAAATGGGGGGAACCGGCAGCTCTGACAACACGGGCGGCATATGGGCAGCGGTTTATTATGGCCAGGGGCAGAACGTAAACAAGATTATTCAATGGGGATCGGAGCAGGAGAAATGGGATTATGTTGGCGTTGGATTGGCCATACGGGCATGGGGCTGGCTTGAACTAACCAATCAATATGGGGATGCTATTTTAAAGCAAGCTTTTAATACCAACCTTCAACAATTTAATTACGATACCCAACCTGAATTTTACGATAGTTGCCGGGCGATATGTTTCCGTGCACTGAGTTTTTTGAGCAGAACAGATGGCAATGTAAGCCAGAAAAACCTGGCAATTGGAGATGCCTACTTTTACAATGGCAATGTAGACAAATGGAAAAAATTTGTGTATGGAACACTGGCCCGTTCTTACATTGACATTAGCGCTAAAGACGTTTTTAAAGCTAACAACTATGCGTACGCTGACTCGGCTATTAAGTATGCAAACCTGGCAATGACTACCAATGAAGATAATGCCATGGTAAAAGTGGCTGGTGGATTAACATCTCAGGTGAACAATTATTTCGGACCATTCAGGGGAAATATCGGCGCCATCAGGCAGTCAGCCTATGTTGCCAACCTGATGTCGGGACTTAACAGCGGCGCCTTTACAGGCGTTCCTGACCCCAGGGCCTGGTATAAACTTCGTGAAAACAAAACCGGGGTTTTTAAAGGATTAACTCCATGGTTGGGTACCTCAGGTCTTACCACGAACGATTACCCGCAGAACTTCTGGGGGTATACAAATACCGCCGCAGGTGTTTACACGCCATCTTCCACTTCGGCACCTACGGTTGATAGTAGCCGTTATGTGTATCAAAATACCAGCCCATGGCCTTTGATGACGGCTTCTGAAATGCAATTTATTGTTGCAGAAGCAGCCTTACGCAAAGGTGATAATAGTAGTGCCCTTACTGCTTATAAAAAAGCGATTAGTCTCGACTTTGATTTGTTAACTACCACTTACCCGCAACACATTCCGGTCGCTAATCAAATTTCGTTAGCTACCACCAGTGCATACCTGGCAAACCCGGCCATTGCACCCGCCACAGGTTTAACGCTAACACATATTATGTTGCAAAAATATATTGCGCTATATGGCTGGGGCACCCATCAAACGTGGATAGATATGCGCAAATTTCATTATGTTGATCCTGACCCTGCAACGGGCAGGCAGGTATATTCTGATTTCACTTTACCTATTGGACCGAACCTTGTTGCCACAAACAACGGTAAGCCTGCGTACAGGTGCAGGCCAAGGTATAATTCCGAATACCTGTACAATGTTCCCGAACTTACGAGAATAGGCGCCATCGATCTTAATTATATCACCATGGAATGCTGGTTTTCACAAGCAAAATAATTTATGAAAAAAGTAGTAATGATGAAGAAAAATATCCTGGCAATAGTGGTAATATGTATCTCAATAACTGCTTATTATTCCTGTAAAAGAGATTACACTATGAAATCGCCTGCTTACCCAACAGGCGGTAAATCGTTCCTGAAAATTATTGATGCTTCTCCGAACTTCAGAAAAGTTTTTAACCAGCCCGATTCTTTTAACGTTATCATTAATGGAAAGAAAATCACTGCCTATACACCCGGCTCCACTGTATTGATGACATTTGGAGCAATATTCCCTACTACCTCCTCAGCTTATGGTTATCTTGCCATCGATCCCGGAACATCAATTGTAAGCTTATCCCTTGGAGTTTCTAATCCTGACTCTGTTCAAATTGCTACGTTCACCAAAACATTCGATCCTGATAAATATTATACGTTCATGATCACTGATGCTATCGGCCCCACGCGAGACACTGCAAAGATGTTTATCAAAGACGTTTACAGCCCGGTGCCTACAGGTTATTATAATCTCAGGTTTATTCACGCGGTGCTAAATGACACTGCAGGTAAAGCGGTAGACATTTGGTCAACAAGAGCAAACCGATATCTTTGGACCAATATCAAAATCGACTCCATAACCTCATTTTCACAATGGGCATATAATCCTATCCTTAGCGACACTTTTATTGTCAGGCGTACGGGCACGCCTGCAATAGTACTGGATACGCTTAGTGCCGTTAATTTCAGTAATCAAAGAACGTACACACTTTATTACAGGGGTGACGGAACAATTAGCGCAACCACAAATCTTAAGAAGAGACGCCTTGCTGCTTATCTTCATCAATAAAAAAATGATTTGCCGGGAAAATAGAATCATGGTAATTATGAATTTCAGCCACCACTCAGCTTTAAACCCATTTACCGCTTTGAGTTTCCTACTGATGGCCGATAGCTGATAGCCGATAGCTGATAGCTGATAGCCGATAGCCGAAGAGTGCCCTACTTTTCTTGCTGTTAATCTTTTTCTTCTTTAATAAATTTCCCATTTACATCAAACATTACATCAACCTTGTTTACTTCAGCTTCATAATTTACATCACCGTTAGATTTGGTAATCTTTGCAGCTTCTTTTATGGGAACTCCTTTATAATGTTCTTTCACATACAAAAGTATGGATGCCGGCAGTTCTCCGGGCTTCATAGTTATCTCCCATTCCAGTAAGGTACCATTGTTGTCAAATACTGCGGACATCTTTTTGCCATTTTGTTTGAAGTTAGCTTCATAATTAGCATTTTCCTTTTCCCATTTGATATTGGAATATCCAGGAAAAGCCTTTAGTAACGAAGCTTTAGCGGCTATCGGTACCGTTAAATTTTTAGCTTCTTTCTCTTCTTTCTGGGCGAGGCACGTTAAACTAAAAACAAGAGCCATGGCAATCGGAAAAAGATACTTTTTCATAATTATGGGTTTAAATTAATAATTTGTTGCAATCTCAAATTAGCATGCAATTCCGTTTATTCCCTGTAGTTGTGATCTTTTAAAGCCCTAATTTTAAGACAAATGATCCTGCATCTACTCTTAAGTAACTCATAAAAGGCTCGGCTTATCCATGCTGGTTAATATCTGGGAAGCGTTTATCTAATTACTGGTAATCGCAACTGTTCTTCCGTAGATTTCTCCAAAGTCGCAAAACGCCTGTAATTCGTCATACTCGCACCCTTTCAAAACAGATTGTCAATGCTAGCTTTGTGTCATCGAATAACAAAAAAATTCATCACTTTTAAATTTTACTATCATGAAAAAGACAAAGATTATCTACTGGATTTTTACCTGCCTGTTTGCATTTATGATGCTTGCTTCATCTATCCCTGATATTTTTTCTGCGAAAGTGGCAATGGAAGGATTTTCACAAATGGGGATGCCGGTTTATATACTTCCTTTTTTAGGAATAGCAAAAACCCTGGGAGTTATCGCCATCCTGGTTCCGGGCTTCCCACGCATCAAGGAATGGGCCTATGCAGGATTGGTATTCGATTTATTGGGCGCTACCTATTCAATTGCTGCTTCCGGGCAAGCGCTTGCCAACTGGATATTTATGGCACTGCCACTAGCGCTCGCGGCAGGATCTTATATATGGTATCATAAAAAGATGGTCGTTACATCAGTTTTGCAAAAGGACGCTATGAAAGAATTACCGGTATACCAGGATAAAAAAGTGACCACGGCAGGTACTGTTACCGCCTGAATAAAACTGTAATTATTAATTTCAAGTTTATTGAATATTATGCAGGATGTTAATTTCGAAAAATAAATAAACATATGGAAACGATCAGTAAAAAAGTAAGCGAAGAATTCTCAAAAGGGAACTTTGAATTTGCCTTCGAACATTTTGCCGATGACATTAGCTGGAACGTTGTCGGAGCATCTGTGACCCAAGGAAAAGAAGCGGTAATAAATAATTGCACCAGAATGATGACGGATATGGCCCACTCAACCTTAAACAACACAAATTATATTGTGAGTGAAAACTCTATCGCAATTGAGGGATATTGTGATTTCATAAATGAAAATAATACAGCAGGCAAAGTTGAGTATTGTGATGTATATCATTTTAAGGATGAAAAACTGCAGCAAATAACCTCCTACTGTATTGAAATAAAAAATTGATGGTGGAGGTTATGGGATATCAAAAAAAAGATACTCCGGCTTAAGGTTTATTTTGACAGTATCACCTGGTCTGTACCCCTGTTGTATACCAGTGTGGGCGCTAAGTGGCATTGATCGTATTGCGATAAAATAACCGCGTCAGTAAAGAAGGCTGTCAGCCGTCAGCAGTTTACCTGTTAAGAACAACAATGCCGCAACCTCTTTCTATTGGCACATCAATACTGATTATATTTTTATTCCTTTTAAACGGTAGTATGGAAGCTTTTTCTTTACCGGGATGATATACCATACAAGAGGTTATTTCTTTAGCTCCCATGTGCTTTACCGTTATATTTACGGTGTTAACTCCCTTTTTTGCATAAACAACAGGTACAAACAAACCTGCAGGAATGGCAAAAATATTTGCTTTTGCAGCGTTATCTTTAACAGTAACGACATGAGGTTCCAGCACCCATTTTTTTTCTTTCATGGCTAACATTAGCGGGCCATAATCCAGGTACAATTTATCAATGGCAGAGTCCGGTTGAATAGAATGGTCATTGCCCGGAAAGGGGCACATAGGATACACGCCCATGTATAAATATTTTTGGAAAAAATTGTCGCCGCCCACCCTTGTTATGTTGCTGGCACCTTCTGTCCATCCCAGGGCGGGCTTGTTAATGCAGAGGAAAGCAGTAGTATTCAGCGGCGATCCGGCATACGTAAACTCATCAAATATACCATCCACCTGTTGCATCAGATCAATTCGTTTATCATGGTTATTCACGAGGATGGATTTGCCTGCATTATGAAATATGGGACCAAGATCATTCATCAGTTGTTTCCAGGAATTTATTAATGACCGAACGGGCTTTCCCCTGTACCACGATATGCTATCATCTGCCTGTTCGTTAAAAAAACGCAGCCAATCCATGCGGTCTATGCAGATACCAAAAGAATTAGATATTTCATTTACATGGCGGCGGGCCTGGGCAAGCAAAAAGTTTTTATAAACAGGGTCGCCACAATCGAGTATCACGCCATCGCCCCAGGTATAATGCATTCCGGCAATCTTTGATTTGGAATATATGCTGCTGGAAAGATTCATTTCCCTTGGGATGCGTAATATTGCCGATGACAGATTAGTATATAAATAGTCGTTCGCGTTTTTCCAACCGTCTGCTCCTGCTTTTGTATTGATGGAATCTGAAAGTGGTTTTATATTGGCGCCGAATTCCGTTACATTAAAATAATTAAAAACATAAAAACCTTTCTCTTTCATTTCACCGGCGTAATCGTTCAGTTGATTAACAGATATCATGCCGTTACTATATCTTTTCCATTTAACATCCCCTTTTACTGGAGGTAGAAACATTCCCATATAAGGGAAGTCGAAGCTGGCCTGCCAGTTAACCGTGAAAGCCATTTTTTTCATTTTATCCGTATCAAAAGAAGTAAAATGATTGGAATATGCGCCGGTACCGCCAACCTTGGACACGGCCGGATTCACGGGGTTAAAATAAGATGGATAACGATTGCTCATCCATTTTAAACCACCGCGCCAGTCACTTTCTCCCGCTACCAGGTCAAGTGCAAAGGTTAACGGCTTTTCTTTGGAGATGCGGTTATGTAGCCTGTTGAAAGACACAGACCCATCTTCGCTGGTCTGCATATACAGATCAATGATTTTATCATCAGGTGATAATGCAATGGTTAAACCAATATCACGTTTTTCTTCCAGGATGGAGCATAAAGGAATGCTGAACAGGTTGTGCTGAAATGGTATGAACGCTATACGGGGGTTTTCATATTCGAGAAATGGTGCGCCGAAATAATACGTTGCCTTGGAAAAAGGCATTGCTACCAGCGGATCAGCCCAATCATCCATTTTGGGAAAGCTTCCTTCATTTTTTGTTTTCTCGCTCTGAGGTTGCAATAAACTAACCCTTTGTAAAAGATCACTGTCAATGGAGTTTTTATCATATTGAGGTCCTCCCCACGTTGTCCAGAACCTGGTTTCTTTTGTGGAAGGATAGTTGAATACTGTATTAATGGAAGTTCCCCAGGATTGTTCCCGGCCGTAGATTTCAAACTCCCAGCGGATGCTGCCGGTTTTGGGTGCCGGTATAAATCTTTCTTTGAATAAACAGGAGGTATGTAATGAATCATTGATCAGTGTTTTACTGAATTCTATTCCACCTGACGGTAATTTCTTTACGATCACTTTTCCATCAATCCTGCATCCTGCCAATTCATTAAACGCATTTACTGCGATCCTCTCTTTTTTTGTCCCGATCCAAATGCCGGTAACGTTCCCCCTATCGGAGATTTGAACGGTTAAATTTTGAATGGTGACCTGGTATTCGTTTTTATTTGATGGTTGTGCATTAGAAGCGGTGAAGAAAATTATAAATGTTATAAACGCGGATAAGTGGATGATTTGACGGCTTCCGTTCATATATTTTGTCCCAGACTGGTAGATTAGGAAATTTTATTTACAAATATCCTTTTTCTCATTTAATAATAGCTATTATTATGTCAACTTTATAATGACACTGTGGCGATCGGCGATCGGCTATCGGCTAGAACTATCTCAGCAGGTCAATCACAAATAAGTTTCCTCCCGATAGCTGATAGCCGATAGCTGACAGCCGATAGCCGAAGGCTAACTGCCAGTAATTAATATTCAGCCACCGTTTCATTTTCCCTGGCGAAATATAACGTTTCCATTCTTTTACGGTTTGCCATAATTTGTTTGTCAAGGAAAGTAAGCTTCCAATTGCTGCCGTCCTGTGTGTCCGTGGGCGAAAATTTAGCGATATCGCCATCGGCAAGTATCTCAAATTGAGTAATTAACATAGTGGATACCTTTAAAATGGGCGCTATAAATTTTAATAGTTTGTTGTTGATCTGTATCTGCACAAAAGTCTGAACTCTTACTTCGTTATCTGTCTTGGGTACCAAAAAAAAGGTTACGATAAAAGATACCGGGCCCTTTTGTTCTCCGGTAGAATCTGTCCAGTAATTAAAGTAAGATCCATGAAGCGGCTTGAATTTAAACACCCAGTCATTATGATACAGGTCATCTTTTTTAATCCCGAAAAAACAACGCATGAAGAATGGCAGAGGGCGATACTTGCAGGAAAAATAGCCAAATGTTTTATCATCCTGGATGTCTACTGAAAAGTTTGTAATAGCCGGTGCTTTTCTTGAAGGCCCTATAAATGAGTGCACCTGGAAGGCATGCTCTATTTCGCCAAAGTTATCGAGAACTACTTTAAGAGGTGCTTTAAACGAAGAAGAAAACGAACCAATTAATTCGTAGTCAGGAAGAGCAAATTCGGGGAAACTTTCATCATTCACCTCAGCATTGGCGATCCAGATGAAACCATATTTTTCCCAGGTTCTCAAGAGTGAAATTTTACAGCTCCGCTTTGGAACAGAAGGACAGGTTACATTTCCATCTGATTTAATCCGCCAGGCATGATAAGCACAAACCAGCTCTCCCGCGGCGTTTACTTTTCCTTTTGACAATACCGCACCCCGGTGAGGACGAACATCCGGCAGCGCCACCGGCTCGCCTTTTTCAACTCGGTAAAGCACATACTTTTTATCTAAAAGAGTTATTTGTTGAGGTATTTTTTTTAATTTCTTAGATTGTAAAACCGGGTGAGGATATCTCAGTATATCTACGTTTGTGGAATAATTTTTTGGCACAAAATTGTTTTTTGGGATTGTTAATTTTTTGCAATCAGTTATCGGCTATCGGCTATCAGCTTTCAGCTTTCAGCTTTCAGCTATCAGCTATAAGCTATCGTGTACAGCGAGTACTCATTTGCGTTACTGAGAGATGAATGATGATAGCCAATTAATGTGAAGTGACCTTAGCGTGCGCCATTCTCACATGTCCGAGCGTTCTGCCAAGCACCTGGCCTTTCCTGGTTTTCAAATACATATTCTCAACTTCGTCAGGGCCATAGTCAGAAACAAGAGACAATCTGCAGTTGCTTACAAAACCTTTCGTTTGGTTTGAATTCATTCCAAATAAAAATGGCTCTTTTATTTTTTCCAACCACCTGGCCAAATGTTTTCCGCCATACGAACTTCGGTCGCCGTTTACAAAATCTTTGGTTGCGTAATCAAATAGTATGGAACTACCCACGGCACAACAGCTGACGAACCCTAATACCTGTTTCACAACAGGCTCCGCCAAATAATAGGATACTCCTTCCCATAAAAACAATGTTTTTAAATTTGGCGAAAATCCATTTTCAATTAAGGCCCGATCAAACGGCGTTTTATTAAAATCCAGTGGGATGAAAGTTAAACCAGGTGGATTACCTTGACAGATGTTTTGTAACTTCTCCCTTTTATATGACTGAGTGCCGGGAAAATCTACCTCGAACACCGGTATACCTTTTAATTTATCAGCGAACCGAAAGGGGCGGGTATCATAACCCGCTCCCAAAATTACCACCTGTTTAACGCCGGCATCTATCTCCCGGAGCAACGTCTGGTCAAAATGTTTTGTCCGGCTAATCATAAAACAATAACTGCCAGGAGAAGAAAAGTGAATGATCATTTTAATCAAACGATGAGGTAAGAGGCTGACAAATAATTTGTATTTCTTTGTTAAGAAATGTTTCGCCAGGTAGTCTCCAGATTGAACAAACGGATCTTTTTCCTCCGCTGCTACTGCTCGAAGAACGGACACCGTTTGGGCAGACTGAATTGCAACTTCTTTTTTTGTACTCACTATATTAATTTTATAAACCGTTAGATGTTCTGAATGCAAGCAGTACAGGGCCTTTCGATTTGATTCCAAACGAATCAGAAAAACTGATCTGCGTGTATACAAAAGCCGTTTGGTCCGTCCACATTATTCGTGTGATCGTTAACCTGGCTTTAAAGCTTTTGCCATTAAGCGGTTTTAAAAAACTGCCTTCAATTTTTGCAATAAACATGGAGGAAAGCTGGTACTTAATAAAATTCTCAAAACTAAGATTTACTCTTTCTGCCCAGTCAGGAATCACCCGGTGGAAAATACCTGCCTGGATGCACTTGACAAATAATACGTACGCCAATTGGTTATAGCAAATATTAAACTCCACTGCATTAAAGTGCCCTGTGTCATCAATATAACAGCTCTCGGCGATAGAGAAATTTCCTTCTATTGTTACAAGCGATTTTGAATCACCGGATTCCAGTCCTGTACTATCCGGCTCGTAGTAATCGAGTATCTGTGCAGATTTTAGGTATTTCGCGTGATCCCTGTAAGGGACTAAAATCTTTGCAAGAAAGGCATCAGAGATCATCAAAGGCATCCATATGCGCGTGCCTGAATGGTTGATTTGAGGTAAGGCGTTAGTGAGGGTTTCCATACTATTTTGTTTCAGGGGGTTTAGAAAACATTTTCTTCAGCCATTACTCTTTCTTTATTTGCATGTAACGGGTAGGCGTCTTTCATGGTAATGCGATACATCATCGTTTCCTCTTCTTTTGTAACGGCTTCATGAATATTATCAGAGGGTGCTTTTTTTCGTCCTGAGCTATGCACGAGGAAGCGGTTATCCCAGATGATAAGATCACCCATTTCCCAAATAACTTCTTTAACGAAATCATTAGATTCGGCGAAATCAAAAATTTCATTCAGAATATTATGCGATTCGTCCAAAGACTTATTTGTGATACCAATAGTAAAACCCCTGCTGCCGTAAATAATTTTTTCGCCTGTAACAGGGTGTTCAATAATTGCAGGATGATGAACCGGTGGCTGATAATGATCGATCAGTTCTAACATTTCTGCGATATCCAGGCCTGCATCTTCCGGACGAATTTTATAGCGGTACCTGCCTGAATGAATGAAACTTTCTCCTTCAATTTGTTCAATGATACTTTCAGGCAACGCTTTGTAAACGGCGCTCATATCGATAAAGCGGGTAGTGCGGGTAACGGTTTGAGGCAACACCTTTGGCATCAACATCGTAATTATTTTCGGATTCTTTTCAAAGGCAGTGTCTGAGTGCCAATAACCACCTGTTCTTGCCACGCCTATCTGCCTGCCAGCTTGTTTAACGTTTGATGAAACAAAAATTAAGGGGAAATCAGGATGGTTGTAGTGGCTTTGCAGGTAAGGCTCAGGGAAGCCAAACCTCCCCGCAAAATCCACATAGTCCTGTTCTGTAAGGTGTTGATTTTTTACAATGATGATCCTGTTTATATAGAGTTCATGTTGTAACTCTTTAATTTCATCCGAAGTAGCCGTTTTTACATTGATGTCATAGACATTAGATCCGATTTCGATTTTTTTTGTTTTCATGATGATTGAGTGTTTATGTTTTTTGTTTTAATTGTTGGCTTAATGCAGGCCATGTCTTAAGCATTATTTGATTTTTTAGAAGGCAGGTGTTTGTTGATATAACTGTCAGGCCGTTATCGTATTGTACATTGGTTGCCTGGAAGTTGCTTGCTGACAATTGGCAGCAGAACAATTTGAGCATAATTTCTCCTGGATGAGATTGATGCAGCTACCTACTGTTGACATTCTCCTGATGGAATCGTTGTCTATTTCAATATGGAATTTCTCTTCAATGTCAATCACGATACTTACGATATCGAGTGATTCAATCTCGAGGTCGTCGGCCATATTGGTTTGTTCAGTTAAACTATCAAGGGTCTTTGTTTTATTACCGGGCACATGTGCCGATAAAATTGTTTTAAATTCATTGAATACAGTTGTTCTTTCCATTGTTGTAAATTTTGATGTTGTTGAATTAAAAAAGATAAGATCAGTTTGAATATTTTGATAATACAAGACAAGCGTTCACATCACCGAATCCAAAATTTGCTTTAATTATTTTCCTGATATCAGTGGATATACTTTTAGTTGCGATGCAACTTTCGTCGATAAGATCAGTAATCTCGGGATGAAGGTCTTCGCAATTAAGATTAGGATGTACAAACTGGTGGTGAAGTTGTAGTACAGCTGCCACACATTCAATGGAGCCGGCGGCGCTTAAACAATGGCCGATCATAGATTTTACCGAGTTGATATAAGGAAAGTTGCCATTTTTCCTGTTTAACGCTGACGACCAATTGCTGACTTCAATTTTATCTGCCATCGTTGCAGTAAGATGCCCACAGATAAGATCGATTGTTTCGGGATGGGTATCTGCATGTTCCAAAGCTTTCGTGATGCACCTGTTTACGCCTTCCCTGTTGGGCGCCGTCATTGATCCCCCATTTCTTTGTGCTCCTGAGTTCACTGCGCCTCCTAAAACTTCTGCATAAATTTTAGCTCCCCGTTTAACGGCT
>JBDSBP010000567.1:0-1943 GCA_039921525.1 Chitinophagaceae bacterium | reverse complement strand
TCCGAAGTCTTAAATGGATACATTTTGCACTAAAGGTATAGACTTCGAAAGTCTTTCATAAGGTGTCTATCCTTTGGTTGAAACTTTCGAAGTCTGCATATGCTCGGTAAGACCCCCGAAATTCCAGACTTCGGAAGTCAGGCAGATACGAGAACCTGACTTCCGAAGTCTTAAATGGATACATTTTGTACTAAAGGTATAGACTCAGAACTCCTTACCTCGATCCGCAAATTAAGGTTTGTTCGCAAATTAAATATGCGTTTAATTTGGGGATGCAATTACAACTTCCGTTATTTCCGTCAGGCAGTACATTGATATCAGATTGTCTTGGTGTTTACGAGAAAGGAGGATTGATACAATATATAGTAAATGGGTTGCCAGTATATGCGCATCCTAAGGATGATTTAAAAGCTTTTCGTTATATTACCAGCAATTTTATTAATCAGGGTCTTTGCCGTAAAACCGAGATTGAAAGATGTTTTCAGGTAAGTGAAGATAGCGTTCAACGCGCCTATAAAAAGTTTATAGAGAAAGGAGAGACAGGTTTTTTTGGTGATGATGCCCGTAAAGGGACAGCCTATAAAATCACCGGAGAATGCAGGCTTCGTATACAAAGTAAATTGGATAAAAATCAAAGTGTGAACAGTATTGCTAAAGAGGAAGGTGTGCGGGAATCTGCCATTCGTTACGGTATAAAACAAGGCTATTTAAAAAAAAGAGAAGTCGGCTGATAGTCCAGCTACGGGCAGCACGCTGAACATTCGTAACCAGGCAGATCAATCGGCGCCCTTAGGAATAGCCACTACCCGCTATGAAGATCGGATGGCTGCCGCGATGTTAGGTACAGGTCATGGCGCACCGGAGTTTAATGCACATGAAGGGGTATGCGGGGCTGGGGTATTATTCTTATTACCTGCATTGCTTACCCAGGGATTATTAAAGAGCAAAGAAGTTTACGAGGTACCTCAAAATCATTTTTACGGATTAGAATCTATTGTGCTAACGCTGGCTTTCATGGCCTTGGCTCGTATTAAAAATCCCGAACAGCTTAAACAATGCAAGCCGGGTGAAATCGGTAAAATAATCGGGCTTGACAGGATTCCGGAAGTCAGATGTCTTCGGGGCAAGATCAAGTTGCTGACCAGGCAGCAACAGGCCCAAAAGCTGAATGATTTGCTCATTGATCATTGGTATGGCCAGCCATCTGAAGAAGCATCCTTTCTTTACATTGATGGGCATGTGCGCATTTATTATGGCCATCAGGCTAACCTTCCTTCTAAATTTATTTCCCGTCAAAAACTCTGTCTTAGTGCTACCACAGAATACTGGGTAAATGATGCCCAGGGTTTACCGGTGATGATGGTTACAGGGGAGCTTACCGAAAAGCTACAGGTGGCCATTGAACAATATATCATCCCTCAATTACAGCAAACCTTGTTGCTCCCATCACCGGCTCGGTCAGCAGAGCAACCGGTCCAGGAAATGACACCTGATCAAAGTCAGCCAAAAGATGATGGGGAACAACTTGCTCCTTCGTGCACCCTTGTTTTTGACAGGGAAGCTTACGAGCCTGCCTTCTTTGAACGGCTGTGGAAACAACACCGGATAGCCATTCTGACCTATCGAAAAAACGTAAAGGATATATGGCCTGAAAAATCGTTTAAAGATACTGTTGTTCAGGTGCTTGAGCAAACTATTACCATGCGGCTATGCGAACAGGAAACGGTGCTCGGCGGCGTCTCCCTGCGTGAGATAAGAAGGTTAACCGACGGGGGGCATCAAACCGCTATCATTACCACCAACAGGATGATAAGCATCCAGGTCGCAGCCGGAAGAATGTTTGGCCGCTGGAGCCAGGAAAATTTTTTTCGCTATATGATTATGGATTATGACTTTGATAAAATGATAGAATTTGGAACACAATCCATTGATGAAAACAAAGA
>JBDSBP010000566.1:0-2830 GCA_039921525.1 Chitinophagaceae bacterium | reverse complement strand
CCGCTATGCGGGGATAGTAATCATTGCGGAATTGACTAAGTACTGTTTTCGGATCTTCTTCACTTTTATAAGTGATCTTTTTACAGAACTTATTTTGCTCCGCGAATTCATCTCTTACGATATCAATGATATCTTCCGCATGGGAATCTGATTTCGCGAAAATTAATGTTTTAGGAATTTCGAAGGCGGGTTCTTGACCTGCTTCCGCAGCAGCAAACCTGTCGGGGAACATGGACGGCAGGCTCTCTTTAAAAGCCCTGATGATGGTTCGGATGGTATCAAGGTTTACCACATCTTTGTCCAGTTGTTTGCCACTATACTCAAGGTCTTCGTCAACAGTCTCCCAGAACTTGCGCCGGGTAAGGCGTTCACGGTTTTCGACTTTTTCACCCATGGAGATCCTGCTCCCCCCTTTTGTGATTTTTGTTTCGATGGTGAACACATTATAGGGAACGAGTACGCCATCGATCACAGCTTTTTCATAACCATAATCACTGACAACGTTTTTATTAAAGTAGCCGAAGGTGCGGTTATCCGGTGTTGCCGTCAGTCCCACCTGGAACACATCAAAATAATCCAGCACCTGCTTCCATAAATTATAGATGCTGCGATGACATTCATCAATCACAATAAAATCAAAAAACTCTATCGGTACTTTTTCAGAATACACCACGGGTGCAGGTGCGCGCTCCCGGTATTCGTTGGGGTTGGTTTCTTCAGCGCTTTCATCCAGGTGCGTTCCCTTGAGGATGGAGTACATGCGTTGAATGGTAGAAATATACACCTGGTTATCAGCGGGAATGAAACTGCTTCTTAATCTTGTAACACCATAGAGTTCGGTAAACTTGCGGTTGTCATCATTTGGTACAAAAGCCATGAATTCCTGTTCGGCCTGTTCGCCGAGGTTACGCGTATCAACCAGGAATAAAACTCTTTTGGCTTTGGCATATTTCAACAGCCGATAGATAAAGGTAATGGCCGTAAAAGTTTTGCCAGCACCGGTAGCCATTTGTATCAGGGCTTTTGGCCTGTTGTGTTTAAAAGATTTTTCTAGGTTATTGATCGCCGTCACCTGGCAATCTCGCAGTCCTATCACAGGAAGTGCCGGAATAAATTGTAGTCGAGCCCTTAACGAGTCGGAATCTTTTGTCCATTGGATGAAAGTTTCAGGCCGGTGAAAAGTGAATAATGGTCTTGATCTTGGCCTGGTATCACGGTAATCGGTAAACCTTGTTATCTCACCGGTGCTTTCGTACACGAAAGACAATTTCTCATTTTGCAGGTATTTAAGCTTTGCAGCGGCATAACCTTCAGACTGGTCCTCATGAGTAGTAAGGCGTTCACCTTCTTCTTTTCTCTTGGCTTCTATCACACCCACAGGATGAGAATTTACGAACAACACATAATCTGCTGGCCCGATATCAGTCTGGTATTCTCTTACAGCCACGCCGGAACCGGCTTTGAGGTTAATCTTATTTTTTGGTTGTATGATCCATCAACTGCTTATTAAAGCAGCGTCAATCTTATCACGGGCGATTTGTTCCGGGTTCTGATTCAGGGAT
Organism: Chitinophagaceae bacterium; assembly: GCA_039921525.1. Lineage (GTDB taxonomy): Bacteria > Bacteroidota > Bacteroidia > Chitinophagales > Chitinophagaceae > JADCRZ01. Next base: position 1,268 of record JBDSBP010000566.1, on the reverse strand, counting down.
GGCATAAGGTTAAACGTAAATATAATAAAGAAGCGAATGACTTTTTAAGGTTTTCCTCCCGATAAAAAATATCTGTATCAATTACTTTTTTACAAAAAAGCCCATCATTGTCGGGGCTATAAAATAACAAGTGAAACCTAATATCCCATTTTCTTTACTATTCAAATTCATTTTTCAGGTATTTGTTATAAATCATTTCCGCTGTCTCTATGCATCTTGGATCATTTGTAATTACCAGGTCTGCATATACCAATAACGGAGGGGCAAACATTTCAGTCTGCACTTTCTCGTCTTTCCAGAACTTTTGATAGATTTCAAGATCACCTTCTTCATCCGGAATTAGTGCCCATCTTGTGACCAGCGTGCTTTTATTCTCGGTATAAACGGTGAGATGTGCAGGTACCAGGTAATCAGTTATTAGTGCACCTCCGGTTTCGCCCCCCCAAACGCCTTCGTCTGGCTGAAGTGGCAGCGTCTCCCAGTTTCTTAATTTTTCGTCGTTCCAGAACCTGTATTTCCCCAATAATAAGGTGGGCTTCAGCGTTTCGCCATAGCCGGTAATCCATCTTTCCAATAAGGCTGTTTTGTTTTGTAATTTAAACGTGTTGTCATTTACCTGGAGAATAAACCCGGCCGTTTTCAGCCCTTCGATAATATTTTTAATATTACCCAATGCTACTCCAGTTGCGACTGCCAATTTCCTGTAAGACATGTTAATTGCTCCATCATGAACCAATAAATAGAAAACGGTACGTAATCCTGTTTTGGTAAAAGCCCTGTTTGTAACCGTTTTTTTTTCTTCTACAATCTTATTACCATCAATCAATATAAAATCCTCATTGGTGCGCGCATATATATTCCCGGCAGTATCCAGGTAGCCGATATTTTTTTCCCGTAATAGCTGTTTAATTGCAGGAAATATCCGTTCAGCCACCACCATAAAGTTCGGGTGTTGGGTGGCCATGTCCAGGATTTTGGGTAGCTGATGATTTCTTAATTCTTTTTTTACCTCTACAACAAAATGCCTTATCTTATTAGGCAGGTGTAAATCCAGTTCACCATCGATATCCCCATGGAGAGGATTCCATTTACCTTCAAGACCCGTATACTGGTGAAGCTTGTCTAACGCCTTATCTACTATCTCATTTTCATTCATAATCAATATTGTTCACGTAACGTGAACGTGCAAATTTAGTGAACGTAGGGGACTTTTGCAAATATTGTTCATAAAAGGGGGTTGTTCACGTTACGTGAACAGTCCATTCATC
>JBDSBP010000565.1:0-14512 GCA_039921525.1 Chitinophagaceae bacterium | reverse complement strand
GATCATATCACCAAAGCGGAAATGGGTTTTGATAATGACGGAATGATTACAGCTTTGCGGGTTAAAACCTTCGCCAACCTCGGCGCTTATCTTTCAACATTTTCAACCTGCGTTCCTACATACCTGCATGGTACATTGCTCCAGGGATTGTATACCACTCCCAAAATAAATGTAGACGTTACTGCTGTATTTACTAACACTGCTCCTGTAGATGCATACCGGGGAGCGGGTCGCCCCGAAGCAACATATCTGCTTGAGCGACTTATAGACCTTGCGGCACTTGAATTGGGAAAGGACCCTACTGAACTAAGGTTTAAAAATTTTATACCTCCCTTTGACGGCGTCAATCAACCAGGATACGTAACCCAGGTGGCTTTGCAATACGATAGCGGCAATTACCACGGTGTGCTGACAAAGGGCTTGGAACTATTGGGTTATTCCGATTTCCGGAAAGAACAGAAATTATCGGCGCAAAACGGAAAACTATTGGGTGTTGGATTCTCTACTTATATTGAGGCCTGCGGCCTTGCTCCATCAGCCGTAGCAGGGGCACTAGGCGCGAGGGCCGGTTTGTTTGAAGTGGGGCAGGTGCGCATTCAACCCACGGGAAAAGTGAGCGTATTTACTGGATCGCACTCTCATGGCCAGGGGCATGAAACCACATTCGCGCAGGTGGTGGCAGACAAACTGGGTATTGGAATGGATGATGTAGAGATCATACACGGTGATAGTGACAGCGTTGCTTTTGGAATGGGAACTTATGGCTCAAGAAGCATTGCGGTTGGTGGAAGCGCTATCGTAAAAAGTGTAGAAAAAATTATTGAGAAGGGTAAAAAAATTGCTGCCCATAAACTCGAAGCAAGCGCTGATGATATTGATTTTGCCAACGGAAAATTCACCGTTAAGGGAACAGATAAATCGTTAAGCTTTGGAGACATTGCGTTAACAGCGTATGTGCCTCATGTTTATCCCAAAGACCTGGAACCCGGCCTGGAATTTACCACCTTCTACGATCCAACCAATTTCACGTATCCTTTTGGTTGTCATATAGCAATAGTGGAAGTAGATAAGGAAACCGGCGAAGTAAGGCTCAAACGGTTCATCGCAGTGGATGATGTGGGAAATGTAATTAACCCCATGATAGTGGAAGGACAAATACATGGCGGTGTGGTTCAGGGAGTGGGACAGGCACTTTACGAGGGGGCGGAATACGACGAAAATGGCCAGCTTACAAATGGTTCCTATATGGATTATTGTATTCCACGTGCAGATGATATGCCCATGTTCGAAACGGCAAGCCAGGTTACTCCCTGCCCTCATAACCCGTTAGGTGTAAAAGGGGCTGGTGAGGCAGGCACTATAGGTTCAACCCCGGCCGTGGTAAACGCTGTAATAGATGCATTATGGAGTGGTGGGCACAAGGTTAAAGATATCCGTATGCCGTTAACCTCTGAGCGGGTTTGGAAAGCTATGCGGGATAACAACACATAGAAGAATTTAACGGCATATATGGAAAACGTATTTTATTAATTCGTTTATAAACGCCCGAATACGAAGTATGCTGAATCGTACACCTCTTTTACCGTTGGTAGCACTTTTAAAAGTCTTTGTTGCTAACAATTATGACGGTTGGATGCCTGCAGGTAAAAGCCAGGTTGCAAGAGATGTAAATTTTTTAACTAACAAAAAAATGCTTGTGTAAATAATGGGAATGACTTTGCATTACGTCAGGAAACTTTTTTACTTAAAATTATTAAATTAATAGTATGATACCTGTTGCATTTGAATATACAAAAGCAGTAACGCTGGAAGAAGCCATTACCGCACTATCGGGAGACGAAACTAAATTGCTTGCCGGTGGTTATAGCCTGCTCCCTTCTATGAAACTTCGGTTAACCCAGCCATCAAAGCTTGTTGACATTGGCAGCATACCTTCTCTTAAAGGTATTAAAGAAGAGAACGGTTATATCATCATAAACGCAGGAACCACCCACCATGATATTGGCAGTAATGAATTGATCAAACATCATCTTCCCTTTTTTACAGAAGCTGCCGCTATGATCGGAGATGTTCAGGTACGCAATCGTGGTACCATGGGAGGAAGCCTGGCGCACGCTGATCCAGCAGCAGACTGGCCGGCTTTGGTACTTGCCGCAGAAGCTAAAATTGAAGTGATGGGTAGCGGCGGTATGCGAAGTATCAATGCCAGTGATTTTTTCACCGGGTTGTTTTCTACTCAACTGAAACAAGGTGAAATTATAACTTCCATACGGATACCAATACCTGAAGAAGGATCGAAGATGATATACCTGAAATTTTCACATCCTGCTTCCAGGTTTGCCATTGTAGGCTGTGCTGTGCTTCGGCACCCGGACAAAAAAACAACAATTGCATTTACGGGTGTTACCGATACTCCCTTCAGGGATTCTGAAGCAGAGCATGCTGTTTCGGGTAAAACACTGGATGCGTCAAATATTGAGGCAGCCGTTAATAATGCGGTGAACTCAGGAGAAATTTTAAGCGACAATTTTGCATCGGAAGAATATCGCAAACACCTGGCTAAAGTTTATTTGAAAAGGGCCTTACAAGCTGTATCCTGAAAGATTTCACATACAAGCAATAAAAGTATTGTTACTAAAATCGCAGGCTTGAATTAATTTTCTATGCCTGCGATTTTCTGCTACCCTTTTATGAAATAATATCTAACATTCAGGCACCACAGGGGTTAGCCAATTGTAAAAAAATAAAAAGCAATGGTATTTAACGAGAATCGAAAATTAGACCTTGCTACCATTCGTTCCATGTTATCTGAAAATGGTTATATAACCGATGATAGCGTATGTATGTCGGTCTTTCTTTCCACCCAATTACATAAGCCGTTATTGATAGAGGGTCCTGCCGGGGTTGGCAAAACAGAAATAGCAAAAGCAATGGCAAGAGCCATGGATACCGATTTAATTCGTTTGCAATGTTATGAAGGCCTCGATTCCACTCACTCTTTATACGAATGGAACTATCAAAGGCAACTGTTACATTTAAAAATGATAGAAAAAAATGAACAGACCCTGGAACAAAAGGAGAAGACAATTTTTAGCGATGATTTTCTTTTGAAAAGACCATTATTGCAGGCCATTACACATTATAAAATACCGGTGCTGTTAATTGATGAAGTTGACCGGTCAGATGAGGAGTTTGAAAGCTTTTTATTAGAGGTTTTGAGTGACTGGCAGATTACCATTCCTGAAACAGGAACCATAAAAGCAATCCATATACCGCAGGTTATTTTAACGAGTAACCGTACAAGAGAATTGTCTGAAGCATTGAGAAGGCGTTGCTTATACTTGTATATTGATTATCCTGATTTTGAAAAAGAATGGATGATAGTAAAAACTAAAGTGCCTGGTATTGATCGGAAATTAGGTGAGCAAATTTGCCGGTTTATGCAAGTACTTCGTGACAGTAAATTGGAGAAATCACCCGGTATTGCAGAAACAGTAGACTGGGCGGCTGCTTTGTGTTCCCTACATATTGATCATCTTGATAAAACAATTGTGGAGCAGACATTGGGTGTGATAATAAAAGAATGGCGTGATACGCGCCAGGTACAACTCTCGCTCAGTGAATTACTTGAAAAAACAGGTGTTCAATCCAGGATAGATACCATATGATTTTACGGCAAACATCTCTTTCGGCAAATATTGTACAGTTTTGCAGGTTTTTACGGAGCAGGAGTTTCACGTTAAGTGTGGAAGAAGAAGCCACGGCGTTAGATGCAATGCAATTTATAAACTACACCGACCGGCAGATTTTTAAACTGGCGCTTAAAACCGTGTTATGCAGAAACAGGAAAGAATTAAATGAATTTGATATTTTATTTATTGAATACTGGAAAGAATTGAGTAAAGCAATAGATGCAAAGCTTAAACCCGATACTAAACCAACTTTGAAACCGGTTTCGAGGGACGCATCATTTAAATCATTGCAATCCTGGTTAAATGGTAACAGGAATAATGAAATTGAACAAAAGGCTTCTTACAGCACCGGCCAAAATTTATTACAGAAAGATTTTTCCGTGGTGCCTGGAGAGGAGCTCCAGGAACTCATGCAAAGTATACGAGCTTTATCAAAACGTATGGCTACTCATTTGAACCGCCGTTACCAGAAGTCAACTAAAACCAAACTTCCTGATCTTAGAAGATCTCTGAGAAAAAATATGCGGTACGGCGGGGAGCTTTTTCATATTGTTTTCAAAAAGCCGAGGCGAAACAGGACCAAACTGGTAATTTTAAGCGACGTAAGTAAATCAATGGATCTCTACGCCAGCTTTCTGCTTCAATTTATGTTTGCTTTCCAGCAGGTTTATAGCAGGATAGAAACTTTTTCATTCAGCACCTCTTTGCAACATATTACACCATTGTTAAAACAACATGATTTTAGTGCTGCGCTTCAGGTACTAACTGCGCAAAGCGAAGGCTGGAGCGGAGGCACAAAAATTGGCGAAAGCCTTGATCATTTTAGCAAGGAGTATGCATTAAAGGTTTTAGATAAACGGACTATTGTTATCATATTAAGCGATGGCTGGGACACCGGGTCAATTCCATTACTGGAATTTAACATGGAGTTAATACATAAAAAATCGAAAAAGGTCATTTGGCTAAACCCTTTAGCCGGTTATTCATTATATAAACCTGAAGTTGCCGGTATGCAGGCTGCATTACCTTTCGTTGACATTTTTGCTGCAGTATACAATGTGGAAAGTCTTCAAAAACTGGTAAAATGGTTATAGCTTTTTCACTTTACTGGTAAATCATTAACATATTTTTAATTGACTATAGAAGCTACTATTTACCCTGTTCGGGTATATTTGGATGGATTGGCTTTTAAAATTATCTGTTATTTCAATAATTTCTTCATCATTCCGTTCTAATAGCTAACAGCTCGTTCTCAATTAGTCTTTGTTCCAAGATTGATTTAGTTTTTATAGGGGTAGCAGTTAATCAAACCAGCAAATAAAATTTTCGGGCTTAGGCATAGTATTTATCTTCGCCCTGATGTATTATGAAGAGTGGAAAACGCCCGATAGTAAGTTTGCTGAGTATAAAAAAATGTTGGCACACCCTGTTAACAGGGGTGAATTATTTTTTAATACTCCAGTTGCTGTTGATGCAATCGCTTTCTCTTTTAGCACAAAATCTAAACCTGAATTATAAGGTCGTTAATAACGGTAATATTATAGGGTGGGTTAAAATTCAAAAAATCGATAATGGAGGTTCCCGTTCTATCATCTTAACATCTGAAATAAAGAGGCGGATCTTATTCTTATTAACAGTAGAGGAAAAACAGGATGCTTATTTTAATGAAGCGGGTATGATAAATTCTTCCATCTACAGAAAGGTGAATGACAATATAAAAATGAATCAACAGACCGTTTATAAGGGAAATTATTATGAAGTAAGGAACCCCAATAAATTAGAAAAGATTACAATGCAGCAGGTACAATATAACCTGCTGAGCATGTATGTTAAAGAACCTGTTGATATCAGGAAAGTATATTCAGAAACCTTTCAACGCTACCTGGATATTGAGCCGAAAGGAAATGAGGTTTACAAATTAACCATGCCAGATGGAAATATCAATTACTATCATTATAAAAATGGCATTTGTTCTAAAGTTGTTATCGAGCGTTCCCTTTTCTCAATAGAGTTTGTAAGAGTGTGAAGAATAATTATAGACGATGGACCATTGATGATTGACTATCAAAATACTCAATACTTAATCAATGTCGTTTGGATAAGGGGCTGACCAAAATGTAGGGGCGGGGGTTGCCCCGCCCTGTTACACCAGGCACATGTGGTATATGTCGACGTTTCTTATAAAATTCTGGCAGTATCGTTTGCGGTCAGGGCGGGGGTAAGCCCTGCCCCTACAAACGCCTATAACCCCTTAAACGACATTGAATATGAAAATTCGGAGAGTCGCTCAATCCAGTAAATCTTTCTTCCTCATACCTCATACCTCAAACCTCGTACCTCCATCTCACAAACGCTTCCATAGCCGCATAATGTGTAAGGCCTAGCTGGGCATAGGATTCTGCAGTGCTACGGTTTCTTTCTTCGGCCCGCTGCCAGAACTCACGGTTATCACTACCCTGGAATGGTACCATGTCTTTCTGTGACTGGTGGATAAAAATGCCGTAACGTTTTTTCATCACCTGGTCAGGACTCATAGGAATGGCCATTTCAATTTCATTAATATCCCACTCCTGCCATGCACCCTTGTAGAGCCATACCCAGCAATCATTTATCCAAACTTCTCCCTGCTCTTTTAATCTTCTCAGCGATTCAAAAATTATATCGAGGCAAACCTTATGAGTACCATGAGGATCGGCCAGGTCGCCGGCGCAAAAAATCTGGTGCGGTTTTATTTTTTGTAATATTTCAATAGTAATTGCAATATCAACTTCTCCCCATGGTTTTTTTTCAATGGTTCCGGTTTCATAAAAGGGCAGGTTCAGAAAATGAACATTTTCATCTTTAATGCCCACATAACGCGAGGTAGCTTTTGCCTCGCAACGGCGTATTAATCCTTTTATATTCCTGATTTCCGGGGTATCTACCTGGCTTGTTTTTTTTGATTTTAAAAATACATTGGCGGTTTCCAGAATTTGATTCGATCTTTTGCTATCGATGCCAAACTGATCTTCAAAGCCAACCGCAAAATCAAGAAAACGGGTAACAAATTCATCCGTAACTGCTATATTTCCACTTGTTTGGTAAGCAACATGTACATCATGCTCCTGGTCTTTCAGGCGCATAAAAGTTCCACCCATACTTATGATGTCGTCGTCAGGATGCGGGGAAAAAATGAGCGATCTTTTAGGATAGGGTTCTGATCGCTCGGGATGGGAAGGGATCACCGCATTGGGCTTCCCCCCTGGCCAACCGGTGATACTGTCTCGTAGCATATAATACACCTGCAGGTTGATCTCGTAGGCATCTCCTTTTTCAACCAGCAGGTCGCTGAGCGAATTGTCGTTATAATCACTATTGGTTAAACTTAGTACCGGCTTTTTTAAATTGAGTGCCATATTCACCACCGCTTTCTTTATCATTTTCGGAGTCCACTCCGTTTCGCCCGTAAGCCAGGGTGATTTAAAACGAGTGAGTTCAACGGCTGCAGGACCGTCCAATACAAATATGGTATCATTGTGTTGTTGCAGCAGTGAAGCAGGAATTTGTTCCGTTACATTTCCTTCCACCGCTTTGCGAATCACGGGAGATTTCATTTGCCCCCATGCCATCAGGATAATGCGTTTGGCTTTCAGGATGTTTCCTATTCCCATGGTGATAGCCAGGCGTGGAACTTTGGAAATATTTTGAAATTCATGCGAGTTGGCAATACGTGTTGAGTTATCCAGGGGAACCAGCCTGGTTTTCGAAAGCAAACTTGAACCAGGTTCATTAAATCCTATATGACCGTTATTGCCAATACCAAGAATCTGGAGATCAATGCCACCCGCTTCCTCGATCTTCGCTTCGTATTCTTCGCAATGTTTTTTTATTGATTCTTTTCCCCATTCTCCATTGGGAATGTGGCAATTGTTCGGATCGATGTCGATCTTGTTTAACAGATGTTCTTTCATAAAGCGATTGTAACTTTGCAAAGCATCGTTATCAATAGGGTAATATTCATCGAGGTTAAAGGTGATAACATTGGCAAAGCTTAGGCCTTCTTCCTGGTGAAGCCGAATTAATTCATTGTATAAGGTTTTAGGGGAAGATCCAGTGGCAAGGCCTAATACGCATTTTTCACCATTTATTTGTTTTTTCTGTACCAGGGCGGCAATTTCCCGCGCAATGAATTTTGAACCGTCAATTAACGAATCAAATATTTTCACGGGAATTTTTTCAAATGAATCTACCATAGTCATATTTTTGAATTTTGGCGAAATTAGGAATCAATTACGAATTACGAACTACTTAATCAATTACGAATTACGAGTTATGAATTACCGAAATTCAAGTTAATCAATTACAAAGTACGAATGATAATAATTAATTAATATGCAGCGGTATTAATAATTTGTAATTCGTTAATGATTCCAGTAATTCGTAATTTGTTTCCGTAATTCATAATTCGTAATTCGTAATTGTTTAAAGTGAACGAGAATCAACAACTTATTTCCCGGTTTTATACCGCTTTTCAGCGAACCGATTATAAAACCATGCAGGACTGTTATCATGAAGATGCGATCTTTTTTGATCCCGTTTTTGAAGACCTTAACACAGCGGAAGTGAGAGCCATGTGGGAAATGTTGTGTAAGAACGCCAAAGACTTTTCTTTGCAATTTTCGAAGGTGGAAGCCGACCATGAATATGGCACCTGCAACTGGGTGGCACATTATAGGTTTTCACAAACTGGTAATAAAGTAACTAATAATGTGAAAGCTTATTTTAAATTTCATGAAGGTAAAATTGTTGAACATACAGATGGTTTCAATTTTTGGAAATGGAGCCGGCAGGCTCTTGGATTACCGGGATGGTTACTAGGGTGGAGTACCGCATTACAAAAGAAGGTTCAAATGAAAGCCCAAGATAATCTTGCTAAATTTATGCAGTCAAAATCTAATTAATTAGGATTTACAAAGAACGAATTGTGTAATTTCCGTTCGTAATTTATATTTCACAATTCGTAATTGAAGAAACCATGTTTCACCGCAGGAAATTTTTACAAACCACCTTCTTAAGTTCCACTGCCTTGTTATTGGGCAAAAGATCTTTATCAGAGTCACCCCAGGCAGGTGTTGTACCAATGATTGATCAGCCGGTAATTATTACCACCTGGGCGCAAAATAAAAAAGCTAATGCAGCGGCCTGGGAAGTATTAGGAACCGGTGGCAGGGCCCTTGATGCGGTGGTAAAGGGAGTTCAGGTACCCGAGGCCGACCCCGGGGATATGAGTGTAGGTTATGGCGGTATGCCCGACCGGGATGGTAAAGTAACCTGCGACAGTTGTGTTATGGATGAATTTGATAATTGCGGAGCCGTTATGTGCCTCGAACATATAGTTCATGCCGTTCTGGTAGCCAGATTAGTAATGGAAAAAACCCCGCACGTGCAGTTAGTGGGAGCCGGCGCTTTGCAATTTGCATTGGAACAAGGGTTTGAAAAAGTAAATATGCGTACGCCTCAAAGTGAAAAAGCATGGAAACAATGGCTAAAAACAAATAAATACGATCCTACTACCACAGATAGTTTGTTAAGAAAAGCAGATAAAAACAGTCTATCAGTGCCAGGACAACAATTTAACCATGATACTATTGGCATGTTGGCACTGGATGCAAAAGGAAACCTGGGGGGCGCCTGCACTTCCAGCGGAATGGCTTTTAAGATGCATGGAAGGGTGGGTGATTCACCCATTATAGGTGCCGGACTTTTTGTAGATAATGAAGTAGGGGCCGCAACGTCTTCCGGTGTAGGGGAAGAAGTGGTAAAAATAGTGGGCTCTCACCTTGTAGTAGAGCTGATGCGTCAAAATTATAACCCCGAACAGGCCTGTAAAAAAGTGATCGAGCGCATGGTAAGAAAACGCAAGGAAAAACTGAAAGATCTCCAGGTGGGATTTATTGCGGTAAATAACAAAGGAGAATTTGGCGGGTATGCATTGCAGAAAGGATTTACCTATTGTGTAACTACAAACCAGGGTACAAAAATATATGAGGCTAAAAGCTGGTTCTGACAGGTAAGTTTTATAGCCATTCCATTTTGAAATCTTGTTCTACTTTACTATTATGATTTTTCAACTTGAAATTTGTGCATTCAGTATTGGTTCTTGTACTATAGCAGAACAATCCGGGGCACATAGAATTGAATTGTGCGACAATCCATCCGACGGAGGTACCACTCCCTCATTTGGATTGATACAGGCAGCACGGGAAAAATTACATATTGATATCTTTCCGATTATACGCCCGCGGGGCGGAGATTTTTTTTACAGCGAGGACGATTATGGTGTGATGAGAAGAGACGTAAAAATCTGTAAAAACCTGGGTTGTAATGGTGTGGTTGTCGGGATGCTCAACAATGATGGGTCCATCGATAAAAAAAGAACGGCAAAACTGGTAGAGATAGCTTACCCCATGGGCGTTACTTTTCACCGTGCCTTTGACCGAACGAGCGATCCATTTAAATCCATGGAAGATATCATCGATATTGGTTGCGAGCGGATCTTAACCTCCGGTCAGCAACCCACTGCTATGGAAGGCATGCCTTTACTTAAAGCATTGATTGAACACGCTGCCGAAAGAATCATAATCATGCCCGGTTCAGGGATAAGGGCGAAAAATGTTAGTGAAGTAGCCATTCAAACCGGCGCGTTGGAATTTCATACAACGGCCCGCAAATTGCTTTCCAGTAAGATGAATTACATAAATAAAAACATGAATGAATCGCTGGAACAAACTATTTGTGACGGTAAAGAAGTACTCCGGATAATAAATGAATTAAAGAAAATTTAGCAGGGGCGAAATTAGCCCTACCCCTGCATTATAATTTTAGTTTAATCCACCTTGGTAACCTTGATCATATTTGTTGGCAGGTGTAATTGAACCGGTGTGCTGCCGGTATTGATAACCACATCTCCTGTTTTAATAAACCCCCTCGCACGCAATATCGATATCTGGTCGGTAACAATATCATCCACACTATTTTCTTCCGCATAATAAAATGCCCGCACACCCCAGCTTAAACTTAGTTGATTAATCAGCGATCTTTCTTTACTAAAAATATATAAAGGCGATTTGGGTCTGTAGCTGCTTAGCACAAATGCAGTATAACCGCTTTGTGTCATACCTATAAGTACTTCTGCGTTAACATCTCTTGCAAGTTTACAGGCGTTATAACAAATAGCATCACTCAGGAATGAGGGCGAATGTGGTTGAGGTGCAAGTTCTTCTTCCCGGTTGTAATTATAATCTGTTTTTTCAACTTCCATAATGATCTTACGCATGGTTTCCACAACCAGGGTGGGATGCATGCCGGTAGCCGTTTCACCACTTAACATCACCGCATCGGCGCCTTCAGAAACGGCATTTGCCACGTCAGTGATTTCACTACGGTTAGGCTTACTGCGTTCGATCATACTTTCCATCATCTGCGTGGCCACGATCACTGGTTTCGCGCGGTGAAGGCATTTACGAATCAATTGTTTTTGAATAAGAGGAACCTGTTCAATCGGCAATTCTACTCCCAGGTCACCGCGGGCTATCATAATGCCGTCTGATTCTATAATGATATCCCGAATATTTGTTAAAGCTTCCGGCTTTTCTATCTTGGCAATGATTTTTGTTTTGCTTTTTTTCTCCTGCAGTTTACTGCGCAGGATAACAATATCTTTTACGCTACGTACAAAAGAAAGCGCCACCCAGTCTAATTGTTGGTCAATGATAAACTCAAGATCAACTAAATCTTTATCGGTTAACGCGGGCAGTGATATTTTTGTGTCGGGAAGATTGATACCTTTTTTAGAAGATATTACACCACCCATGGTGACCTCTACTTTTACGTCGTGATTTTTTTCGATGTTAATTACTTTTACTTCCAGTTTGCCATCGTCTATCATTATTTTATTACCGATTTTTACGTCGGAATGCAGGTTGGGATAACTCACGTAGATGCGTTCCATGGTACCTACTAATTTTTCATTAGTAAAAGTGAGGATGTCGCCAGGTACAACATTTAAAGCATTGTTTTCTATTTCCCCCACTCTTAATTTAGGACCCTGAAGATCTCCCAGTATAGCGATATTATAAGGCTCCGTTGAGTTAATAGTACGAATGTGTTCAATGATTTGTCTTTTATCTTCATGTGAACCATGCGAAAAATTTAACCGGAAAACATTGACCCCTGCTTTTACAAGCTCCAGCAATTTTTCTAATGTATCGCAAGCCGGTCCTACAGTTGCCACAATCTTTGTTCGATGGAAAGTGTGTTCAATGCCAGCTTGTTTGTCCATAGATTGGTGTAGGTATTTAGAAATATTTTTTGACATAATCTTGGCAGATTTCGATTTTAGTTGCTGGTGATTTGGTGAACAAGTTGCCGGTACCAGTTACCGGTAACTTGAAAGTTTAACTTATTGATGCCGTTTACAATCATTATTTAAATCCTTTTGTTTCCGTTCAGGTATACCTGGATTTAGGGCTTGTAATTAAGGGCTCTGAATATTTAAAGATATTAACTTGCCAGTATGTGCACAATCTTCATCCATTCATCACTTATGCGTTGTTTGGCTTTAACTGCTTTTTCCAAAGGAGTATAGTGCATCTTGTTATTGATAATTCCTACCATAACATTGTGCCTGCCAAGCATAAGGCATTCAACGGCAGAGTAGCCCATACGGCTTGCGATCAATCTGTCGATACAACTGGGGGAACCCCCACGTTGAATATGTCCAAGAATACAAACCCGGATATCAGCTGTGGGTAAACGATGTTTTATGATTTTGCTTATTTCGTCGGCACCGCCCGTATCGCCGCCTTCTGCGACCACTATCATATTCACAAGCTTTTTTCTACGTTCCTTTTCCTGTAACGACTCAATTACATCCTCTATATCCGTTTTGCGTTCAGGGATGATAATATGTTCTGCGCCTGTTGCAATACCACTATGCAAAGCAATATAACCAGCATCCCGGCCCATAACTTCAATAATGAATAAACGGTCATGGGCATCTGCCGTATCACGAATTTTATCGATCGCCTCCACAGCAGTATTTACCGCAGTGTCGAAGCCTATGGTAAAATCACTTCCTGCTATATCTTTATCGATGGTACCCGGTAAACCTATACAGGGAATATCAAACTCTTTACTGAATTTTAACGCGCCTTTAAAAGAACCATCTCCTCCAATAATGACCAGGCCGTTGATGCCTCTTTTCTTTAAATTCTCATAAGCTTTTTTTCTTCCAAAAGGCTCATAAAAATCCTTACAGCGTGCGGTCTTTAAAATAGTGCCGCCACGTTGAATGATATTAGCCACAGAACGAGATTCCATTTTCACGATATCATCATCAATCATGCCCGTGTACCCGCGCATGACGCCAAACACCTCCATGCCATTATAGATGCCGGTTCGTACTACTGCCCTGATCGCGGCATTCATTCCAGGAGAGTCTCCCCCTGACGTGAGTACTCCTATCTTAGAAACCTTTTTGTCAGTCATCAATTCTGATCGATTTTATTTGAAAAATATTCAATAATGGGAGCAATCGTTTAATAAATATTAATGAATATTTTAACAGCAATCAAAAATAAGGATTTGATTTGATTCGTCAACGGAATACCTTATTTGGAACTTTAATTGGCGGAAACCACGTCTGTTCATCATCCTGGTTTTTAATTACGAATTACGGGGTTGTCCGAATTGTCACGTTAGAAAGATCGTAATTCGTAATTCGTAATTCGTAATTTGTAATTCGTAATTTTCCCCTCCAAATGATAAAAGTATTAGTTACCGGAGCAAATGGATTAGTAGGACAACACCTGGTTAAACAATTGCAGGATAATAGTTTTACCGTAGTGGCCACAAGCAGAGGACCTTCGCGATTGCCCTTTACCGAGGGAGACAATTATAAATATGTGGAAGCTGATATAACAAACGGCCAGGCTATCAATGATTTGTTTTATCGTGAAAAACCCGCAATTGTTGTGCATGCCGGGGCAATGACCCAGGCGGATGATTGCGAAAAGCAACAAGATGCATGTTTTGAAGCAAATGTTCAATCCACGGCGCAGTTGCTGATAGCAGCAGAAAAATATGCTGAGTTTTTTATATTTGTTTCCACCGACTTTGTCTTTAATGGCGAAAAGGGAAACTATGCAGAAGGTGATCACCTTACACCATTGAGCTGGTATGGATTTACAAAAGTGCAGGCCGAAAGCACCGTGGAAACCAGCGATATTCCCTGGGCCATCGTTCGCACCTGCCTCGTGTATGGCAATACGCTGAGCGGAACAAGAAGGAATATTATTAGTTGGGTAAAAAATAGTTTGCAAGCCGGAAAAGAAATATGGGTTGTAAACGATCAATTCAGGACACCTACTTATGTGGAAGACCTCGCCAGGGGAATTATCCTTATTATTCAACAAAAGGCTACCGGCATTTTTCACATCTCGGGTAAAGACCTTTTGACTCCTTATAATATGGCCATTGCCACCGCAAACTATTTTAATCTGAACAAAGAACTGATTAAGAAAGTGGATGCTTCCACATTCACACAACCTGCGAGAAGGCCTTTGAAAACAGGATTGGATATTAGTAAGGCCAGGGTGAAACTTGGCTTTGAACCGATTAGTTTTGAAGATGCGATGAGGTTAATGGTTAATGGTTAATTCTACTTTGACAAGTCATTCAGGATTTTTGTTATCGGTTGAAGGTATTAGGCATTTTCAAATTTACAATACCGGAGCGGTAATCTACTCTATAGAACTACTTGCGAATAGATAATTTTTCAA
>JBDSBP010000564.1:0-11849 GCA_039921525.1 Chitinophagaceae bacterium | reverse complement strand
AAGTATCCTGTGCAACAGGGGCGGGGGCAAGCCCCGCCCCTACAAACGCCCTTGAATTTATCAATATAACGACATTGGTAGACTTAATAAGAAAGCGCCGTAATCAAATCATTATGCTGCGGAAATTGTTTGATAAGGTCTTCTCTATTCGCTAATTCAAAATCCGCGAAATCAAATCCAGGAGCAACGGTACATCCTGCCAGGGAATAGGCAGTGTCATCCGCAGGCCTTGACCCGAACCAGCTTCCGGCTTTTATCATACACTGAAAATTATTGTTTGCGTTTAGAGGATCGTTACCAAGGTTATGTTCAATAAGAGCACCATCCGTTTGTATTTCGAACACCAGCAATGTTCCACCATAATAAAAATGCCATTGTTCATCGGAGGCTATTCGATGGAAAGCGGAAAACTGCCCCTGCTCTAACAAAAAATAAATACTGGTGGAAAGATTTCTTTCACCATTAAATGCAACAGGTAAAATCTTTTTTTGGAGTTTAATATCGGAACGATAAATCTCATTAAAAGATCCACCTTCAGGATGCCTGGTCAGTCGTAATTTTTCTACCCAATGATTTGCTGATGGAACCATAAAGTACATTACTGTTCAATACGAATTCTTACGGGACTTTCGCTTTTAAAATATACAAGATTAAGTGAATCACGAATGCGCAACGTGTCTGACGGGGTTGCAGGTAAGTTATAAAATATTTTATAATTGATGGAGTCTTTCGTTTGCAAGGTAACTTTATTGCCAAAGGATCTAAGGCTATAGTATCTTTTCAGGGCTCTGGTTTTATCATTGGTTGTTTCTATGATAAATTTGTAAAAGCCGGTGGTAGAAGCATTTGACTCCGTTAAAGGATTTATTGCTGATGTATCTTTTGCGCCGGAAGCAGAAAGAATACTATCTTCCAAAGATAATGCTGAGGTAGCAGCATCCCGTTTAAGGTCTGCTGAGTCTTCCATTATTTGCGACTGCTGATTTATATACATGTTGTAGAAATAATAGCCGCCCCATCCAACCAACGCGATGCCACCGAGAATAAGCAACACAAGCAAAAATTTCTTTAGGTTATTTGTATTCGATTCCTGTTTGATGCGATTTTCTTCGTGAACAGAACGGGTTTTGCCTTCACTTCTTTCAATATTGGGATCTTCCAGTTTGGTAGTAATATACTCACCAGGTATAAATTCAAAACGACCGTCTTTAGCAAGTTGCAGTGTTCCGATACCCTCCAGGTAAAACGGCTTGCCAATATATAAAAATTGTTTTCCCAGCGTAAGGTAAGATTCCAGGTCGGAAATGGCCAGGGGTTTCATCTTACCCGTTTGTTCCTTTATGTAATCAATTAATCCATCGTCTGCCTTAACAATGGTGGTATTGATGAAAGTAATGCCCTCCATTGCTTGCTTCTGCTTATCGTATTCATCGGCATACACGGAACTATCTGCTTCAAACGTTCCAATTCCTGGCAGATTCAGCTTTTTGTGTTGGTAAAGATACTGGGCTAATAATAAATCAAATCTCAAATTCACCGTTTTCACCGCAATTTAAGGATAAAATCCCTTGAAGCAAATAATGAAATAAGAATAGGATAGTCATAATGCTAAAGCGGGTACCTTTGAAAAAAGATTTTATGTTATCAGATGATGAAAATAAATTTATCATTTATTGGCAGGAACGCCGTGATATCGAGAAAAAAACCCTGAAGCAATGGCTGGTGGGTCTACCCCTTGGTTTGCTCTTTGCCATACCCATAGTAATTAATTTTTTTTCTGGTTGGTATAAAAGAGCTACTATGGATTTAAATAGCCAGATCTCCAGCCATGAGTTTAATCCATTAGTGATTATAATTGCTTTTTTATTGATAGTATCTTTTGTTGCCATTTTCTCAAAACGGCATAAATGGGAAATGCATGAGCAGAAATACCGCGAACTAATTGCCAAAAAAGAAAAAGAAAACGGATAGAATGCAGCGAAACATCTGTTTATATAGTCGTATAAAGATATATTTGCGAAATTTTTTATTATGAGGAAATATCTCCTTTTTGTGTTGATTGCCGGAATTCTAATCACATCATCCTGTCTTAAAAGTGGAAATAATAGTTCCACTACCTGTAATTATGATGCCTGCCAGGTAAAAGCCCCTGATTCACAGATTGTACGGTTAGAAACATATTTAGCTGCCAATAGCATTACTGCACAAAAACATTGCAGTGGTATGTATTATACCATTGTAGATCCAGGTGCCGGAAGTTCTCCTACATCCTGCTCCGATATAGCTATAAATTATACAGGCATGTTAACAAACGGAAATGTGTTTGATAAAACTACTACGCCCGTGGTTTATAATCTTCTCAGCTTAATTACTGGATGGAAGAACGGCTTGCCTTTAATAAAGAAAGGGGGCAAAATTAGATTGTACATTCCCCCGGCCTTAGGATATGGACCCAATCCAGACGCCAATGGCGTTATCCCTGGAAGCTCTATTTTAATTTTTGATGTTGAACTATTGGAATTTCAATAAATAATTTTAATCAAATTACTGACCTCACTGGTAGTTGGACAAGATTTGTCAGGGTATTTAAAGCGACCATCGCATAGAGCCAAACGCTTTTGGTGGTAGTTACGGTCCGACGATTTTTTTATAGAACCAGGTCCCATTAAAATATTCCATCCTCATGGGACTTTTATTTGTTTTCGAGTCATACAGGTATCCATTCAATGATTATTTAAAGGAACCGCAGCGCAATGACCAACGATATGAAAATAAAATATATAGCACGTACTGCGGTATTTATTGCCTCCCTAATGTTCTTTGCAACAAATTCAATGGCGCAGAAGCCATTGGATAAAATCGACTACACACTTTTTGATGATTTTGAAACCGGGGAACTCTTTGGATGGGAACCCTTTCCTTATTCACAGGATATCGGGTTTGATGCACTTTATTTTACCCGTAGCTCTCCAACATACCATAATAGCAAATATGCCCTTGCCAGGCCCGTCAAGGCCAGTGATGCAACGGAATTATACCAGGGTTTCACCAAAAGGTTGAATTTGTTCACTAAAAAAGATTCCCATATCAAAGCAGCCCTGTATTTCCAAAGCGACCGCAACCCGCAAAACCTCGAGCTTTCATTGGGCACCTTCGATGGCCAGCGTTATATGCACACCGTTCAAAATCCCGCTGCAAATAAATGGGTTGAACTGGACATCCCATCATCCGAATTTCTTATGAACGGGAAACCCCTGGGGGCCGGGGAGCATATACAGGTGGTGACGGTAAAAGCAAATTATCCCATGGTGTATTACCTGTATACCTATACGATATTAATGGATAATTTCAGCATCAACGGTGAACGTCAACGTCGTTTTACCGGCGTAAGCCCTGCTTCCACTGATTTTGAAATGTTCGATATGTCGATACTAAACAGGCATTTTTTTAATGGTGATATGGTTTCATTAATCACACGTCCCGAAGAAAAGAAATCGTTGTCACAAGTTAAAGCCACCCTTCTTGACGGGAAGGGTAAAATAGTAAAAGATAATATAACGTTTAAACAACGCGGCGATGATTGGGTGAACGAATCTATATATCGTATCACAAAAAAGGATGCGCCAGGACAATGGCAAATTAATCTCACCGGTATCGAAGAAAATAATACTGAATTGCGGTGGGGATTCAAATTTCTGATGCCGGGAAAACATGTTACCGAACATCCGCGTCTATATTTTTCCGCTGCAGAACTTCAAAAAAAACTGGCTAATGAAAAATCTCCCATAGCCACAGGCATTTTAAGTAAGGCAACCAGTGATACCGCTTTCATGAAGGTAAATATTGATTCTATCCGGGAGGGTGAAGATAAAACGGCAGAAAACCTGATAGGCGGCCCCTACTCGAAAACCTCTGTTGGCTTTAATTCAATGGGCTTATGGCTGAATCCTATGAACACGCTGGGCCGGGTTATCCGTGAAGGCAGCTTCCGGTATGCTTTTACACATGATTCGGCATCGGGAATTATGGCGAAGAAAGCGTTGCTAAAACTCTGCTCCTTTTCGAAATGGAATAATAACTGGATGCTGGAAAGAAAATTCTGGACGTATTACCCTGTGGGCTATACGCTGACACCTGTTGCCTATGGCTACGACATGCTCTATGATTTACTGACCGCAGAAGAACGTGCCTTTGTGCGTGAGGCGATTATAAAAAAGGGATTGAAGCTTTTTTACCGCGATATGGTGGAGATGAACCGCATGCCTTCAAACATGACGAATCATATAGCGGTTATTGTTACGGGTTATGGGCTGGCAGCTACGGCCATTTATGGCGACGATACCTCCAATCCTTACATGGAACCTTTCCTTTCCGGTATCCTTACTAAAACGAAAACTTTTATTGACCGCACCTACTATGAAGATGGAAGTTATGGCGAACCAAAAAGCGGTTACATGGATATGGCTACCCGTGATATAGTAGAATTGCTGGCGGTGATCGAACGTAATTTTGGAGTGGATTATACTACTACTACGCATGCGAAGGATTTTTACAAGTACCCGTTACAAGCCGCTCATTCTAACGGGCTGATCCAGAGTTATGGTGATGGTGGCAGGTCGTATAGCGGTTTCACACAGGAACATGCGGAATGGTTTACGTATAGAACGGGTAATCCCTTTCTTTATTCATTTTTAAAACCTTACTGGGAAGCTGGCAACGGGGGGTACCTGGGCTACCTGTGGTATAGAGATGATATAAAACCAGCTTTCCGGGACAGCCTCCCTGAATCAAAAGTTTTTAATGCGCAGGGAATGGTGATGCGTTCAGGCTGGGACGACCGGTCAACGGTGATCAGTACCCGCGTGGGACCTAATTCAAACCATTATCATTACGACCAGGGGAGTTTCCAGGTTATGACCAATGGCAGTGAATTGCTCACTGAGCCGGGCATCGGCTCTTTGGGATATTATGCCAACCTCGATTATTTAATCTATGATATCCAGGCCATTGGCCATAATGTAATGCTGGTAGACCACGACCCCGAAAGCCAGGTGCCGGCTGATTATGATAATGGCATAACAGCATTGCGCGACTGGCCAAGATTGACACATAGCTTTGCCGGCAAGATAGCAGATGCTTCCGAAGCAAGCCTTGCCGGAGTTTATAAGGATAAACTGGATTCGTATAACCGCACACTGCTCTTCACAAAGTCTGGCCCCTTATTTCTTTTTGACCAGGTAAAAACAAAAGCTTCAGAAAAACATATTTTCGACTGGCTATTTCATGCTCCGCAAAACGAAGGCAACCAGCGATCCATGACCTATTCAGACGGGCGGCTGATGATCACGCGACCAACCGCACGGCTAACGCTGGATGTATTATCCCCTGAAATTACATCAGCGGTTATACGCGACCGGTACGACAAGAAATTTCCGGAGAGTTATATCTCACTAACCAGTAAACCCGGTCTTTCCGCGCTTAATTTCCTGGCAGTCATCCTGCCTGAAGCAAAACCGGCAACCGGTGATTATGGACCGCTACCTGTTAGCACGCGTATTGATTCGGCCGGCTGGATTGGCGCCCGTGTAAAGCAGGCTGGTAAAACTTATCTCGGCTTTTTTAATAATACACCAGGAAATGCAGGAACTATTGAAGGTTTTGCAACGGACGCCCTGCGCTTCACGGTGTCATTAGATATCAAAGAGACGATACACAGCCTGTACTTCGAAGGAAGTTCCTTTAACGGCAGGGGAGAAAACATAAAAAGTTCCACACCAATTACTTTTGCCGGTGCGTTTGATGGTGACCGAACTGATATAGAAATCGAACTGAAGCAGGCCGCTACGGTAAATCTTTTGATAAATGTTAAACCTGCAAGTGTGCTGATGGACGGAATCTCTTTACGAAACTGGCAGTATGATGCGGCAACAAAAATGCTTACCTTACCAGTACCGGATGGCAGACATGATATTAGTATTCAATAAACAAGGACCAATAAGCAAACCTTTTAATAAAGCCGCGATTGATCATCAACCTTGTTGGCAATGAAAAAAAATAAATTTAAAAAGATCGTACTATGGGCAGGTACACTCATTCTGGCCATCCTTACCTTTACCATGGAAGCAAGCGCACAAGAAAATAAAGACATTGCTGTTTATAAAGTTCACCGGCTTTTAAAACCCATGACTATTGATGGCCATTGGAACAAAAAAGAATGGCGAAAAGTAAAAGCGGTTGATCTTACCCGTTATATGGGCGACATCCCACCCTTCCGGCCCACGGCGCAGGCGAAGATGATGTATGATGATAACAATGTGTACCTAATCTTCCAGGTGCATGACCGGTACGTACATAGCGTTGTGGAGACTTATAACGGCCCGGTTTCCGGAGATGCGTGCGTGGAATTCTTTTTCTCTCCTGATACCGCTTTTGCCCAGCGCTATTTTAACCTCGAAACCAATGCAGGCGGCACACCATTAATGGCCTACCATATTTTTCCTCAAAAAGAATACCAGCGGTTCACGCCGGAAGAGCTGGACAGGATAGAGATTGCACATTCGTTACCAAAAACAATTGATCCCGAAATAACAGAACCCGTAACATGGACCATTGAATATAAGGTACCGCTTGAGCTGATGGAAAAATTTTCATCCGTGATCCGTCCTAAAGCCGGTACGGTTTGGCGGGCTAATTTTTATAAAACTGCCAGTAAAAGTACGAACCCGCATTGGATCACCTGGTCATTCGTGGATAATCCAAAACCGAATTTTCATTTGCCGCAGTTTTTTGGTTTGTTGTTGTTTCAATAAGCAGGCTGATGTCGAAAAAATTAACCGGCGAGGGCGCAGAGGAAGAAACGCAAAAGGCAATGTAATTAAGGAGAAGCATAATTAATGACTTTATCGAAGAGGTCTTTATTTTTTTGTTTGTCATTTCAGCGATGCGCTGCCTGGTGCTCGCTTAAATTACTTTTGCGCACTTCAGCTGAAATGGCAAGACAGGGAGATGCTTAGTAGAATGACAAACCTAAAAGATTTTCTTTACCGGGTAGCAAAATTTACCTGATCTTTAAAATAATTTGTACCTCAATGGGACTTTACCCGAATTCAAGGTCATGTATTCAATCAACAGTTGTAACCCTCGGAATCCAGGGTTAGGTGCAAACAGAAACAAGCTATATGGATCGAAAAATTAAAATATTTAATGGACGCATTATTACTCCGTATCGCGTTATTCCAAACGGAACGGTGGTCATTAACGGGAACAAGATAGAATCAGTAGTAGAGGGAAACGTTGAAGTTCCAGGCGCTGAAGAAATAAACGCAAGGGGGCAATACATTTCACCCGGCTTCATCGATATACATGTTCACGGTGGTGGTGGCCATGATTTCATGGATGGTTCTGAAACAGCTTTTTTAAAGATCGCTGAAACACATGCACAGTATGGAACTACGTCTATGTTGCCCACCACCCTCACCAGTGAAAAAGAAGAGTTGTTTCAGACCCTGGAAATATTTGAGCAGGCACATAAGAAAAATCTTTCGGGCGCACAGTTCCTCGGTATGCACCTCGAAGGTCCTTATTTTGCCTTGAGCCAGAAAGGCGCCCAGGATCCGCGTTATATCCGTAATCCTGACCCGGCGGAATATATGGAAGTTCTTGCCCGTTCTTCTTATATTAAACGCTGGAGTGCGGCACCTGAACTTCCGGGTGCCATTGAGTTTGCCCGCTATCTGCGCAGTAAGGGCGTTCTGGTGGCACTGGCGCATACGGATGCTATCTATGAAGAGGTGCTGCTTGGTTTTGAGAATGGTTATACATTGGCAACACATTTTTATAGCTGCATGTCGGGTGTTACGCGCAAGAATGCCTTCCGGTATGCCGGTGTTATTGAAACGGCCTACCTCATCGATGAAATGGACGTAGAGATCATTGCAGACGGCATCCATCTTCCTCCTCCTCTATTAAAACTGATCGTTAAGATAAAAGGCACGGACCGTATAGCACTTATCACCGATGCCATGCGCGCCGCCGGTATGCCGCCAGGTGAAAGTATCCTGGGCAGCCTGCACGATGGCTTAAAAGTAATTGTGGAAGATGGTGTGGCAAAATTGCCAGACCGCAGTTCCTTTGCAGGAAGTGTTGCCACCACTGATCGGCTTGTAAGAACCATGATCACCATGGCAGATGTGCCCCTCGTTGATGCCGTTCGGATGATCTCTACAACACCTGCTTCCATTTTAGGTATTTCTGACCGTAAGGGTTCCCTTGTTACCGGACAAGATGCAGACATCGTTATCTTTGATGATAACATTAAAGTGGGTGTTACCATAACGGCAGGTAATATAATTTACCGCAGCGGTAATCTATAATAATGACAAACTGATAAAAACAAATAATAAACGGGTATGAGAGAATTTACAAAAGATTCACTACATGTAAAAGTATTTGAAACAAGAACTGAGCTGGGCGAAGTTGCCGCAGAAGCATTCGCTAAAAAGGTAGCAGAGGTATTAGAATCAAACGAGTACGTCAACATTATTTTTGCATCCGCTCCTTCTCAAAACGAATTCCTGGAAAACCTTAAGAAGAAAAATATTGAATGGAACCGCGTCAATGCCTTCCATATGGACGAATACGTTGGATTGGGTTTAGACGCTCCCGCAGGATTTGGATACTATTTGAACGAGCGATTGTTTAGCGCCGTTACCTGTCGCGAAGTGCATTACTTAAATGGCATTGCTGATCCGGAAGAAGAATGTAAGAGATATACCGGCTTGCTTATTAAATATCCAACGGATATCGTATGCCTGGGCATTGGAGAGAATACACACCTGGCCTTTAACGATCCGCACGTGGCTGATTTCAAAGATCCCAAAATTGTAAAAGTGGTGGACCTTGATGAACAGTGCCGGTTGCAACAGGTAAATGACGGTTGTTTTCCAAGTTTGGACAAAGTGCCGGTATATGCATTAACAATTACGATCCCGGCCTTATTTAAATCCGGTTATGCCAGCGCGGTAGTTCCCGGCCCGCTAAAGGCGGACGCTATTTACCATACACTAATGAGTGACATCAGTGAAAAATATCCCTCCACGATTTTGAGAACACATCCTGATGCGGTACTTTTTATTGACGAAAAAAGTGCACAGAAATTGTGAGCGCCGATCTTACCACCAAAACTAAAACATGAGCAATAAAAATAATGTTGTGGAAATGGGTTCGATAAGCCAGCATCAAACGCGGAGGGGCGTTCTCATCATTGGCGGTATGTTTTTCATGTTTGGATTTGTATCCTGGATAAACGCTATACTAATTCCTTATTTCAAACTTGCCTGCGAGCTGAGCAATTTTGAATCTTACTTTGTAGCTTTTGCTTTTTATATCTCCTATCTGATATTTTCGATTCCTGCCTCCTTCGTGCTCAAAAAAGTAGGGTTTAAAAAAGGAATGATGCTGGGCTTCTGGGTGATGGCCGTAGGCGCTTTTATTTTTGTACCGGCAGCCATGACCCGCACTTATGGGATTTTCCTGCTCGGTTTATTTTCTATTGGAGCGGGACTTGCGTTACTACAAACCGCTGCCAACCCCTATATCACTATCCTTGGCCCGCGTGAAAGAGCGGCGCAGCGTTTCAGTATCATGGGCATCTGTAATAAGGGTGCAGGAATACTCGCGCCTTTGTTATTTGCAGCTGTTATCTTCAGAAGCACTGATGGAGCGCTATTCAAGCAGATTCCACTGATGGAAGCCGCTCAACGCGAAATTGCGCTGGATGAATTGATACAACGTGTAATTATCCCATATGCCTGCGTGGGCTTTTTCCTGGTTTTGCTTGGGCTACTGATCCGCTTTGCACCACTTCCTGAAATAGATACCGAGCATGAATCTGAGGATGTGGCCATTGCCAATTCTTCCAAAAAAACCATTTTTCAGTTTCCGCATTTAATGCTGGGCGCCCTGGGCATTTTCTTACACGTGGGCACACAGGTAATATCCATAGATACCATCATTGGTTATGCCTCCTCTATGAATATCAGCCTGCTGGAAGCAAAAGTGTTCCCTTCATACACCCTGTTCGCCACTATCTGTTCATATGTTATCGGCATCATTTGCATACCCCGTTATATAAGCCAGGGGAATGCCTTACGTATCAGTACGGTATTAGGCATCATCCTTACTTTACTGATCATCTATGCCAAAGGACCCTCGAACATTTTGGGTCATAAGGCAGACATTTCCATCTGGTTCGTAGCACTGCTGGGTCTGGCAAACGGACTGGTGTGGGCCGGTATTTGGCCACTGGCATTAGAGGGCCTGGGGCGATTTACAAAACTGGGCGCTTCTATTATGATAATGGGATTGGCCGGCAATGCCATCATGCCGTTGATTTATGGATATTTCGCAGACATTGCAGGGTATCGCAATGCCTACTGGGTTTTGTTCCCATGTTACCTCTACCTGATTTATTATTCCTTCTATGGTTATAGCATACGCAACTGGTCATTTACAAAAAAAGAAAAAGGCGGTGTTATACGGTAAATAACAAATTCAAATAATACATTAATGAAAACAATACTTTTCGTATTGATGTTAGCCGCAGTGCTGCATCAGCCTGATCGTTGCGCCGCAAACCCGGCGAATAATAAATACCATATTAACACGGAAGACTCTTTGGATCATATAGTTTTAGAGCCATGGTCCTATTCTGAAAATTTTGAGAACCGCGACCTGGGTGCCTGGGCGTCGTACCCGCACTGGCAGGATCTTGCATATGATCAGAATTTCCGCGTAAACGAACTGGTTCCCGGCGATCCCAACCTGTCACTCGTACAAAAAGTTACTCCCTATACGCATGTGGACAATTATACCGGTGCGCAAAAATTGTTGGATCTCTACCTTGTCCCCAATGCTAAACTAAGTTTCCGTTATTACCTGAAAACAAACCTGCCGGTGGAATATTACAAGATCAGGTTCGCTGCGGGAGACTATGGTAAGATCGATATAACGTTGTCAAACCCGCAAACAAACAGGTGGGTTTCTGTTACGTTTGGATATGATGATTTTGCTCGCGAGAACCCTGCTATGGCCGGCAAAAGCCGGGTAAAAATCTATGCCCTCGCCTTCCTGGCAAAGGTTACAGACGCCGATCCGGCGATGCCGATTTACCTGGGCGTTGATGATATAAATTTTCAGGCGGCACGCGCCACGGCTTTTCAATTTGCAGAACCCGCCGTGTACAAACTGCCTGAATACAATCCTTATATTGCTAAAGAACAATACTACCAGGGAGATCTTTTTACACTCAGTGGCCGCTGGCCTTTGTCTGCTAAAAAAGTCACCGTTGTAATTGCTCCCTATACCGATACAAAGAAAATTATTTACACAGGAACATTAAATAAACAGGGAGAGGTATGGTCTCTTACCCCGCTAAAACTTTCATTTGGTGAAGGACTCTTTCTTGGTAAAATAGAAGCATCAGACGCCACCGGGTCTCTTTCAACCACTGAATTCACCATACACATTGTACCTAAAAATTTAGCAGGGCAACATCCGAGGCTTCTTTATAATGCAGACGGTAAAAAAAGGATCGATGAACGATTTAAAGAAGAACGTTTTAAACCGGTGCTGGCCGACATTCTTAAGAATGCAAAAACACAGCGGGAGCGTAACCCTGTTGACAGCCTGGTATTCGACCTCGACCAATTCCCGGATGAGGACTGGTTGCCTACCTGGTCGGCCTGGGGTTCGCATATTTATAATACATCCGCCGCACTCCGCTGGAATGCCATGGCCTATACATTTAGCGGCGACCTTACCGCCGGTAAATACGCAAAAGATGTACTGGT
>JBDSBP010000563.1:0-5478 GCA_039921525.1 Chitinophagaceae bacterium | reverse complement strand
GGCTGTTCGAAAATTCCGGTACCAGCAGGTTGCCGCTTCTGTCTAACGATATCCCTGTTGGCGTATTTAATTGTGCAGCAACTGCCGGGCCGCCATCACCGGAAAAGCCAGGGGTGACTGTGCCAGCAATGGTGCTTATAATACCTGTGCCGGCGGTTACTTTGCGGATGCGGCTATTGTATGTATCAGCAATATAAAAGTTGCCGCTGCCATCGAACACCAGGCTGTACGGATTAAATAACTGAGCTGAAGTAGCATTACCACCATCGCCTGAAAATCCTGCAATGCCTGTACCTGCCAGTGTACTTATGATACCCGTTCCCGCCGCTATCTTCCGGATAACATGATTGTATAACTCGGCAATATAAATATTTTCGGAGGCATCTAACACTACATCCCAGGGGCCGTTTAAGGTAGCAGTGGTTGAAATGCCCCCATTACCGGAATAGCCTGCGGTACCCGTTCCTGCAATAGTACTGATGATACCTGTAGCCGCAGTGATTTTACGTATACGACTATTGAGGAAGTCAGCAACATATAGATTGCCGTTTCCATCTCTTGCCAAACCTGTTGGATGATTAAATTGTGCAGCCGTTGCGGCGCCACCGTCGCCGGAGAAGCCCTGGCCGCCGCCAGCGATAGTGCTAATGATACCTGTAGCTGCTGTTACCATGCGAATGCAGTTATTGTTATGATCAGCGATGTATATACTGCCGTCACCATCTACTTGTGCATCTACCGGAAGATCTAGTTGGGTGGCAGTAGCAGGCCCGCCATCTCCTGAAAATCCTGCGACTCCTGTTCCTACTACGTGCTGATAATACCTGTGGCTGCATCTATTTTGCGGATCCGGTGATTATCGGCATCGGCTATATAAATATTTCCGCTGCCATCAACCTCTGCACTGTAAAAATTACTTATCCGGGCAGCAGTAGCCGGGAAGCCGTCGCCAGAAACACTGCAACTAGCTACTGGTTATCCGGAATCAATGCTGCTTGCTTTTGTTCCACCTCTTTGGTTTAAGATTATGGATGCGCAATTAGACCGGTTTCAACAACAATTTTTATATGAAAATTCATCGCTTCCCGGCAAAGGTTCTCCAAAGCCAAGAGTGAGAGGATATAATTCCGTAAATCAAATGTTACAAGAAAAAAAGACTTTTTTTATCTATTACAAAATAGTGTATGCTCCCTTCATAGCAATGTCTCCTCACGCGCCATGAGCGGGAGTCAAGGACGTTGCGACGGTTTAGTATGCTGCGACCGGTTTAGCTGATTAAAACGTGGTTGTGTTTAATCACTATTAATTACTCTTCACTCATTCAAAACCGTACTTCAATCATTTGAATGCACGTCAAAAAATACCTTATTAAATTTGATCATCATTTATTAATCGTCGAAAATTACGTGTTCAAAAAAATAATATTAGTAACAATAGTTGCAACCATTAAACCTAAAGTAAATGAAAAGGCTAATTTTTGCGGGAGCTGGTTTAATTATCATGCTCTCCGCATGTAAAAAAGATGAAGGTCATCAATACACTTCCCTGGAAAAAAAACAGGTATGGAAAAAGGAAGATCGGAATCCCGTTTTTATTAAAGGTAATAAAGCCTGGGACGATGGAATTATCCTTGGGCACTCTGTAATCAAGACTACCTCTACCTATAAAATGTGGTACAGTGGTGGTCATGGAATTGAAAGTTTAAACGGTATAGGCTATGTTACTTCCACCGATGGCATAAACTGGACAAGATACAGTGGTAACCCGGTGTTTTTAGGCAAGCCCGGATCCTGGGATGAATCCAACGTTGCGATTCCTGTTATATTACAGGATGGAGCTGTGTTGCGTATGTGGTATTTATCAGGAGATACCAATGGTGACAAGATAGGATATGCCACTTCTGTAGATGGGATTAATTGGGACCGTTATCCATCTCCTGTGTTTCAATCTAAGGCAATGGGATGGTATCGCGATGGTATCTTCCCCGGAACGGTAATAAAGGAAAACGGTATTTTTAAAATGTGGTTCTCAGGGTCCATTGGTTCATTGCGGCAATCAACGCTCACTACTGAAAACTCCATTGGCTACGCCACTTCGCCGGATGGTATAAACTGGGCAGTGTACGATAATCCCGCAACTGCAAACGCACCCTATCATTATAGCGATCCCGTAGTCAAACATGGCATACCTGGAGAATGGGACGTTACATCCGCACTCGCGCCGAGTGTTATCAAAACCAAAGCTGGATATGAAATGTGGTATGCCGGTGAAAATTTTTCAACCGGTGAGCAACACCTTGGGTATGCTTTTTCAAAAGATGGTATTGCCTGGACAAAGTATGATAAAAATCCCATTTTGCTAGCGGATACATGGAATATACAACTGGTATTTCCAAGTGTTATTTTAGATGCAAAGAAATACAGAATGTGGTATGGAGCATTTCTGGTCGATGGTACCACACTGGGTGGAGCAATAGGATATGCAACAATGGCAAGATATGATTAAGAAAATATTAATCGGGTTGGGTATTGTTTTGTTGGTGTTTATCGCTATTATCCTTTTCAACACTTTTCGTGTAAAGCCCTGGCCATTCGGCACCGTCAATACAGCACAATCACCCCTGCCTGATTCTGCCATACAACATTTAAGTGCTTCAGTGCAGTTGCCTACAATCTCTTTAAGCGATACATCTGCTATCGATACGGCAGCCTTTACTGCGTTCCGCATGCTTATAGAGCATTCATACCCGATACTTTCCCGTACTCTGTCAAGAACAATGATTAATCAATATTCTTTTGTTTTTGAATGGAAAGGACAAAATCTTTCACTTAAGCCTATTATCCTGTTAGGTCATTATGATGTGGTACCTGTTGAAGAGGCTGCGTTAAAGGAGTGGACTGTTGCTCCTTTTAGCGGCAGCATTACCGATTCTTGTATTTGGGGACGGGGGTCCGTTGATGATAAATCAGGGGTGATCTCTATTCTTGAAGCAACAGAAGCAATGCTGCGTAAAGGCTTCATACCCCAAAGGACTATTTATCTATGCTTCGGGCATGATGAAGAGGTTTCCGGAAACGGTGCAAAGGCTAGTGCCGAATACCTCGCAAGAAAAGGAGTGCGGGCTGAGATGGTTCTGGATGAAGGAGGAGAACTGATCGAGAACGCGGTAAAAGAGGTAGAACGGCCAGTTGCGTTAATCGGTGTTGCGGAAAAGGGATATGTTTCTTACCGGATATCTGTATTAAAAAAAGGTGGACACTCATCCCAGCCGGCAAAAGAGACTGCAATTGATATATTGACTGCAGGTTTGTACAGGTTGAGAAGCAAAACTTCACCTTCCCGATTAACTCCGACTGTACGGGAATTTATGCACCGTATAGGGTCATCGTCTACCATTTTTGTTAATAGGATGGCTTCGGCAAATATGTGGTTGTTTGAAGGTACCACTAAGAAAATCCTCTCCTCAGACCCTGGAGGTGCTGCTATGATTTATACTACTATAGTTCCGACCATTCTGGAAAGTGGTGTAAAAGATAATATGATACCTTCTATAGCTACAGCAGTTATCAATTGTAGGATCCTGCCAGGCGAAACAGCCCAAACAGTGGAAAATTTTATCCGCCGGGTAATAGCTGATGACCGATTAAAAATTTCCAAGATCGGTAAGTCTAATACGGAGCCCTCACCTACTACTCCTATTGAATCGCCTGCCTTTAGACGGGTGGAGAGTGCAGTCTATAAAACAGTGGCACGTGTGCTTCCGGCACCTTTTCTGATGTTAGGAGCAACGGACTCCCGGCAGTACCGTAACATAGCTGACGGCGTGGTTAATTTCATACCGATAACGGACAGTAAAGGTTATCACGGTATTGATGAACGGCTCCCTCTTCGTGACTTTCAACGCATCATCAATTTTATGATGGTAATAATAGAAGAAAGTAGTAAAGAATTTAAATATGGTTCGCGTTGATACAACCATGCCGGTGCTGAACCCAGGCTTAGGTATAAATTGTATTTAATCAATCGCCAAATGAAAAAATGATCTTGGGGATTTATAGCCGCAACACCATTTTCCTGTTGTTAGCAACCTTTTGCCAGGGAAAATTATACAAAGGCCGCAAATTATTGGCCTATGGATCTTAGAAATTCATCTTTTTTTCTTTTCGCCACATACAGCAGAACCCCGTTGCTCATCATAACCTGGCCACCTTCACTCCTGAGGTACTTTGAGATATGGTTTTTGTTGATCATATGCGAGCGGTGAATGCGGAGAAATGTGTTTTGGGGCAGCAGTTCTTCAAAATCCTTTAGAGTTTTAGAAATGGTAAGTTTAGGGTCTGTTACTAAATGAATAAATGTATAATTGCTTTCCGCCTCCAGGTAAATGATATTCCGAAGTTCGATAAAATGTAAGCCCTCAAAGGATGGCAACACAATGCGTTCCAGGTCATTTTTTCTCGAAACCAGGTTGTGCAATAGTGTTTCTATACGGGCATTTGGAATGTTACCTGATCTTTTTTCCAGAGCCTTTTCCACAGCCACTTTTAACTCTGCCACCTCAATGGGCTTCACGAGATAATCCAGAGCGCTGAAGCGGATTGCCCGGATAGCGAAATGGTCATATGCAGTAGTGAAGATCAGTTCAAAGTCCCGGACCTTCAAATTCTGAAGCATTGTAAATCCGTTCATCCTTGGCATTTCCACATCTAAAAATACTATATCAGGTTTTTGCTCTTCAATTGCTTTTATTCCCTCTTCACCGTCTGCACATTCAATAATCTGCTGTACAGGCAGACAGTGATCCAAAAGCTTACGCTTTAATGCGTTCCTGCTGTTGGCTTCATCATCAATAATGACGGCTTTCATTCTTTTTGATTTAGATTAGTTTAATAACCAGACTTCAATTTGCGTTCCTGCGGCATCGTTATTTTCATCTTTAAGATCGGTAACTTTCACGCCTCCGTGATCACCCTTATTGAAAAGACTGATTCGATCGATAGTTACTTCCATTCCCATGGAAAAATGTGTATCACCGTTGATCTGGTTGTAAATATTGGCCTGAGCTCTACCCACTCCATTATCCGTTATTGTATATTTAATAGTGTTATCATCATCAACAGACACATCGATCCAAAGATCTCTCGCGCCAAATTGTTTATTTAAGAGGCCATGATGAATGGCGTTTTCAACGAAAGGCTGAATGATCAGTGGAGGGACTTTATAATCACCCTCGAGAATTTCGTCAGCTATTTTAATATGGTAAGAGAACTTGTTATTGTACCTGAATTCTTCCAGCTCAAGATATAGCCTGAGTGACTCAAGGTCCTTCCAGCATGGGATTACATTCTGCTTTGAATTTTCAAGTATTGCACGTATAAGTTTCGCAAATTTTGCAAGGTAATTTGTTGCCATATCTTTTTCATCGGTCTGGATCAGGTTATCGATCGAGTTGAGACAATTAAAAATAAAATGTGGACT
>JBDSBP010000562.1:0-7954 GCA_039921525.1 Chitinophagaceae bacterium | reverse complement strand
ATAACAGTTGTACTGGAAAATGTGTTTGATCCCCATAATATATCTGCCGTTATGCGTACCTGTGATGCGGTGGGCCTGCAGGAGATTTATGTATTAAACAACAAGATTGCACCGCACAAGAAATGGGGAAGTAAAAGCAGTAGCAGCGCAAGTAAATGGCTAACCATTCACCAGTTTGCTGACGCGCAACAGTGCTTTAACGTTCTTCGTAAAAACTATAGCCGAATTTTAACAACTCATTTAAGCAGTGATGCGGTAAGTTTACATCATATTGATTTTATTCCATCTATTGCCCTGGTTTTTGGCAACGAGCATGATGGGGTAAGTGATGAAATAAGAGCGATGGCGGACGGAAATTTCATCATCCCCCAGGTGGGCATCATCAAATCATTAAACATTTCAGTAGCTTGCGCGGTAACCTTATATGAGGCTTTTCGTCAAAAAAGTCTTGCTGGTCATTATGAAAACCGTAGCTTGAAAGATGGCCAATATAATGCGTTATTAAGGGAATGGGGATTTTTGAGTGATCCTGTTAAATAGATAAGTCATACCATGAAAAAAATAGTGCTTTCTTTTTTCGTTGTGTTAATATGTGGTATTTCGACTGGCCAGGGGATAAAGAAGATGAGTATCGGTGAATTGGAGAAATATATCAGGGACAGCGAAAAGCCGCTGGTAGTAAATTTCTGGGCAACATTTTGCGCGCCCTGTGTACATGAAATACCCTATTTTAAGAGTACGATCAATGAAAAATTCAACGGGATGGTGGACTTAATATTAGTAAGTTTGGACCCCCCGGATTACTTTCCTGCTAAAATCTCTTCTTTTGCCAGCCAAAAAAATTTCTCAATCCCGCTTGTTTGGCTGAACGAAACGAATGCAGATTATTTTTGTCCCAGGATAGATTTGAAATGGTCCGGATCAATTCCTGCTACGTTAATGGTTAATAATAAGAAAAACTACCGAAAATTTTATGAGCAGCAGTTGACACCTTTACAACTGGAAAGAGAATTGAGAGCCCTGGCTGATTAAATAAAACTATAATCTGTAAACGGGTAGAAACAAAGTTTAAATAAGCTTGCAAGTCTACTTCTTTTAAAAGGCACACTTATCTAACGGGCTTGATTATTTGTTATTTTGTCTCTGGAAATTGATTCGGTAATGTTTTTGGGAGGATGCACTAGCTGTTTTTTTCACGCCTTCTCTTTTAATTGTGGAGTTGTCGAAGTACTTTTATAAGATGAAAAAATGGATCATACTGGGTTGTGTGTTGGCAGGATGCTTTTCGCAACTCTATGCACAACAAAAAGATACACGTTGGTTTAAGGGAATGTACGTTCAGTGGGGCTATAACACCGAGTCGTACACTAAGAGTAATATTCATTTTAAGATGAGCAATGGGAATAATTTTACATTATTACATGCTAAAGCACATGACTCAAACGACTTTGATGCTATCTATAAAGAGCCGTCGCAGATATCTATTCCGCAATACAATTACAGGATCGGTTTTTACCTGAACAAGGAGGGTACCCGGGCCATTGAAATCAATTTTGATCATGCCAAATACATCGTTACGGATGGGCAGAAAGTACATGTTAAAGGAACTATTGACGGTGTGCATGTTGATGCAGACAGCATCCTGACCCCCGATAATTTCCTTCATTTTGAGCATACAGACGGAGCTAACTGGCTTCATATTAATTATGTGAAACTGGCAACACTTGCTCAAAATTATGGCAAGACGCGTAAATTGCTGACCTATGTAGTTAAAGGCGGCGCAGGCATTAATATTCCCCGTTCCGATTTTACATGGAGAGGGGAGGAGCTGAATAATGCTTTTCATGTCGCAGGTTATAACCTAAGTGTTGAAGGCGGATTACGTTTTTATCCGCTGAAACGTTTTTTTATCGAAGGCACAGGAAAGACAGGGTATGTTCGATACATCAATGCTCTTGCCAATACGGAAAAAATGAAAGGAAACCGCGTTACACAGGGTTTTATGTTCGTTGAAGCGATTGCGACGCTTGGATTTGAATTCTCTCTTTAGCTCTTTTGAATAGTTTTGAAAAAGAAGATTTCTTATATGGTCTTTTTTCGTTGAATAGTACATCCAACAGACCGGGTTTCATTTACAGATACTTTAATTCCGGAAAGCATTTCCTTAATCGCTTCTTTTAAATGAACCCTGCTCACATTTTTACTATCAGCCGGGCTGTTGTCGATTGCACCATGGTATACAAGTTTGCCGTTATTGTCAAAAAGAAAACATTCCGGGGTTCGGTTGGCGCCGAACGCGTCTGCCAACTCATTGTGACTGTCTACAACATACTTCCACTGGTAATCCTGTTGCTTTGCATAGTTCTGCATATCCTGGTAAGAATCACCATCCGACCTGGTGGCTTCGTTCGAGTTTAATAAAATTACTCCAATGTTTTTTTCCTGCGCGTACCGGCATATTTCTTTTGTGCGACTTTGATTTCTTACTACATAGGGACAGGTATTGGAACTAAACATTACCAGTAAACCATTAGCTGTTTTTATTTCGTTCAGGGAAACCAGCTCACCTGAAACGTCTTTCAATTTTATTTCAGGCTTTGGAAGGGAAGAGCCGATCGGCAAAACCGCCTGTGACGAAGCGGAAAATGCAATGAAAGCAAGCAGCGTAGTTATAATCTGTTTCATGGAACACATTTATAGTATGAAGTTCCGAAAAAGGAGGGAGATATCAAGTACAATTACGAATTACGAATTAAGAGATGAGGGTTTCAAAGCTACGTGAAACCGGAAAACAAGTCCGTAATTCGTAATTCGTAACTGATTCATTTCGCGTGTCTCTCCTCAGCTATATGTTTGAGTGAATGAATGCTGGCATTCAATTCAAAACCAATTAAAAGGATAAGGGCATTGATATAAGTGAGTAACATGATGATCAAAACAGTGCCGATGGAACCATAAATTTTGTTGTAATTGCTAAACCGGCTCACCCAAAACGAAAACATGAACATGATAAAAACGGTTAGAAAAGTTGCCAGGATGGTGCCGGGAGAGATTAATTTCCAGCGTTTTTTAACAGCAGGAGCATATTTGTAAATAAATGCAATGGCATAAAATATTAAGGCTATAATGACCACGTACCGAAATGAATTGATAAGGCCTTTAATGGTTGGGCTTGTAATTTCCATCCAGGATAATAACCGGTTGAACAATTCACCTTGCAAAATAGTCAGCACCAGGGAAGCAAGAATGAGTAAAATTACCAGCGAGGTAAGTTTGATAGCCATCCACCTGGATTCAAAATAGTTTCGATCGGATCTTTTTATGACTGATTTATTGAATGTGCTCATGATACCCAGCATGGCGTTGGAGGAATATAATACTGCCAGGAAAAAGCCCAGTGACAGTAAACCGCTACGAGGTGTATTTAAGAAGTCATTTAAGAATTTCTCCACTGCTAAAAAAGTGTCATGATCCCGGATGAACTCGTTTGCCAGCACCAACAACTGCGGAGTGATCTCTTTGGAAATAGGCATGTAAGGTAAAAGCGTACACAGAAATATAACTGCTGCCGGAATTGCCATCAGGAAATTAAAAGCTATGGAGGAAGCACGTTCGTTTAAGCCAACCTTATTTACCTGCGTAATAAAAAAAACAATAACATCATATAAACACAAACCCTGGAACCCCGGTAAAATGATCTGCTGGCTTTTATGGATCAAAAATTTTACCGGTGATAGATTCAGTACAAATCGTTCCAGTTTGTTCATCCTGTTTATTTATCAAGGTTATCTTTTGCCGGGTTGGTTTGCTGCAGATATTTATTCAGCGCTTCCTGGTATTCTTTGGCATATTTTAAATGTTGTCCGTAAGAGTTGGCAAAGGAATGATGTCCGGAAAAATCACTCTTTGCTACAAAATATAAATAATCTGTTTTAGGGGCATTTAATACTGCATCTATAGTTATATTGGAAGGTGTGCAAATAGGACCGGGCGGCAAACCAAAAACCCTGTACGTATTATAAGGCGATTCTACAGATAGGTGTTTGTTGTAAATCCTTTTCAAACTAAAATCCTTTAATGCAAATTTAACCGTAGGATCGGCACCCAGGTGCATGCCTTTACTGATCCGATTAAGGTAAACACTGGCTATATTACCCTTCTCATCATTTTTGTTGGTTTCCTCTTCAATTATGGAAGCAAGGATATACGCTGTTTGAGGATTAAGTCCTTTGCTAATTGCTGAATCCTTTCGTGCGGGTGTCCAGAATTGGTTGTATTGACGGATGAGTTTAGTAAAGATCTTGTCAGGAGTGGTGTTCCAAAAGAATGTGTATGTATTTGGAAATACGGCTGTCATCACCGTGTTTGAATCTAACTGGTATTTTTGCAGAGACTCGTTATCGGTAAGATAACTGATCATAGCAACAGAATCACATTCAAATTTCCGGCCGGTAAGGGAGGCAAGGTCTTCTCTTGTTCTCAATTTTGTGATGACAAGGTTTACGGGCGACTGGCGACCGTTCCTTAAAAGCCGGACAATGTTAAGAACACTGTATCCCGATTCAATTTTGTATTTGCCTGGTTTAATTTGCTTCCAGTAGTCCATTTTATTTGCCAGCCAGCTAAAACTCATAGTAGAACTTACCATTGAATCCTTCTCCAGTAACTCAAGTATTTTTTCTTTGGTTGCATTATTCGAAGGAATATACAAGTACTTCATGGTTGGCTTAAAATACGTAGCAGGACCAAAAATCTTCCAGCCAACAAATAATGAAATCAACATCACTACCACCAAAAGAATTAAAGCTATCTTCTTCATAAAGCCCGCGATTGTTGTTCAATTTAAATAAAAAACCCTGTCTATTAGTAAGACAGGGCCATAAAAATATATAAAAAAATTATTTGCCGTTACTAGCAGGGGTAGAAGGCAATGGAACAGTGGGTTGTGGTGTGGTTGCCGGTACCGTATTGGTGGTTGTTGGCTTAGCATTTATTTTATCAAGCAGGTTTTGTCTGCTGGTGGTAGTTGATGGAATAAATGCCACAGAAAATAAACACATCAAGGCAACAATTGCTGCAAATATCCAGGTACCTTTTTCCAGTACGTCGTTGGTTTGCTTAACTCCCATGAACTGATTTCCTATGCCTCCAATATTAGCCGCTAAACCACCACCCTTAGGATTCTGGACCAGTACAATAAATCCAAGGACTATGCAGGCAAGAACAACTATTATTACAAATACAAGTATCATATCAAAACTGTTTAAGATCTTCGGTTTTGGCTGCAAAATACGTGCTTTTATGCGGATTAAGCAAACTTAATTTGGTATACAGCTCTTTTGCTTTTTCGTATTTTTTCTGTTTAACCAGCACTTCCGCCATTGCTTCAGTCAGTACTTCTTTTTCTTCCAATGAATGAGCTGCGATTTGAGCTATTTCACCATCGTTGATCTTATCGAGTATCTCTACTACAGAAGTTTCCGGCAAACGACGCATCGTTTTTAACCATTCGGTAAAACTTTTAAGCTGCTTACCCAATTTATCTTGTTGCAGCGCATCCTGACCCAATTTAATACCCTGCGAGGCAAAGTAATCTACGGTGTGAAAAGCCTGGAAGGTGAATGGTTCCTCCCGCTGGATGGTCTGTTTTTCAGGCTCCTTCTGAACCGTTATCTGTTCGGGAATAATCGTTTCTAACACCTTTTCGTCGTGATCGGCAATTACTTCAGCAGTTGAATAATCAATCTCCTGGTGCAAAACCACATCTTCTATCAGATCGTGGGAAGACGGTGAAGTGTCATCACCTGCTTCCACGGCATCTTCCTTTACTTCAGGGTACTCTTTGTTGCCAGGTGCCGGTATATCTACCAGGGTTTGAGTGGGCAACTGGTATTGCAACCATAATGGGTTGTGAAAGTAAATAAGTGTTTTTTGAAACTGCTTTTCATATCCCGGACCCTCCGTTTCCAGCAGTTTTTTTGTAAGTAAATACTGCCCCACCGCAAAAAACGGATATTCCTGGGTGATTTGCTGCAGCGTTTCTACAGGAATTTCCTGTAAAGTGTTTTTATGGGACAGATGCTGCAGAATTTTTTGCATAGTATTTAAGGGATGTGCAAGATATGACGCCTTTACCAGTTAGAAAAAATACGGTTAAATATTTCGTCCGTAAGATTCTGAATAATGGTTGAATTCAACTGGGCCTCGGCCTGGTCAAGCGTTAAATTAGCAGAAAAATCGAAATTTCGTGAAACAGATTCCTCGCGACTTTTTTTATCATCCAGCCTGTTTTTTATAGTGATGCTCACGGAAACAGTTAACCGGTTACTGGCGGCCTGTTGGTTACTTATACCCGAAGTGGTAGTGCTGTAGTCCGTTATAGATCCGGTGATCTCAAGATTAGCATCATCACCCTGAATCTGCGTAAGGCTGGTTTGGTTGTTAATCTTCTGCCTCAATTTATCAGTTAATTGAGGACTAAGCTGGGGATTTTTATATCTTGCCTTGTTCTCAATATAATTCAGTTTTACTGTTTTTATATCGGGGTCTATATTAACATCTCTAAACCTGTAAATTTTGCAGCCCGCACTCAACAGCACAATTGCAGTCAGCGCAAATAACAGAGATATTCTTAAATGCTTCATTTGGTGATTTTCATTTTCGAAAAAAATATTTTAAGCACTGTGGGTGATTAAAAAACTAAAAAGAGGCCGAACCCCGCTTTTAGTCGGCCTACCGTTCAGTATTACGCAAACAAACCTTATAGGTTTCAGGCGACCCTCTGCCCATTGATCTTTAATTATTGAATATTAAATATATAGTACCAATGTCTTAAAAGACAGACAATCATTAATAATTAACAATTAACCACTAACCATTAACCATTAATTATTATTCGTCAATATCATATTCCTTCAATTTCCTATATAACGTTCTTTCGCTGATACCCAGATCCATAGAAGCATCTTTACGTTTACCCTTATGCTTTTTCAGCGCCTTGATGATCAGTTCTTTTTCTTTATCCATAATATTCAACGACTCTTCTACTTCTTCATGTTCATAAATATCATCATGCTTTATGAGTACGGCCTGTGAGCCCTGTACTAATGTTGCAGGCGACTGGCCATTTTGTATTTCATTGATCAAGGGGTAATCATGCATCAAAGATTCTTTAGCATAAGCCACGGCTGTGGATGCATTGGCCGGATTTTTAAGAATATCAACAAACATCTTTTTCAATTCAGTTACATCTTTCTTCATATCGAAAAAAAGCTTGTATAAAAGATCCCTTTCATTCGAAAAATCTCCATTGGAAGAGCCGTTTTGAGAAGCCAGTACCGGCAACCGGTTCAGTGAATTTTCCGGAAGGAACCTCCGGAATACCGGTCCTGAAATGTTTTTGTCCTGGGAAAGCACGGATACCTGCTCAGCAATATTCTTCAATTCGCGTACGTTGCCTGGCCATGAATAATTAATAAGCAGATTTTTAGCTTCCTCGTCCAACTGCACAGGAACGGTTTTGTATCTTTCTGCGAAGTCTACACAGAACTTTCGAAACAGCAACGGGATATCTTCCCTTCTGTCTCGCAACGCCGGCACGCGAATAGGAACGGTGCTTAGTCGGTAATAAAGATCTTCCCTGAATTTACCGTTATGGGTAAATTCAATCAACTCTTTATTAGTGGCCGCAATAACCCTTACATCTGTTTTCTGTACTTTGCTGGAACCTACCCTGATATACTCACCAGTTTCCAGCATTCTTAATAAACGGGCCTGTGTGCCCAGGGGCATTTCACCAATTTCATCCAGGAAAATAGTACCACCGTTTACACTTTCGAAATAGCCTTTGCGTGCGTCAAGGGCTCCCGTAAACGAGCCCTTTTCGTGCCCGAATAATTCTGAGTCGATAGTTCCTTCAGGAATTGCTCCACAGTTTACGGCAATAAATGGATTG
>JBDSBP010000561.1:0-5880 GCA_039921525.1 Chitinophagaceae bacterium | reverse complement strand
CAGCATTAAAGAAGTTGGGGAAATGCATATCCGTTAACCTGGTTTAACAACTGCTCAACGTTGATTTAATGTTCAAATATAGTCCAGATGACCCACATTGTTCTGTCCGCCGGAACTATTGCTCAATGATATTCTACAGCTCAATACTGGTTACGTCGGCCCCAATTTCTTTAATGCACTGTTGCACGCCGCGTTATTTTATAATTTTGAGCTGGTCTATTCGTTCGAAATACTTTCTGTTAAGAGTAGTAAAAAGAAAGCCATTTGAAATTGCTGTCGCTGCAATAAAAAGGTCTGCAAGATCAATTTGTTTACGCTTCAAATCATTATTTATTTCAACAGCTACTTTTACTACAGTTCGATCAAAAGTACGACTTGAATTTTTTCTAATAAATTCTCCCAAAAGGTATTTTGTGAGATTGTAACTGCTGAATAAATTTCGAATTCAGTGACTGCAGATATACTATACAAATAACCTTGCCTACTAAAGAAAGCAATGTAGGAGAACAAACAGGTGCAGCAGCATAAAATCTATTTAACCTTGTTCCCCGCCTGGCCATTCTATCCAGGTTGGGCGTTTTTACAATTTTATTTCCATTATATACTACGTCACCCACCCGGGGTCATCTGCCATTACTAATATAGTATCGAACCTTTTTATTGAAGGCTGCTGTGGTTTTTGCGCGATCGTGTTAGTTGATAAAAAAGTGAATAATATCAATAACCTAAATAAATTCGTATGCATAAAAACTAATTTAGTAATTTGCTTCAGCAGTATTTCATTTAAGACTTTTTTAATAACGGTATCCATGAAACATTTTCAGATGTATCAACAAGAAACCAGTGTTGAGTTATAAGTCTATCAGCCATCAGCCTTCAGCTATCGGGAGGAAAGCTTGCCTGCATTGATCTGCTGACAGCTGATGGCTGCAGCGGAAGGCTGATAGCTGACAATCAATTAGGTCGTACCGGCAACTGGCTTATGGGATGAAAAACTTTTGAAATCTATTTGATCGGCATCTTTCTGAAAATGCTGGAATTCTTCGTCAGACATATTTTTCACAGGCAGCCTAAACTCCCCGCAATCAATTCCAATTAATTTCATATAGGATTTACCAACGGCTATTCCTCCATAGTTACCCAAAAGACTAATCATATCGATCGACTTCTGTTGCAAAGACCGGGCAGTTGTAAGGTCTCCTTTGTTGAAAGCATCTATAAGGTTATAATATAATGGCGCTGCGTAATTAAACGTACTTCCCACGCCAGCCCTGGTTCCCAGTACCAGTGCCGACAACAGGCACTCATCCCTGCCCCAAAGCATATCGTATTTTTTATTTTCAAAATTAATGCAGGACAAAAAATCCATAAAATCTTCATGGGTATATTTTATGCCGGCAAAATTGGGAAGCTTGCCATGCAATTCCCGGAGCAAATCTATCATAGGAAAATTTACACCAGTAAGTACGGGAATATGATAATAATAAAAGGGCAGGCTAGGTACGGCCTTTGCTATTTCTATACAAGCTTTTGCCAGTAATTTTACGTTGGCAGGTTTAAAATAAAAAGGAGATGTAAAAGAAACTCCATACAAACCTATTCTTTCTGCATGCATTGCCAATTCTATACAATCAGCAATGCTTGTACCGCCAAGCAACGTCATCACTTTAAAGTCCTTATCATTTTTTGTACAGGCAGCCCAGGCTTCTGCTACAGCCATTTTTTCTTTGGCCGTCATGGACACCCCTTCACCGGTAGAGCCGCAACTAAAAGCGCCGGTAATTCCATTAGACTTCAGCATTTCGTAATATGCAGGGATTACCGAAAGATGCAGGGATCCGTCTTCATTCATCGGGGTAAAAGGCGCAGCAATAAGCCCCTGAAGGTGTTTAATATCCATGTTATTTTAATTATTTTAATTTTAAAAAATATTTTTAAACCCCGGTTAAAGTCTTCCCGGTTTTCTTGCTTGCATTAAAAAAACTATATCAAAAACAACGTTTTATTTTTAAAAAACAGGGTAGCCTGGATTTTGTGTCAGGGCCCTGTTATCTGTTAAGGAAGCACGGTCTATTGGCCATAGCAGCCTGAAACTCTTATAAGATGGCATGGTTGTATTTGCAAAAACATAGCTCTCGCCAAACCTGCGCAAGTCGTACCAACGTTTACCTTCAAAAATAAATTCCAGGTAACGCTCTTCCAAAATCGCTTTTTTAGGGTCGGCAACAATTGCGCGGTTAGGAAACCCAATTGTGGCGGCATTATAATTGGCGCCATAAGCTCTTGCTCTTACCAGGTTGATCTCTGTTTTGGGATCTTCACCCAGAATAGCTTTTGCTTCTGCCAGCATTAAGAATAAATCGGCATAACGGTAAATAGGAAAATCTTTGCTGTAATACCTGCTTCCTGCATTTTGTTCGCCCTGGTATTTTTTTACAAAGGCACCGGCTATTACATAATTAGAACCAACTTTATCATAAGCAGCCTGTATGGTTGCAGACTTCCGGGTGTCAAGATCGTTGAATTTTCTGTAGGTGGCAATTTTTACCGGGGCTCTTAATAGTCCGCCCCAATTATCTGTTGTCGCATCAAATTTCCTGTTTCCAACTGAGTCCCAGAAATTGGGAATTAAACTCGTTTGCGGCAGAAAAGTTCCTGCAATAGGCAACGCAGTCTCATTCACAAGATTGCGGATTGCAAATATTATTTCATTATTGCTTTTATTATTGGATACAAAAACACTTGCGAAATTTGGCAATAAAGTCAGGCATGTAATTTTTGTTTGTATATCAGTCAACGTATTTTTTGCCGTGGATGCGTCAGCCGCACCTCCACCGCGGTAACTAGTCCATAAAAACACATCTGCCTTCAACATGAGTATGGCAGCTTTAGACCAGTATGAATTCGTTTGAGCAACGTTTACACCAGCAAGAGGATTGCCATCCTCGGCGGAACTCACCGTGCCGCTAATTCTTTTAGATTGCGACCAAACCGTGGAAGCAAAAAGCATCCCCAACATTAGCAGGGCACTTTTCAAATAAACAGTTTTTAGTTTCATGTTATCTTTTTTGGACAATA
Source organism: Chitinophagaceae bacterium (assembly GCA_039921525.1). Taxonomy (GTDB): domain Bacteria; phylum Bacteroidota; class Bacteroidia; order Chitinophagales; family Chitinophagaceae; genus JADCRZ01. The sequence goes on along the minus strand of JBDSBP010000561.1, from coordinate 2,802 downwards.
TTTATTATGTCAGACATAATAAAGTTACTACTTTATTTCAAAGAACAATTTTTTTCTCAATTTTATTTTAAATGGTTAATGGAAAGGAGGTTGAAAAATTACTCGTTGTGTATAAATATATAAAACTGGGTATGTTTAGAGAATTGATATCCTTGTGGAAAATATTATCGTAGTAGAACTAAAAACGGTAGAAACTTTAAAAGGTGTTCATGAAGCACTAGTGTTATGTCAACTCTAAAATGACGCTTCAGCTATCAGCCTTCAGCCTTCAGCTATCAGGAGGAAACTAATTCTATCATTGTTTTCCTGATAGCTGACTGCTGATGCTGATAGCCAAAATAACCGACAGTTTATGTTTGACATGACACTAGTGCTTACACATTAGAAGGTTGCAGCCAAACCAGAAGGGCTGCTGATTAACTTCAATGTAAAACTTTTAAAAAATGAAATTAAAAGATATGTTCGGTAATTCTCTTTGCATCTCCGTGAACTCTTTGTGCAAACACAAAATGTCTCCGGGTATCTCCGTGGTTCTTTGTGCAACTCTGTGTAACAAAGATATTACACAGAGTTGCACGGAGAACCACGGAGCGTCTACGGGTATCTCAATATAACTAAATATTATTTAGTTGAAAAGCATCATAATACAAATCGCACTTTTTTACCAAAGTTATCTCATGCTGATGTTTGAATTTTAAAAATTCATGAAAGACTCTTTGGGAAAAAACAGTGAGCACAAATGAATTTTAACTGCACTGGTCTTGAAATCTTGTGCCACCAGCACGAATGGTTACAGGAATTTTTAGTTGATGTGATAATTCAAAGATTTTTTTTATTTCTTCAATATTGATGGGCTGTGTAACAGCCTGCAGTAACAAATAAAAATGACTGGCATGGCTGGCGTATGCATACCGATCTATCAGTCGGGCCTTTACCCGTTCCTTTGGTAAAATATTCAACAATTCTTTTTCCAATGCGTCCATGTTGTTTATTTTTTCTTCACGATGAAGCACTACATTTTTCCGGGCTCAATTAATAATGGAAAAAACTGTCCATGCATAGCCTCCCCTTTGGGTACAACCGGAATTCCTTTCAACAAACTTTCGTCCGAATCTGATAGGTGCCATCAGCAAAAAACTCTAAAATAATCGTCGGTAGATTTTTGACGTTTGGCCGCCCAGTATCCAAAACCCAGCATCAGTAAAAAATTAACGCCCAGCACTATATAATCCAGGATGGTAAAATGCGACCTTGCCAGAATGGCACCCCGGATAACTGTTGTTGTTCTCATCCCTGGTTCTATTTCTCCGCTGGCCAAAATAATATCATCGCCCATTTTAAAAGCGTTGAGCGTAACCGGTAGTTGAAACGGAAAGTCGCTTATTTGCGTCCATGCATCGGTGATGGAAATGCTATTAATTTTCAAAAATTTCCCAGGAACAAATAGATTATTTATGCGCTGATGCATGGTTATCGGCCAGGAAGCTTTCGCAAACGGTTGCGTGATAAGTTTAGTATTGGTAAATTATTTGAAAAAAGCATTTATCTTGTACCTAACTATATTAAGTAACCATTACAAATAATCAAACTGCCTCTGAAATCTTTCCATCAAACATCATTATGATCGTCTTTTGTCTGGCTTCACCTTCAGGGATTCCCGCAATACAGTTGGCAGCATCTGAAACGAATTTCGACATTGCTGATGGACTTAACAGAGGCTTTGGGGTAGGCTATGCTTCTGATTATTACAATCATGGAATTGAAGAGTCTATGAAATTATTTGACGTAAATAACGCTGCAATCAATAACTTTAAAATAAAAAATTCCTTTTCTGGAAATACAGCTGGTGGCTTAACCCAAATCCTCGAACAAAAGTATATTGCTTTTTTTCAGAATTCAGGCAGGCAGGCTTATTACAACTATCGCAGAGCCGGAATTCCTAAATTTGATATCGGTCCGGCGAATGCTAACAACAACTCAATACCCACTCGTTGGGCGTATCCAACAAATGAGTATTCAGTAAATACGGTAAATCTAAAAGCATCATTACAATCATAATAGGGTGTCGCCGATAACCGGAATGGCATAATATGGCCGATCAAATAATTTTAAAAAACTGTTTATTAATGCACCTGTTTATTAAAATCAAAACAAATAAGATTAAAACAAGTAATATCAATAAAAAGTATAAATAATAATTGAATTTAAATTAAAAGAATGTACAACATTTCAACGCAACCTTTTTCAGTAAATGGCAAAACCTACGATTCTGCTGCAAAGCCTATCGTAGTAATTTGTATGGACGGCTCGGCTGATGAATACCTGGACACAACAATGGCTCATGACCGGATGCCAAATCTGAAAAAAATGTCAATACAAGGCTATCGAGGTATGGTACGCGGTGCTTTACCTTCATTCACTAACGTAAATAACTCCTCTATAGTAACTGGTGTTAGTCCTGCAGTTCACGGCATTAGTGGAAATTTCTTTTATGATGTCGAAAAAGACCAGGAGGTGATGATGAACTCCTCAGAATACCTCCGGGCGGAAACATTATTAGCCGCGGCCGCCAATGCCGGAAGAAAAGTGGCTGTTGTTACAGCCAAAGAAAAATTAAGAGATATTCTTTCTCACAAAATGAAAGGTATTGCCATTTCTGCGGAAAAAGCAAACCAGGCGAAGAGTGAAACACATGGAGTTGACAACGTAGAAGAAATTGTTGGTCACCCGACACCTGCTATTTATAGCGCCAACGCGAGTTTGTTTGTATTACGTGCCGGAGTAGCGTTTATTGAAAAAGGA
>JBDSBP010000560.1:0-6652 GCA_039921525.1 Chitinophagaceae bacterium | reverse complement strand
GCACACATTACAATCAGTAACAGTGTAACAAGTGAATTCTCGGTTACAACCTGCAAGAACTATGACCTTCCATGGGGTACTTCAATTTCCAGTACTGGTGATTATACCCATACTTACCAAACTGTCGATGGTTGTGATAGCCTGGTAACTGCACAAATTACAATCAGTAACAGTGTAACAAGTGAATTCTCGGTTACAACCTGCAAGAACTATGACCTTCCATGGGGTACTTCAATTTCCAGTACTGGTGATTATACCCATACTTACCAAACCGCCAATAGCTGCGACAGCCTGGTAACTGCCCACATCACCATCAGCACTATTGTAACAAGTGAGTTTACTACAACAGCCTGCAAAGAATACAAGCTTCCATGGGATAGCACCGTGAGCGCAAGTGGTGACTATACACATTTATACCAAACCGCCAATGGCTGCGACAGCCTGGTAACTGCCCACATCACCCTCAGTACTATTGTAACAAGTGAGTTTACTACAACCGTCTGCAAGAGCTACAAACTGCCATGGGATAGTATCGTAAATGCCAGTGGTATTTATATACATCTTTACCAAACGATCGGTGGATGCGATAGTATCGTAACAGCACATATAACCATTAACAGTGTCTTGTCAACGCAGTTTAGCATAACATCCTGCAAGAGTTATAAACTTCCATGGGACAGCACGGTTACGTCAAGTGGTAACTATATTCATCTTTATCAAAGCGTCTCTGGTTGCGATAGTGTTGTAACAGCGCGCATAACAATAACGAGCGCCGTCGCAACCCAGTTTAGCATTGCAGCCTGCAAGAGCTATAAGCTTCCATGGGATAGCACTGTCACCTCGAGTGGTAATTATTTCCATCTTTACCAAACTATTTCTGGTTGCGATAGTAGTGTAACAGCAAAAATTACGATCACAACTACTCTCACGACAGAATTTAGTATAGTTGCCTGCAAGAGCTACAAGCTTCCATGGGATAGCACAGTGACTTCGAGTGGCAACTACATCCATCTTTATCAAACAACCAGCGGTTGCGACAGTATCGTGACGGCGCTGATAATAATAACCAATACCCTAACAACGGAATTTACGATTACTGCCTGCAAGAGTTACAAACTACCATGGGATAGTACAGTATTGTCGAGCGGTGATTACACCCGGTTTTATCAAACGATCAGCGGTTGCGATAGTGTTGTAACAGCACACGTCACAATTGGCACTACCCCGTCAACGCAGCTAAGTTTTACATCTTGCAAAAGCTACAGGCTTCCATGGGATAGCACTGTTATCCTGGGCGGTACTTACTCCCATTTATACCAAACTATATCTGGTTGCGATAGCCTTGTATCGGTACGGGTTACAATTACAGCCGATACCGGTTCCGACACCGACGTAATAGCGTGCAAATCTTATACGTGGAACGGCAATACATATAATACTTCGGGTAATTACATCTTTACCGCGAAGAACGCTTTGGGATGTGACAGCATTGCCACGCTTCATCTTGTCATTAGCAGAACACTGACATCCAGCACCAGCCAGGCTATCTGTGCCAAAGAATTGCCCTTCACGTGGAATGGCCATAGTTACCTGAAGGCAGGCACCTATAGCGATACACTCAAAAGCATATTGGGTTGTGACAGCATTGCCATATTGAACCTGGCCGTGACGCCAACGCTCACCATCAATGAAAATATTTCCACTTGCGGGGCAAGTTACCTGTTACGTAACGGCGTTGTTGCAACAAGCAGCGGATCCTATATATCGGTTGTCAAAAATGATGCAGGTTGCGATACTACTTTCACCACCAATTTAACACTGCAAAAAGCTCCGGCATTGGTCCTCAATAATCAAAGTATCTGCATATCGGAAACAGCAGATCTTACCGCTGCTTCTTTTACAAAAGGAAGTGATACCGGTTTAATTTATACCTATTGGAGCGATGCCGGTGCAACTAATATTCTCGGCGATCCAAAGACGGTATCTGCGGGAACGTACTACATAAAAGCAACTACTTTGGGTGGATGTACTATCGTTAGACCCCTTGTTATAGCTGCAATTGAATTACCAAAGTTCCAGGTTACCAACCCCGCTTCAATTTGTGCACCAGGCACCCTTAACCTGAGAGCTTCCGCCATAACTGCCGGAAACCTGCCGGATCTGAAGTATACTTATTTTACCGATGCCGCGGGTTTATTGCCACTTGATAATCCTGGTTCAGTAAAAACAAGCGGTACTTACTATATCAAGGCAAGGACCTCTGGCGGCTGTTCAATTATAGCACCTGTAATTGCAACAATAAATCCTTTGCCTAAACTGTTGATCAGCAGTTCAGACCTGCTTTGTGGAGTTGCATCAGTTGATATAACAAAAGCAGCCGTTACAACAGGAAGTGATGCGGCGTTATTATTCACATACTGGACAGATTCAAATTCAACCAATTCAATCACCACACCGAAGGCCGTTAGCGCAGCAGGAACGTATTATATAATGGGAACAAACCTAAATAATTGCAGTGTTATTTTACCGCTTACCCTCATCAGGGCATCACCGGTGCAAATGAATGTAAAAAATCCCGCTGCCGTATGTGCACCTGGCGTAGTGGATTTAACCAGCCCTGACATCACCGGGACAAGCGCCACCGGTAGTATTTTGTCATACTGGACGGATCAAAACGCATCCACGCCATTAAATAATCCCAATTTAATAAGCATCAGTGGAACCTATTTTATAAAAGCAAGCCAGCAGGGTATGTGTAGTACCATATTACCGGTAACAGTAACTATCAAAACTGCCCCTGCACTTATTATTACCAATCCGGCCAGTGTGTGTGCACCTTCCACGGTAGATATTACTTCACCGGCAATAATTGCAGGAAGCGCCCCAGGATCAACATTTACCTACTGGAGTAATGCATCTGCAACAACGCCATTGATAAATCCAAAGGCAATAACCGTCAGCGGTACCTATTATATCCAGGCAATCGGCGAGGGCGGATGTGCCACCATATCGCCAGTGGTTATAACTGTTAATCAACTTCCTGCAGCAACCATATCGGGAGGCGGAACGATATGTGCAGGAACAAGTACAACATTGCAAATAGCTCTTACAGGAAATGCACCATGGACTATCAGTTATACTGATGGAATCAGGACTTATATCATTAATGCAATAACTTCATCTCCGTACCAGCTTGTTGTTTCTCCTGCGTCCAATTCTATCTATTCAATTAAAAGTGTTACCAGCGGAAGCTGTACGAACAAATCGGGCAGCAGTTCAGCTGCTGTAACTATTATTCAGCAAGTGAAGGCCATTCGTTATCCAACCGTAAGTACTCCTTCGAACACGCGTACGCAATTGCAGGCAAGGGTTTTAGGGAATAATTATACGTATAGCTGGAATCCTCCAAAAGCCCTAACCCTGTCTTCGGTATATAACCCTGTATTTAATTATGACCGGGAAACAGAATATAAAATAACGATTACTTCACCGGCAGGTTGCCTGGTTACAGACACATTGCTTGTAACCATGCGAATTGTAAGCGATCTCTTTGTGCCCAAAGCATGGTCACCAAATAAAGACGGATTCAATGATAAGCTGTATCCTTTGCCAGTTAACATTTTAGAGCTTAGATACTTTAGAATTTTTAACCGTTGGGGTCAACTCGTATTCGAAACAAATAAATTGCTTGACGGATGGGATGGAATATTTAACGGAAAGCCACAGGCATCCGATGTGTACACCTGGACTGTTGAAGCTGTAGGCGTGGATGGGAAATTTTACAAGCGAAGTGGAAATTCAATATTATTAAGGTAAGTGTAAACTGGTCAAATACTTCTTGTTACAGCATTCCAACATAACCAGGTATAACAGATAAAGCCCAACGGCTTCCCAACGGTGAAGATTTCCAAATAATTTTTACCCTACATGAAATAACTTTTTGTCCGTCCAATCTCCATAATCCAGTGTAAAATCACATGAAGCACTTCGTGTTCAGCTATTAGATTATCTATCCACTATTTATTAACACAACCGTTTCCAATTTTATCAAATTTATTCCCTTTTTAGGAAATCTCTAAAAAACCTGGTTAATCAAAAGTCTTAATTACTAACTATTTATACATTGGCAATGTATTGGTATTCGGTCATTAACTCCATAATTCAATATCATATTTAAAGCACAGTTCTATGATCATCCATGTTCCCGTTTTCCCTAACAATTTTGATATTTTGAACAATGGACAAAGTGAGAATAGCAATAGTATTTTACTTATTATTAATAATGAACAACACATTATTCGGGCAGGATCCCAATTTCTCGCAATTTTTTTCGTCCCCTTTGAATATCAATCCTGCATTAACTGCAAACATCAGTTCTGACTGGCGGCTTATTTCAAATATCAGAAATCAATGGTTAGGTCCGGCAAGCCCCTATGTAACAGGAACAATCTCTTTTGATAGCAAGATATTTGACAATAAAATTGTAAACGTTGCAGAGAATAACTTTATGGGCATTGGTGCAATGTTAATGTACGACTATGCAATGAGTGGCATCATTAAAAGTACCTATGGATCACTTGACTGGTCATATAATATTAAACTTGCAGAAGGGTTGTCAAAACAAAGGTTGGCAATAGGTTTTGCCGGTACTTATGGCAGCCGGCACGTCGATTTCAGCAAGTTGGATTTTCAGTCGCAATTTACCGGGACTGGTTTTAATACCAATCTGCCAACAGGGGAGGCTGCTTTGTCTAACATGAAACCTTATTTTGCCCTAAGTGCAGGTTTAACGTACAGCTTCAGAACCGAAAACAGTAACCTCGACATGGGAATCTCCGGTTTTAATTTAAACAGGCCCAAACAAACTTTTTTAAAAGATGAAAATCAAAATGTTCCGATAAGAAAGGTGGCACATCTCAATTTTGAAACTTACTTAAATGAAAGGACGGTTTTAAATACAAATGGCGTTTATCAATACCAGTCGGGTGCAAGTTATTTTTCCGTTGGAGGTGCGCTCGGGTATTTTCTGCAGGATGAAGACAAAACAATGATAAACGCAGGACTGTGGTATTGGTCTAAAAATGCCATCATTCCCTATTTTGGTTTTTCATATAAAGATTTCCAGGTTGGGATAAGTTACGATATAACTATTTCGAAATTAACTCAGGCTACCCGCAAACCTAGTACCTGGGAAATCTCCTTAATATTACGTGGATCAAAGAATCCTTTAAACATAATTCCTTGCCCATGGAAATAAGTATAAATGGCCTTAATGAATAATTTCCTATAACAAGCATTCAAGGGACTTAATAGATTTACGAACCACCAATTCGAAATTTGGCAATATGTGCACTTTTATAGCGTCTGAATTTCACTGATCGTTTCCGGAAATAAAATTGTTCCTATGTCAATTACCTTTATTTTATTCTCCATTACGAACACATGTTTCTGTAACCACCCTCCTAATTCTCTTTGAACAATAAAAATAAGATTACTTCGTTTTACAAATATATGCCAGTGTTACTGTGAGAATCGAATCCAAAGTAGCATTATAGGCATAATAGTTTATTTAATCCCTAAAAATTACCTGTCCTTATGAAAGTTAATTACTTTTTATTTAGTTTATTACTGACAACATTCGCGTTTGCTATTATTTCTTGTAAAAAAGATGCAAGTACCTCTACTTTGCAAGTAAACTTAACGGATGCTCCTGCAAGTTACGCTGAGGTTAATATAGATATCAAAGAAATACGTGTTAATTTCTCCGACGATTCAAGTGGATGGGTTTCACTTAATACAAATGCTAAAGTATATAACTTATTAGCCCTTCAAAACAATGTTCAGACTGTTTTGGCAACTGGAACTGTACAAACAGGTATGGTTAAAGAGATCCGGTTTATTTTAGGATCCAATAATACCATTGTTGATAATTCTATATCTTATCCATTAACGATTCCCAGTGGATCAGAATCAGGACTGAAAATTAAAATTGGCAGGAATTTGAAAGCAGGTATTGAAAATCTTTTAATTGATTTTGATGCTGCCCTTTCTATAACCAATGAGAATGGATCATATAAATTACGACCCGTTTTAAGAGTCAAATAATTAATAGCATCTTCTTTCTTTATAACCATACCCGACCAAGCAGGCTCTAAATAATTATAAAAGGCGAATGTATTGCAGAGCTGGATTGAATTGCTCCTGAGAATGGTAATCCTTAAATCGGGGCGATTCACCAAAAGTGACGAAAACCACCCTGATCCGAATTGTACAATGGATCAGGCATGCTTATTTACCGAATTTGTGTATGTGCATTCTTAATTATTGAAACGGTGTACTGCTAATTGCCAATTTCTGTGCATTATTATTTACCGATCAGAACTCTGTTCGGTTTTCGGCTACTCCGTTTTGATATTTTATTTATTAGTAGGTAATGAATGTATTTCGTTTTGGTACTGGCACTATGAATTGACAGACAGAAAGAATTATTTGATTCGTTTGGAATGTACATTATTCCATGTTATATCTTAAACGTTTAAGTTTTAATTAATTATCAGTTAATAAATTTAAATGTTATGGATAAGCATAATTGTATATCAATATGACTAATAATCATTAATGTATTATTAAATTGACCGATTACTATGATTGG
>JBDSBP010000559.1:0-20938 GCA_039921525.1 Chitinophagaceae bacterium | reverse complement strand
CTGGCGGGCTTTGATAAAGCTCGCCAGGTCGAACCCTCTTTTATGTTTTCGGTCAGGCCGAACATCATAACCTATAAGGTTTGCGTTTTTAGGGCCGGCACTTCGGGTTCAAACCTTATAGGTTTAATCAGGGTCTGACCAAAAAAGAGCGGAAAGGCGATTAGCCTTACCCTTCAAACCGAAACGGCGCATGACCCTCAAAACCGCAGTTCCTGATTACAAATAAACATCCTGACAACGGTTGTACTTGTAAATCATTTTCATTAAGCCCAATGTATGCCGATGTGACATAAAGGTCGTTCATAGCCTCGCCACCGAAAGTACAGGATGTTACGCGTGCAACCGGCAATAAGAATTGATGAATTAATTTCCCGCTTAGCGGGTTCCACCTGGAAACTTTCCAGCCATCCCAATGGGCTATCCACAGCATTCCTTCCCTATCAATGGTCATCCCATCCGGGTATCCTTCTTCTACCGGGATGGTAATGATTACTTTTTTATTGGTAATGACACCGTGCTTTACATCAAAATCATAGGCCACCACCTGGCGTGTAGGGGAATCTATATAATAAAAAGTTTTATGATCCAGGCTCCAGGCCATACCGTTGGAGCAGGTGACCTGTTTTATTCTAACGGAAATGGACAGGTCTTTTTTAAGAACGTATAAATTTCCTGCTCCAGACTCGTCATTAATATGATCCATAGTGCCTGCCCAAAAATTACCGGAAGGATCACATTTACCATCATTGAAACGATTTTTAGAAAGGCCCTCTTCCGGATCTGCTATAGGTTCAATCGTTTTCTTTTCCATGTCTATTGTTGCAAAACCATGTTGCAGCGCGGCTATCCATCCTCCGGAAGTTTTTAGTGCGATAGCACCTATTGTCTGTCCTACAGACATTACTTCATGTTGAGCCAGGGGTTGGGAAAACTGGTGAATTTCCCCTTTCATTATATCCAGCCATATAATTTTTTTATTGTCGGCATCCCAAACGGGTCCTTCGCCCAGCAGGCAACGATGCGGTAATACCAGCTCCCAATTCTTTGACATAGTAAAAGTATTATGCATACCTGATATAAAAGTACAAGACAAAAGCGGTTACGATGGCCCACCAGATAAATGGATTACGAATACCTCGCTGCTGTTCTTTTTGATCCGGGGGCAGGGATAAACTTTCCTTATTCCATATCAGCCCCTTGAGTTCCAGCTCAGGTTTTGGTTTGGTAAACAGGCTAACGCCAATGCATAACGCCATACAGGTCCAGAACACAATTCCTGTACGATTAAAAAAAGGCATTTCCGGAAATAAAAACTCCATCGCCAATGAAAGTGGAATAGTTAGAATTCCTGCTGTAAGAGCACCGGCGTGAGTAGTACGTTTCCAAAGTATTCCAAGGAGAAACATCGTGGCAATGCCCGGGGTAAATAAGCCATACGCATTCATAAGGTATAAAAAAATGGGTTTTTCCGAATACAGGAAAAGCAGGCTCGTACAGCCAATACCGAGAATGATTATCAGTATGCCGCTCCATCTCCCAAAACGAACCGACTCCTTGTCACTTGCGGCAGGTTTGATATACGGCAGGTAAACATCAATAGTAAGAATGGTGGTACAGGAATTAATGGCGCCGGAAAGATGAGACATTACGGCGGCTATTAACCCTGCCATCACCAATCCTATTAAACCCGTAGGAAGTAAATTTTTAACGAGGGTGGAAAACAAAAGATCTGGTTTTTCTATATTAGGGAACAGTTTGGGCGCCACTAGTGCGGGGATGATGATAAACAGCGGGATAATAAATTTTAGGTAATCAGCGAATACCACTCCCATCCGCGCATGCCATTCTGATTTAGCTGCTAATGTGCGTTGAACGATAAACTGGTTAGTTGCGTTGTAAAAAATACTGATGCATAATAAACCTCCCAGGTACATGGTCCAGGGAAAATCCGGATCATTCGCCGGGCGCATAAGTTTCCAATCCTTTGTTGTTTCCATGACGGCCGTAAACCCCCCGGCAGCATTTATGGTGGTAAAAGATAGAGCGATCATACCCAGGAATAGAACGCCAAGTTGCACCATCTCCGTCCAGATAACTGCTTTTAATCCACCGGCTATTGTATATATCCCGGTAGTTATGGCAATTACCAGCACACTGGTGATCATCGGAATGCCCAACAGGGAGTGTAAGGATATGGCTCCCAGGTAAAGCACTGCACTTATTTCTACAAAAATATATGTCAGGAGCACCAGTACAGAATATGTTGTTCGTGCTGCCGTTCCAAACCGCTTTTGTAAAAATTCCGGCATGGTGTAAAAACCATTGCGAAGATAAAAGGGCAGGAAAACCCAGAGCAAGACATTAAATCCGATAAGGATGGCCCCCCACTCTATTACAATTGCTACAAAGCCGTCTTTATAAGCTACTCCCATTACACCAACCAGCTGATGACTACTTATGTTAGCCGCGATGATGCTTCCGCCAATCATCCACCAGGGCAGTTTGTCGCCTGCCAGGAAGTAATCTCTTTTTGTTCGGATAGCTTTACGAGAGGCAAATATGCCCAGTATCACAATGCCAAGAATATACACACCGAAGACTACCGCATCAAGCACCGTAAAATTTGAATTCATTTAATGGAGATTAGGTTTGATTTGGTATCATCATTTCTTTAGCAACGTTTAGTGCTTTTTTGGTCAGCAACTCCAGAGAGCCCGAAGCAAAAGGCGACTGCCACACGCTGTATATATCTTTATCGTAGAACGCTTCAGGTGCCAGGTAGCCAATATGTCCATTAGCAATATTGATGACACCAACAGCATAGGGTGCTAATTGGCGACGCAGTTCCCCTTGAAATTGCGAATAGGCCTCGTTTGGCTGGCCCAAAAGGAAAGAATCACCCAGGCGCCAAATCCAAAGACCAATCCCTGCATGATCACCATCACCCACTGCCAGCCGAACACCGCGTTGACGACGAAGCCTCTCTTTCAACACCCGGTCCTCACATAACACTAATTGCTGTTCAATATCAGGCAAAGAAGGTAAAGCTTTTAGTGGTAACTGTATTTCCACCAGCTTAATTGACAAGGTATCGGAGGGTTGATATTCTGATTGCTCCCAGATAGCTAATGGCGCCCCGGATTCTATCACCTTACTAAAAGAGAGCTGATGTTTGGGTAGCAACATGGCTTCAAGAGTCGCCAATACATCAAATCCCAATTGGCGGCCATATTTCTCTGCCAATCCAGTAAAACCAACATATTGTTCTATGGGTGCGAGATCACCGGAAGCTCCCTGGAGAAACAAACAAGGCGCATTTGTTTGATGTTGAACAATATCCCGCATCGATCCAACGTAGTCAGGGGAAATAAGGCGGTTTTCCCAGGCCAGCGTTGTAGGATGACAGGCATAATTAACGATGGTGGCAATAACCTGGTCCTGGCTATCTGTTACCCGGCCAACAAGCAAGGTATCATCTGCGGATATTTCCGGGTTATAACCTACTACAAAACGGTTTCTCCCAGGTTGTGGTACATCACGATTGGTAGCCAATGCGCTTTTACCATAGTGCCAGGTCAGCACCGCAGGTACCGCGTTAGAAAGCGAGTGTTTGACAGCCCGGATACCCCTTTCTGAGAGAAGGCCAAGGTATGGTTCGATGAACTCGCCTCCTGGAGCAGAAGCATCATCGCGGCATATGCCCGGTCCTGCGTGGGTATGGGTTAAGCAAAACAGCAATTGAGATGGCTCCAGTTCCAACGCTTCCAGCAGGTTACTCCGTAGCGCCCATTCGTCGGAGGCACTCTTCCACCATCCAAGGTCGGCGCTTATAAGCACCAGTGGTTTCTCTTTTGATGATTGCTGGAAACTAAGGCAGGTTAGCACTAAAGGTTGATGAATGCCAACGGCTGTGGTATGTTCAGATGCACCCCAGTTACGGTTATAGATACCCGTTGGTGGCGTGATGTCCACCTGGGAAACACCAATTAAACCCTGGAAAGATGAATGTTTATGAACCGGGTATTTCATGTTCATGATAGTAACGATTAAAGAAGAGAAAGACCACCATCCATCAGTAAAGTGGTGCCCGTCATATGCTCATTTCGTGGATGGCATAAGTAAAGAATTTGTTGAGCAACCATTTTAGCGGTCATGATTTTTTTTATGGGAACCTTTTCACGGGCTTTTTCCCGTTGACCAGGATTAGCTTGCCATAAACGTCCACTTAAACCGGCGTCAACATAACCCGGGGCAATTTCGTTCACTAGTATCCGGTAGGGTGCCAATTCAAGCGCCATGCATTTATTAAGCATGCTGATAGCTGCCTTTGAAACAGAATAAGCAGGCACATGCGGATGAACAGAAGAACCGGCCCAACTGCCCACGAAAACTACCCTGCCGGGAAGCCCCCTGGCAACAAGGCACGCAGTGGCATGCCGGGTTAAATAAAATGCCCCGTTCAGATTTACATTCAGTTCTTTCGACCATTGTTCCGGAGTAATGTCATGAAGGGTAACAAGCGTTACCATCGCAGCATTGGCAATGATGATGGTCGGTGTACCCAATATTTCCACTGTTTCATTTACCCAGGCTTTCACTTCGTCTGGATTTGAAATATCTACCTGCTTATAGCGGCAGGCGACATTATAGTGTGTTATCGAAGTCACAAAATCAATGGCGGCAGCTTCCGGGGCCAGGTCGCATAATGCTATTGCTGCTCCCCGCCTGGCGAATTCCAGGGTTGTGGCCCTGCCAATATCTCCCAGGCCACCACTAATAATGACGGTTTGATTCTCAAATACTTTATTTCGTTTAGTGGTCATCGTTATTACCAGTCTCCGACGCTTCCGTCTTTATAGAAGGTACGTTGCAGTACCTCTTGTTTAAATGGATGTTTTTTTGCCTCAGCTTCATTTATCTCAATTCCCAGTCCCGCACGTTTATTTGGCCGAACCAGCCTGCCTTTTTGTTCCACGGTAAACCCTTCACTTACCACATCTTCTCTCCAGGGAACATCATTTTGAACGCTTTCACAAATAATATATGAAGGAGTGGCAAAACCAAATTCAAGCGAAGCTGCTGTGCTAACGGGTCCTTGCGGATTATGTGGCGCCATGGCTACCCGGTATGTTTCGGCCAGTACAGCAATGCGTCGGCCTTCGCTAAGTCCTCCGCAATGGGTAATGTCTGGCTGGATAACACTGGCCGCTTTTTTTTCTAACAACTGGTGAAAAGCATGGATACCGATGAGTCTCTCTCCTGTTGCGATGGGTGTTTTTACCGAACGTTGAATTAAAGCAATATCCTCCACAGATTCGGGCCAGCAGGGCTCTTCAAAAAAATACAACCCGTAGGGTTCGAGCGCCTTGGCAAACAGGAGACCCATTCGCGGACTGGGCCTTGCATGGCAATCCACCATTATATCAATCTCATCACCCACGGCTTCCCTCATTGCTCTTACACAGGCTTCCGCATAATGGATCGGTTTTAATCCCTCCAACGGCATCGTTTCAGGTACAGCCATCGATTTAAAAGCGGTAAAACCATCGGCGACGGCGCTTTCCGCCAGTTCCCTGAACCGGTTGGCATCATCTGGTTTTATCTGGTAAAAATCTTCCATTTTCCCTCCTCCCAGGTGGCAATAAAGCCGTACATACTCACGAACCGGCCCGCCCATAAGCTGGTGACAGGGCACATTATGAATCTTGCCCACAATGTCCCATAAGGCAATGTCGATACCCGACATAGCTGTTCCTCTTACGATGCCGTTGCTATGCCAAAAATGTTGACGGTACATCATTTGCCAAAGGTATTCAATACGCGTTGGGTCTTCGCCTATTAAAAGCTGCGATATGTCTTCAATAGCGCCTACCACTGAACGCGTATGCCATTCCAGGGTAGCCTCACCCCATCCCCATAAGCCGGGCTGGTCGGTTAACACTTTAACGAATATCCAGTTCCGCATTCTGGCATGACAGACCAGCGTTTCTATGGAAGTAATCTTCATATAGTGGAATTGATTGTTTCTGGTAGAACTGCCTGTGTTTGCGAATGCAAAAGGCCGGAAGTTCTATGAATATTTCTTTAGGCGCTTTTATACTTTTTTTCCAGCAGCGTTTGAAATACAAGGTTTGTTTTTTCCAGTGTTTCCTCAATGTCCTCCAAGCTATGAGCAAACGAAATGCTTCCCTGCTTAATGGGTAAAGGAAAATTAAAAATACCTTTCTCAATCAATCGCAGCCGGTATTGTTTATCAAATGCAAAATCATGATTATAGGCGATATCATGAAAATCTATAGGCGCATGATCCATAAAGTACACGCAAAAGGCAGAGCCCTGGCGTGCGATATGGACTGGCTTGTCATATCGCTCAAAAATTGCTGTTAAGCCGTTTTCTAATATGTTGCCTAAATGATTTACGTGCGCATATACATTATGTGTAGGAGAAGATAATTTCTGAAGTGTTGCCATTGCCGCGGCGCTGGTTAAGGGATGTGCATTAAATGTACCGGCAACCAATACGCGCCGCGATCTGTCCGCATCAATAAAGTAATCCATATACTTCGTTCTCCCGCCGATTACGCCTATCGGATAACCATTGGCAACCGCTTTTCCAAACGTGCTCAGGTCTGGAGTAACACCACAAATACTTTGGTAACCTCCCAGGGCGTGGCGAAAACCTGTTTTAACTTCATCGAATATTAATAAAAAACCATGTTCATCCGCCAGGCCTCTTAGTTCTTCCAGGTATCCCGGTTGCGGTTTAACGATGCCAATATTTTGCAATATCGGCTCCAAAAGAATACAGGCAATCGCAAATTTTTTTAATAAATATTGTACCGAATCCAGGTCATTGAAGTTAATGACATGCACCAGGCTTTTATGATTTTCCGGGATGCCCGCTGATATAGCATCAAAAGGGTATTCACCCGGGCTCACCCTGTCGCCTACATCTGAAAGACTGCTGATTACATTTGCGGCAACATCATTATGCCATCCATTATAACCGCCCTGGATGATGATGATATGATCGTTGCCTGTTGCGGCACGTGCAATTCGTATGGCATGATAGGTAGCTTCAGAACCCGTGGTAGTAAGTTCTACCTTTTCCACCGTGGGTACACATTTGCAAAACAATGCTGCTAACTCACCTTCCAGTTCGGTGGGCCCGGCACCCATAAGGAGGCTATCACTTTCTATCGACGCATGAACTGATGCATTCACGTCCGGATCATTGTGTCCCAGGAAAGCAGCGGCGAACCCTGCCTGGTAGTCAATATATTCATTACCTTCCAGGTCCCATACCCGGCTTCCGCGTCCTCGTGAAAAGCAAATGTTGGGTTCAGATTTACGGTTGAGTGAAACCACTCCACCGGGAATATATTCTTCGTTGCTTTTTAAAAGCGCCATTGACTTTGGCCAGTTGTTCATTTGATTTATTTAACGTAGCGAAATACTTTAAGAAAAAACTGATTAATATACACCGGTGGCTCTAACGGCGACCGCTAAACTAACTACGCCCTCGCCTTTTTATCAAAACTTGGGATCTTCATATATTCTCCGTTCTTTAATGCAGACTGATGAGCTACAATTCCCGGCGCTGTATAAGAAAGCGCCTCATAAATATTTACCAGTGGTGACCGGTTATTTATCAGGGCATCAATGAACTCATGGGTGATGAAAGTATGAGATCCCTCATGCCCGCTGTTATGCCTTAAGGGTTCGGGCAACATATCCGTTTTCCACCATAAAGTTTCCGGGTATTTTTCAACCTTGTTTTCTGTAAGCTGAAAGCCGGCATCATCCTTACCCGACTTATTGGTGAGTGTTACCATATAGAAATCCTTGCTGCCTACCTGGGGGTAATAAAAACTCATTTTATCACCTCTCCATTCACCGCGCTCCGCTGCATCGAAAGCGCCCTTCCAGTTTACTTCCACGCGGAACGGATTTCCTTTATCGGTTTTGAAGAAAGCCGTCTCGTTCCAGAATGGATTGTTGTAACGATTCTTTTTAAGTATCGGGTTGTCATCACCCCAGCCCATACAACTTACGTTGGTTAACCTTTCACCCGTAACAGAAATAAGAAATGCGGTGCAATGGGTTGGATAGTTCATGGGAGGAAGGCCATGCCGCCAGGTTTCCTTGCCATTTTCAAAAAACAGTATATCCAGCCCGGGATGATTATATTCTGCAGCGGCACTGAATATATTGCCGAACTTACCCTCCTTGAACAACTTCCTGACGGATATTGTTCCCTGCCTGAATGCGGTTGTTTCGGCCATCATATAAGTAAGTCCTGTACGTTCTACCGTGTCTCTCATTTTAGCGCATTCATCCAGTGTAAGCGCAGCCGGAACAGCGCAAAGTACGTGTTTGCCGGCATTTAGGGACGCGATCACATGCCTGGCATGATCCGGTGCGGGCGTAGCAAGAAAGACTGCTTCAATCTTTTTATCAAGCAGCAATTTTTCCAGGGATTCATAACTTTTGGTGCAGTTGTACACCTTCATTAATTTCTCCCTTCGCTCCGGACGTAAATCACTCACCGCCTCAACGACACAATTCGGATGTTCGTGGAAATAAAAACCCGAACCAAAATTACCACCGATAATTCCGATATGAATTTTGCGATCGATGGCGGATTTATTAGCGGCTGCAAAACGAGGTGTTATCATGGTTGCTGCTGCACCAATACCTGCCAAACCAATAAATTTCCGCCTGTTTATGGAATGATTCATGTTATTTGTTTTTTAGATGAAGTACTGTTTAAAAGTAGTGTATTAATAGTTGTCAATACCCCGGATTTTGTTTCAAAAGCTTAACGCCTTTGTCATCGCTCAAATCTATCTGGGCCTGTGGAATCGGGTATATTTCATTTTTACCTTTGGTAAATTTCGCGCCTATCATATAAGTGAAATTGTAACCGGTAATAGTAGTTTCATGCAATACATAAGCGTTCAGGAGGTTTGCCATATACCCTGTTGCGTTATCGTACCGCTGAAGGTCAAAAAAGCGATGATTTTCCATGGCAAGTTCAAGCTTCCTTTCGAAACGCACGGCTTCCCGGGCAAGTTCTTTACCTGATGATACAAACTGGCCGGTGTATAGCCCTACTTTGTAATTAGCAGCCGGTGTTGTAGTAAATCCTTTTAGCGGGTTGGCATTGTCCAGGTACGTATATACCCAGCCGGCAGGGTTGGCAGACCTTGCTCTTACCTGGTTAACGTATCCTTCTGCTTTATCTAAACTACCTATTTCAACTTCTACCTCGGCGGCCCATAATAAAACATCGGCAAACCTGATCATCACGTAATTAACGGCGGCGCTCGAATTTTGCCTGCTGTTAGGTTCTGACTGGGGATTGGCACTTTTTATATGAAGGTACGGGCCGGCAACACTTTGTTGTCTTATCCAGGCGAGACCCGGCATAACGCCCCAATCTATTAAAGGAATGCCCCTGCGGCCTACCGTCCAGTCTAAACGTGCATCCAGTGTGCCTGTATAAGGCGTGAATGGCGCAGAGGAAGCTAAACCCTGGTCATTCTTAACATCTGAATCATTAAACGTATTTATCAAAGGCAGGCCGGTTACAGGATCAGTTTTAAAGGAATTAACCAGGCTGAAAGAAGGCTGATAAAATCCAAAAGTCGGGTAAGGACCACCGTAAGGGCCCGCGTATCCTTCCCCATTTGCCACGTTACCATTGGCGCCGCCGGCTCCATCATTCACGGACATCTGTACGGCAAAAACAGATTCTGATCCATTTTTCTTTGATGGTACAAAATTATCGTGGTAACGATCCAGCAGCGCATACTTTTTACCGTTAGCTGTTACACCATTTGCAATAATATCATCCAACACCGGTTTGGCTTCGGCAAACTTGCGTTGAAACAGGTATGCCTTTACGAGGAACGCCTTGGCTGCCCAGCTGTTCGCGCGGCCCGCTTCCGTTTTGGTAGCCGTTAAGTTAGTGACGGCGAATTTAAAGTCTGCTTCAATCTTTGGCCATACCGGTGTTTCATTCCCTATATTATAATTACCGTTGGCAAAGTTTACTGTTTCATCTACAAAAGGAATATTTTTCCACATGATAGCTGCCTCAAAGTGATATACCGCGCGTAAAAAGGTAGCCTCTGCTTTGATTTGATTTAGCTGGTCGGCGGTGATAGATCCCGCTGGTATTTTTGGAAGTATACGCAATACATCATTACAGCGCTGAATAGCGGAATAAAAGAATTTCCATTTATCGTTTAACGGGTAAAGGGTAGCATCGAAAGTATAGTTTTCAAATGCAGGAACAGGTTGCAGTGCACCGGCTTCCGTACCTGTATGTGCATCATCTGACGTTACACCTCCGAATATCCATTTACCGGAAGGCCAGCCGCCTCCTGCTGTTCCTCCGTTATCCAACAACGAATAGGCAGCTACCAGTAATGCATCAGCGCCGGCTTTGGTAGACAAGGTTAATTCACTGGTAGAACCAATGGCCTGCTTTTCCAGGAAATCCTTTTTGCAGGAAGACGTCGTGAGTAATGTAAAGAAGAGAGCGGTTATTATTGATTTATTTTTAATCGTATGCATAATGTGTATTTTAGGTGTGTGAAGCAGGCTGTCAGCTGTCAGCTATCAGCTATCAGCTTTGATCTAATTGTGATTAACCTTTAAGTTTGCATCTTTTACTATTATAATTTACAAAGTTTGTGCTCAGCTGACAGCTGATAGCTGATGGCTGACAGCCTTCCACTAGAATGAAAAATTAAGCCCAACGAGCAGGTTCTTCTGGTTGTTTGGATAGTTGCCGTAATCGATTCCAAAGCTTGAACTGCCACCTCCTAATTCAGGGTCTAAGCCGGAATATTTTGTTATTGTAAACAGGTTGGCGGCCTGGAAATAAATTCTAAGCCTGTTCATTCTGAACTTTTTAAGCATGGCCTCATTAAAGGTATAGCCAACAATAAGAGACCGTAACCTCAGGTAAGATCCGTCTTCTATAAAAAAGGTATTTAACACCCCGGAAGTACTAAAATTACTGGCACTTTCTACTTTTGGAATAGACGTCTCCGTATTTTGCGGGGTCCAGGCATTTAACAGATCATTGCTTTTACCACCAACATAAGTGCCAAAGAAATGGGTGTTAACCTTTAAAGCATTCACTATTTCATTACCCTGTGAACCGTACAGGATGGCTGAAAAATCAATATTTCTATAATTGACCCCGAGGTTAACACCATAAGTGAAGTCGGGGTTAGGACTACCTAAAAAGGTGCGGTCATCAGCATTGATTTTATTATCACCATTTATATCTTTATACCTGAACCGGCCGGGTGCTGCACCCGTTTGTGCAGGTGATTTCGAAACGTCCGCATCATCCCTGAACAAGCCCAGCACTTCATATCCGAAGAAGGAGCTTACGGCATGCGTTTCCTGGTTCCTAACCAGGTTACCTAACTGTTGCTGGCTTCCTGCATCAAAATAACCCGGGCCGGGAATGTCAACCACCGTATTATGGTAGGTGGTGATATTCGCACCAATGGAAAATCCAAGATCATTTTTTAAATTCTGGCGGTACCCGGCTGAAATATCAAAGCCCGTATTCTTGATGTCACCGATGTTAACGGTAGGCGGCGCTGCACCACCGGCCAATGCTGGTAATGGCTGGGGAAATAATAAACCATTGATAGATTTCTGGTAATATTCAACCGATATATTTAACCGGTTCTTTAATAACGTAGCATCCACTCCGAAGTTAGAAATAACATTTTTCTCCCAGCTCGTTTGAGGATTGCCAATGGTTGTCTGGAAAAAGCCTTGCTGAATACTGTTGCTTGTTCCTGCGATATCGTAATAGGCATTGGTGAAATTCCCG
Source organism: Chitinophagaceae bacterium (assembly GCA_039921525.1). Lineage (GTDB taxonomy): Bacteria > Bacteroidota > Bacteroidia > Chitinophagales > Chitinophagaceae > JADCRZ01. The sequence continues at coordinate 9,069 of JBDSBP010000559.1, read as the reverse complement.
CCAAACAAGGTGAAGCCATTTGCAGGATTAACATTATTATCAGAACCTAAAATACCATAACTGCCCCTCAGCTTCAAATCGTTTAACCAGGTTATATTTTTCATAAAGTTTTCATTCGTTAGTCGCCATCCTGCGGAAAAGGAAGGAAACACCCCGTACCTCTTTTCAGAGCCAAATTTGGAAGATCCGTCTCGCCGAATCGTAGCACCTAGTAAATATTTATCATTATAAGCATAATCCAGCCTTGCAAACTGAGAGAAGAGAGTGTTTATATATGCGCTGCTGGAATTGGTAACATTGGAAGTGCCGTTGTTCAGGATCAGGTAGTCGAATTCCGTGGAAAAAAATCCCTGCGAGCCACCACTCAAACTTCTTCCATAATCCCTTATAGCCTCCGATCCCGCTAACACATTTATTTGATGTTTACCTAAAACGTTTGCATAGGTAAGGGTATTGGTCCATATAGAATTACCGCTATAACTGGCGTTTTCGTTATAGCTGTTGGGATTATTATACCCCTGTTTATCATTATAGGCCGTAAAATTAAAATTCTGGCTATAGCCATTATCAATGGTACCTCCGAAGCTGGTACGTATAGTAAAATGTTGTAGAAAATCTACTTCCGCATATACGTTACCGTTAATATCCCAATTGTTGACCCTGTTATTATACCTGCGGTACTGCGTTGCTACCGGGTTGGCGTCACTGCCTAATTCTGGTCCTGCATATGTTCCCCCAAAATTTCCTTTAATATCATAAACGGGAACGATAGGCATCATTTTGTACAGGTTTGCCATTGGGCTGAACTCCCCCTGGTTACTAAAGCCAGGATTTTTTTTATAGAAAAAATAGGCGTTTTCGCCCACACGTATGTTCTTCGTTATTTTATAGGATGTATTGATGCGTGCCGAATATCGTTTTAAGGAAGACTCTATGATCGATCCCTGTTGATTTAAATAACCCAGCGAGAACAGGTAATTCGATCTGTCAGTACCACCACTTGCAGTAATATTGTGGTTGGTCATGGGAGCCTGCTTAAACATCGCATGATACCAGTCTGTTCCGGTTTTATTAACTTCCTGGATCAGGTAATTGTTTGCTGAGTTCTTTGGATCCAGGTTATATTTTGCAGGATCAACCCTGGGGTCTCCTGCCATGGCAGTACCTGCGCCACCCGGTCCCGCATACACAAAATCAGGCAGGCCATTGGCAAATAAAGTAGACGATGGGAAAGCCACTTTGCTTAGCCTGGCGAAATCCTGTGAGTTTAACTGGTTTAAAGGGTTACCCGATTCTGTAAGTTGAAGACCATAATAGCCATCATATGAAAAAGTAGGCGCGCCTGATTTGCCTTTTTTGGTAGTAACTATGATTACCCCGTTAGAACCCCTCACACCGTAAATTGCTGCGGCGCCCGCGTCTTTTAATACCTGGATAGATTCAACATCATCTGCACTCAGGTTGTTCAGATCGGCCTGTATTCCATCAATCAAAACGAGCGGCTGCGTATTTCCAAATGAAGTTACACCCCGGATGAGTATTTTGCTGGCAGCACCGGGCACTCCTGAACTTATAACATTCACTCCTGAAGCCTGGCCTTGTAAAGCCTGCATGGCCGAGCCGGAAGGAACTGCTTTCAGGGCTTTAACGTCTACCACGGCAACGGATCCTGTGATGTCTTTTTTTCTTTGAGAGGAATAACCAGTTACCACCACCTCGTTCAATGACTGGTTACCAGGTATCATATTAACATCTATAATCCTTCGTCCATTTACAGGCACTTCCATCATCGTAAATCCAATATAGGAAAATACTAATGTTCCATTCAGATCCGTGGTGGTCAATGTGTATTTTCCTACAGCGTCCGTACTATTTGCAATGGATGTACCCTTGAGGGTTACGGTTACTCCCTGGAGGTTGCTTCCCCTTTCATCCTTTACTGAACCCGTGATAGTTGACTGCGCGATACTTGTAAATGAGGATAAAATAAACACCATTAAAAGAATGAAAAATTGGTTTCTATGAAGTAACCATCTACCCGTGTATTGATGTAAACATCGGGAATCGATTTTCTTAATTAAGAAATTCATAAAATGTTTGATTTAAGTTAATAATGGTTTTTGGAGAGTTACTAAATTTTCCTCTGCAGCGATGATTTGCAGTAGCTTCTAGTATTGCGTAAATGTAGAAACTATGAATAAGAATCGATTTATTTAAATTGTCCAATGTTTAAGCTATTTTGTCCATAACTGCTTGCCAAAGCGCGTTACTATTGAATTTCTTATTTTGAAATTATTTCATTGTATATAACATAGAAACAGAAGAACGCAGTATTAAAGTGCGTGTGTAAAGGCCTATGACAGCGTCATTTTCTTATCTAGGAAAGAAGAAATTTTGTTCGGTATTCAGATGGGGTAATCTTTGTGAATTGTTTGAAGTTCTTGTTAAAGCTTGTAAAATTATTGAAACCACATTCAAAACAGATGGAAGAAATATCCATGTTTTTATTTATAATTAACTGGCAGGCATGACCGATACGGATCTCATTTACAAAATAGGTAAATGTTTTATTTGTTTTGCTTTTAAAATATTTGCAAAAGGCCGAAGGTGTCATGAATGCAATAGCAGCAATATCATTCAACAATATTCTCCTGGTGAAATTTTCCATCACGTATTTATAAATCGTATGTATTTTCTTGATATTATGCTCATCGTAGGTATTGGTGTACCCGGGACTCGACAGGCAGCAATAATCATTAGACCTTGCTATGGCGTATAGTATTTGAAAAAGGATAATAAAAGATTGTAACCCATCCGCATTCCTGAGTTGTAAAAGATAATTCATCACAACAGCATGCGTGTTTTTGGTTACGGTAATTCCTCTTTTAATTTCGTTCAACAAGGCTTTTATGGGTGCGAAATCTTTTGAATTAAAGTGAGCATCATTTATCCAGTCGGGAAGAAAATAGACTACAATGGCATGAACCTTCGTACTGGTCGCCTTTACATGGTATTTTTTATCAGAATAAGATGCGTGGGGAAGATTAGGGGCTAACAAGATCAAATCGCCATCAGAAAAATTATCAATACTGTCACCGACAATTCTCATACCGCTTCCTTTTAAGATGAGGGCAATCTCGTACGCATTATGAAAATGAAATTGATCACTTAGATACTTGGATTTTACATCTTTTATGTATATGGAATTTCTTAAAGAGGATTTTACATCAAATAATAAAGGTTTCATCTTTTAATAGTTATGCAACCTCTACAACGCTATCATAGTTGCCTTTGCAAAGATAGATAAATTGAGAAAAAATTGATAAACGACTGCATAAATATTATCAGGAGGATTTGAAGTATATAAATGGAAAACATTCCGGTATGTGCGTATCGTACACGCCATGTTTGCTCATCACCCAGGCCGGGTGCGGCTGCACCTCCATTCCCGAGGACATTATCTTTTGAAAACGACCAAAAAAAATTCGCCATGCATCACCATCTTCAGGTGGTAAGGATCTCCCATTGGCAAGGCAGTGCATGCTTTTCCAGGGTATGGCAATTTCAAGGGTCCAGCCTTTATCTACTTTCGTCAGATCATTGATGGTGCCTTCTATATTTACGGCAGTTTTAAGTCCGGGCATGTCATAATCCAGGAAGGCCCAGCGTACTCCCCTTGGATGTTTCCCCCACCAAAATGTGTTTCCTGTGCGATCATAATCACCGGCGAAGGTGAAGGCCTTATGTTTATGCACGTCAAAGTCAGACACATCAAACTGTCCTCCTTTTTTATAGGCATCCTTCCAGATAAACAACGATTCGTAAACAGTGTTGAATGCGTTCACTTCCAATTCGTAATAACAGTCACCTCCATCAATAAAAATTTCAAGGTCGTTATCCAGGAATACAATTGAATCTCTTTCTGTTTGACTGGCGGTTACAAAAGGCTCTTCCGCCCAGAAGGCGAAGTACAGGTTTTCATCATTCCATAGTGCGGCAGAACGGGTATCGTAGAGGCCAGGTTCACCGGATACCATGTCTACAAACCTGTTAGATTTTAGGGCGTTTAGCCATTCCGGTTTTGTTAGATTTCCATCGACAGGTATAGTTGTTGATATTTTATGACAGGTATAATGGGCGATGTCTTCCGCATTGCAACCGTATTTATTTGTATTTTTCATAGTTTCAATATTTGAGTTAAGTAATAGGGCTGGTAAATTATAAAATTATCTTTTGATCAGGCGCCGACAACAAAGAGGGTTCGACCTGTGAGGTCTTCAAGACCTCACAGGTCGAGCCTTCTTTTTAGTTTTAGTCAACCATTCATCTACATCATTCAAACCAGATCAACGGGTGCCTTACGGGCAGGTTCCTGATCACTTCTTCCACTTTTGGATCATGTTCTAATTTCTTCCAGGTGGCAAACAAATTATTTTCATTATATGCTGCTGCACCAAATAAAAGGAATGGCTGCGCCACGGGCCAGTTTTCCCAATACATCACATCTTTACTAAATGGCCATTTCGATTTATCAGACACAAAAGGAAACAAATAAGAAATTCCTTTACGGATAGATTTTCCATCTGCTGTTTTATAGCTCCACAAATTGGAGGAATGATCGGATAATACCTGGCAGATCATCGTAAAGGCATCCAGATTAAAAAGCGAATAGCCGTAGGGTTTAGTACGCTTCAGCTCCAGCGGAAAACTTCCGTCAACAGCCATTTGACCCGGCAAAAGAACCGTTTTATAACGCTCCCGGCAAAAATCAATTAATGATATATTACCGGTAAGTTTGGCAAAGGCAGCTACCTGCATCACCCAGCAGGTTCCATGATTATTCAACGCATTCATTTCATCTTTACCATATTGATGCGTGGTAAGCCAGGTTAAGTATTGTGAAAACCAGTTTTTAATGCCTGTTATTACTATGGGCTCAAATAATTTTGAAGACTCCATCACTAAAATACCCTGTGCCACTTCCAGGAACTGGATGGTATCTATTATGCCGATGCCACGACCAGTGAACCTGCCCTTTATGGCTTGTGCATATAGAAGGTTCGGGTTCATTAACGTTGCTGGATCGGTGAACCATGCTTTCAGGTGCAGGATAGCATGCTGTACATATTTATCATCGCCTGTTATTTTGTAAGCTGAAGCAAGGGATCCTATTATCCGGCTGAAACGGATCATAGCGAGACGATGGGCAACAAAATTACCTGGATTGGTCATGCCGTCTTTTTGAATATAAGGACTGTCCGCACTCACCGGGTTTGGCCACCAGTAGTCCCCCTCCGAATAAAAATCGTGTTTGCCTCCGGCACTCAGTGAGCTCGACTCGGCAGTTACGGTAATGGGTAGTTGCTGAAGCGCCCAGGAAGCTTCCTTGAGAATTTGTTTGCGAAGAACTGTTGTTGCTTCTTTTTTGTAATCGATATCCCCAATTGATTTATCTTCTTTATATTTTGTAAAGGATATACAAAAGATGGATGCAAGAAGTAATAAGGCTACTCCGATGTATGTTTTATTGTTGAGTTTCATTTTGTAAAAATTTTTAACGGCCTTAACTTTTAAAACCACAAAGTTCGCAAAGTAGAACGCAAAGAATAAGCAACAAAGAGGACAACTGCATGTTTACAGTTTTGCTTTGCGATCTTTTTTGACACCAGGAAGCGTATTCAACTCTTCTCTGCTCAAACCTCATCCCTCAAACCTTTCAGGGCGTCATAAATTTCCAGCTAACCGTTCCTATCGTGTTAGGTTTACCTTTTTCGGGTGCCGAGATAGAGCCTTTCCACGATCCATTTTTTTGCAGTTCTGCTTTGCACTCTCTGAAGGTGAACTGTCCCTTTTCATAATCATAGGTTTCTCCGTCATCATCGTACAAGCGATAATGGCCGGGCTTTTCGCCGTAATGCCTGATCTCGATATTTACCAGCTCGCCCAGTTTAGGCGCATGAAGCAAAGGGGGCATCATCGGGATTAACCCGCCGTCTTTTACGTACACAGGTATTTTATCCAGCCCGGGGGTAACGGTGATCACTATCCCATCACCCGCAAATTTGCCGGTATAGAAATCATACCATTTACCTTTGGGTAATATTACCTTACGACTGGTTTGCCCGGTGAACATGGGTGCCACCAATAAAAATTCGCCTGCCATGTATTGATCCTTTACTTCTCTGGTTACTGCCAAAGCATATGGATTATCTTCCAGCTTGGTTGATCCTGCGGATGTTATAGCTTCTGTGTTAAATCCATCTTCCAGGTTCATTGCCCTAAATGGTGGTATCCCTTCAAAATGATATTTCGCGAATTCACTGTACCAGTAAGGCATCATCTGCATGCGTAGCAAAGCCATCTCTTTTACCTGCGCGGCCACCTCGGGAAACGACCATGGTTGTGTGCCGCTTGACCATGCATTGATCATGGCCATCGGTGAAAATATTACCGTCTGAAAACGCCGCAGCCACTCCTCCCCTGTTTTAGATGCCCGCACTTCAGGGGTCCATAACACGCCTGCAAAACCGCTGTTAATCAAAGCAGTGATAAAATCCTGGTGATTGTAATAATCGTTGTAGATCACGTAAGGATAGGAAGAACCACCGGCGTTCGATCCCCTTACCAATCCAAACGTGCGGGAATTGCGCTTGCGATAAAGATCAGTGCTGTAGCGTTGAATCAATAACCCATAGGTTTGTCTCATCTGCTCTGCAGTAATTCCGGAGGGAAAGGTGGCTACATCGGGCCACAAATAGCTATCGCCGCCATCTACCTCGTCAAACTTATACCCGCTAACCCCTATTTGTACCTGGTCTTTATCAAGCTGACCAAAAAATATTTCCCTGGCCTGTGGCATGGTGAGATCGGGAATATTACCAACCCATACGGTATGCGAACCAGTGAACGGCTCTATCTTTTTAAAAATAGATGCTTCCGGCGACACGTAGGGGTTGGTCCATAGATTCAAGCGGATGCCTGATGCGAGCATCTCCTGTACAAATTTGGCCGGTTCGGGAAAACGCGATTTGTCCCACTCAAACGTACAGGGGTATGATTTACTCTGCCACCCTGGTTCAAGTCCTATAAAATCAAGAGGATAACCTTTATCTGTAAACGCTTTAGCTTCCGCCTTAACTTTATCGGCAGTGTATAAACGTTCCACTCGCTGGGTAAATCCTAATCCCCATCGGGGTGGCAGGCACCCACCACCATTCATTAAATTAAAACGGCGGATCACATCCAGGATTTTTGGCCCACCCAGTACATATATCTCCACCCCCTCAGCGGGTACGAGCATTTCCACTGCGTCTGAGTATGGTTGAGCTGACCAGTTTTTATCGGTATTGCGGTCTTGCAGTAAGGGCGGATCTTTACTGTCTTTTCGTACGGAAGCGCCTGCATATACCGTGATATAACGGGCGGAATTAATAAACACACCATATCCTTTTGATGACACATAAAACGGAGTTGGCGAATGTGTTCTTCCGTTGTCACTGCCTCCATAATGGTCAACGTGCAATTGCATGATCCTGCCACGTTGGTATACTGTTTGAAAATTTAACCCGAATCCAAAGAGCTGCTCCTTTCGTTGCAATGGAAAGCGCAGGTAGGTTTTTCCGTCGATAATGCGGGCAGATATATCTGGCTTTGACAAGGGAAACGCAACCTGGCCGATCTTTTCCAAAGCCGCATTATTGGGAATGGCACCCGAAGCTTTGAGCAGGTCGTATGTTTCCGGCTTGCCAACGGTAGCTGTCCAGATACCAGGCAACGTTTCTTTCCAGGATAACTCCTGCGAATGGACGGTATTGAAGATAAATAAGAAAGAAAAAAATAAAAAAAATAAACGGATCGAATCTCTTTTTCTTTTCGAATCTGTCACGTGTTGATGGTTGAAGAATGATAATTAAAATTCAAAACTAAGGTCTTCCAGGCTTTAAACTTTGGCGATTTTAACGGCCGGTTGTTTTGCCGGGATTATACAATGAAAAGAAGCTCCCTCCCCCTGCCTGCTTTCAGCATATATCACTCCATGATGATTCAAAACAATTTTCCTGCATAAAGCGAGACCGATACCCGACCCGGAATATTCTACCCGGCTGTTTAACCTTTGAAAGATAACAAATATTTTATCTGCATACAGGGGATCGAAACCAATTCCATTATCATGAAACGTTATTTTATGATAAACAAGGTGATGGTTCAGGGTATAATGTTTAATTTCTTCACTGGCAACACGGGTTTCCGTTATGTTTATTTCAGGGCAGGTGTCTTTTATGGAAAATTTCAGGGCGTTGTTTATGAGGTTATAAAAAAGTTGGTTCATCTGTAAGGGGATGCATTCTAAAACGGGAAGCTGGTTATGGTTAATGACTGCTTTTTTTTCATTAATAGTCAATTCGAAATCAACTAATACATTTTGCAGTGTCTGATTTAAATCGGTTTCGACAAATGACTGATTTTCCCTGGTAAGATGCGTCATATTGAGCAGGTCTCCAATCAATATACCCATCCGGTCTGCCGATTGAATTACTTTACCTAAATACATTTTGGCAAAAGACTCGGAAGAGTCGTTAAAGCGCTCATTAATAAGACCGGCATAGGTTTTTATTTTGCGTAAGGGTTCCTGAAGATCATGGCTTGCTACATAGGCAAACTGTTCCAGTTCCTGGTTTGTAAATTCGAGCAATTCAACTTTTTGCTGTAATTCCTGCTGGTAATTTTTGAGCTCCGTAATGTCATGAAATGTAGCCGTGAATCCATCATTCAGCCTGGCAAGAATAATTTTATAGCATCTCTCCGCATTGTAGCGCTGCGTGGTGATTTCAAATTCATCCTTCTTACCTGATTCCAGGATGCGGAAGTATCGTTTCATCATCCCGCTTTTGGAGACACCTTCCGAAACGGCCAAAAATGATTGGCCCAGGATGGAAGAGTTTTTTATACCTATCTTCTTTTCCGCAGCCTCATTGGCAAATACTACTTTAAAATCGGTTACTTCTTTTTTAATTCGTATAGCCTCATACGTTATAATACCGTTTTGGGAGGTATTTAATATGGATTCCA
>JBDSBP010000558.1:0-38718 GCA_039921525.1 Chitinophagaceae bacterium | reverse complement strand
CGTTCTTTACTTCAGGTGGCAGTAGCTAAAGGCAACCTGGGGCTATTTACAGATCAACTCAAATAATTGCATGAAACTGATAAAAGCAGCCTTACGCCATCCTGTTACCATCCTGGTTTTGGTGTTGGCGATTGCATTTTTCTCCTGGCTGGCGATAAGCAATACCAAAATTGATATTTTTCCGAAACTGGGTCTTCCCACCGTATACGTGGCACAACCTTACGGCGGTTTATCACCAGAACAAATGGAGGGCTTCGTAACATCTTACTATGAGTATCATTTCCTGTACATCACCGGCGTAAAATATGTAGAATCAAAATCGATACAAGGTGCAGCAATTATCAAGATAGAATTCAATGAAGGAACAGATATGAGCCAGGCAATGGCGGAAGTAGTGGGCTATGTAAACAGGTCGAGAGCGTTTATGCCACCCGGTACGGTGCCTCCTTTTATTACCCGCTTTGATGCAGGTAGCGTTCCGGTGGGTCAATTGGTATTTAGTTCTGATACACGTACGCTTGGTGAAATATCTGACCTTGCTTTGTTCCGGGTGAGACCAATGTTCTCCACATTACCTGGCGTATCGGCGCCACCACCTTTTGGTGGAAACCAGAAAACAGTTCTGATCATGGTTGATCCTGATAAAATAAGGAACTACCATTTAACACCTGATCAGTTGGTGCAGGCTATGATGAAGTCAAACACTATAAGCCCTGCAGGTAATGTGCGTATTGGAGACAGCACGTATATTACTCCGCAAAACAGTGTCATAGAAAATTTGCAGGACCTGCAAAATACTCCCCTGCAATTGGGCAGCGGGCCATCTGTGTATATCAGGGATATTGCTACTGTAAGTCTTGGTTCTGATGTAACAACCAGTTATGCTCTTATCAATGGAAAACGTTCTGTTTACATTCCTGTTACCAAAAGAGCAGATGCTTCTACATGGGATGTGGTGCAAAGAGTTAAAGCAGCATTACCGGACATGCAGGCTTCCATTCCAGATGATATTAAAGTGTCGTATGAATTTGATCAATCCGGTTATGTTATTAATGCACTAAAAAGTTTACTCTTTGAAGGCGGGTTAGGTGCAATACTTACCGCCCTGATGGTATTACTTTTTCTGCGTGACGGCAGAAGTTCATTGATTGTGATAATGACTATACCACTTGCTTTACTAGCCTCGGCGACGTTATTATATCTCACCGGTCAAACTATCAACATTATGACCCTTGGTGGTCTTGCTTTATCGGTTGGCATCCTGGTTGATGAAGCAACAGTCACCATTGAGAACATTCACCGGCATATGGAGATGGGAAAGTCCAGGGCAAAGGCCATTGCAGATGCCAGTAAAGAAATTGCTACTCCAAAATTATTGATACTGTTAAGTATACTTGCTGTATTTGTTCCGTCATTGTTTATGGGTGGCGTTCCAAAATCAATGTTCCTGCCACTATCGCTTGCCGTGGGATTTGCCATGATCGCTTCCTTTCTTTTATCGCAAACTTTTGTTCCGGTAGCAGGCAACTGGTTGATGAAACATCATTTAAGTGACAAAGAAAAACCATCCGCCAATACTTCTTTTAATCGATTTAAAAATAGATATGTTCATTATACAGAACGTATGAAATCCGGCAGCGGCCTGCTTACTGTATTATTCATAGCTATATCAACCGGTTTGGTGGTTTTATTATTTTCTTTGATTGGCACAGAATTGTTTCCTAAAGCAGATACAGGGCAGTCACAGGTCAGGTTGCGTTTACCAGTAGGAACCAGGCTCGAACGGACAGAAGATGCTACCCTAAAATTATTATCGCTTGTAAATGATATAGCCGGTAAAGAAAATGTAGCCATCACTTCAGCATTTATAGGAACTCAACCTTCCAGCTTCCCGGTAAACCTGATTCATTTATGGACGAGCGGGCCTCAGGAATCTGTGACTAAAATAAAACTAAAACCGGGAGCGATCGGTATTGATAATTTTAAAGAACAACTCAGGGCTGCGGTAAAGAAAGCAATACCGAATGCAACAATTTCTTTTGAACCGGGCGACCTGGCAGAGCAGGTTTTAAACCTGGGTTCTACCAATCCCATTGAGATTGCAGTTGTGAACCGCAATTTAGACGATGGGAAAAAAACGGCTTCGCAATTGGTTAAACAGCTAGCCGCTTTATCATCACTGCGTGACCTCCAAATTGCTACCCCACTAGATTATCCGGCAATTAAAATTGACGTAGACAGGATTAAAGCCGGTCAATTAGGTATTTCACCCGATCAAATAGCCCGTTCTTCAGTTGCAGCTACTTCATCCAGCAGGTTTACTTCACCGGCATATTGGCTGGATAAAGCAACCGGTACTGCCTACATTGTGCAGGTTCAATATCCTGAATACAAAATGAACAGTACATCACAACTGGAAATAATTCCTGTAGCATCCTCGAATGGAACGAACCGTTTGTTGAGTGAGGTTGCTTCTTGGAAACGTGTTAGTATACCGGGCGAATACGACAGGCTGAACCAGCAGCGTTATATTACCATTACCGCCAATGTACAGGGAGAGGATATGGGCAATGCTTTTAAAAAAGTGAATGACCTTATTACCAAAACTTCCATTCCCAAAGGATCAAAACTTTTATTACGTGGTCAACCCGAACTCCTAAAAGAAACCTTGAACAGCCTGCAATTTGGATTGCTAATTGCTATAGTGGTTATTTTTTTATTGATGACTGTGTTTTTTCAATCATTCCGTATTGCTGCCATTATGTTATCGGTAGTTCCGGCAGTAGTTGCAGGATCGTTATTGTTGTTATTGCTTACCGGCAGCACAATGAATATCCAGTCTTACATGGGTAGCATCATGGCAATTGGTGTATCGATTGCCAATGCGGTTTTATTTATTACTAATGCGGAGCAATGGAGAAAATCAGGTGATATTGTCACGCCCCATGTAAAAGCTGCTGAAAGCCGGCTGCGACCGATTTTAATGACCAGTCTTGCCATGATTGCCGGTATGATACCAATGGCCATTGGCTTTGGTGATGGTGGTGAGCAGACAGCTCCATTGGGAATAGCTGTCATCGGAGGGTTGATTTTTTCTACTATCACTGTTTTATTATTCCTGCCACATGTTTACCATTGGGGGATTGGCCGAAGAAAATACATATCAGCATCCATGGATCCTGATGATGAAAAAAGCAAAAACTTTAATGAACGATGAAAACCAATTTTTTTATATGAAGCAGCTAATTTCACTGGCAACGTTGATACTTTTTCTGGCTGCCTGTCAAAATAATGATCAATCAAAAACAACTGTTATACCTGTTGTCAATGCAATGGATACAGTACCTGTGTTTGTATTATATGATACCAGTGTAACAAAAAATACAGAGCTTAATGCCGAACTGTTGTCTTTTGAGCGGGCGGAATTATTTGCCCGGGTTCCGGGCTATATAAAAGAAATAAAAGTAGATATAGGTGACAAGGTGCACAAGGGTCAAACACTGGCACTTATTGAAGCGCCGGAACTGCAAATGAAATATGCGGAGTATGAATTATCACTCCTCGCTGCAAAAGCAAAATATAACAGCAGCATAGATATTTTTCAGCGTTTACAAAAAGCATCACAAGCTAAGACAGCCGGCATTGTTGCGCCGGTTGATCTGGAACGAAGCCGTAACCAATTATATGCTGATAGTGCTTCGTATGGGGCGGCAGGGAAACTTGCACAATCCTATAAACAAATTGCAGGTTATCTGATGCTCCAGGCCCCTTTTGATGGAACTGTTATCACACGTAACGTGGATAGGGGTTCGCTGGTAGGAACAAATCAAATGATTTTAACGGTTCAGAATAACCATAAACTAAGGTTGCGGATAGCTATACCGGAATTATATATTGCTTCCAATACCCCCGGTAAGCAAGTTACTTTCAGAGTGGATGCGTATCCTGAAAAATTGTTTACCGCTCCACTTGTAAGAAAAAGCGGTGCGATTGACCCAGTTACCAGAACGGAACTATGGGAATATATTGTTGACAATAGAAACAGCGAGTTAAAAGCAGGTTCTTTTGCCTATGTAAAATTAAACCTCCAACGTGCATGCAACTCTTTTATAGTAACACCAGGTGCTATTGTTACTACCCAGGAAAGAAAGTTTGTAATCAGGATAAAGAAGGGTAAAACGGAGTGGGTAGATGTACGCCAGGGTATGTCAACAGATAGAGGAGTTGAAATTTTTGGCAATTTAACTAATGGCGATACACTTGCCGTAAGAGCTACGGATGAAAGAAAGCCAGGAAGCACTGCCTATTGGAAAATAACTAAATAAAATAAGATATTATGTCTCTTATTGGCTGTGCAATGTTAATGGGCAACTTTGTTTTGCGCACAAAGGGGGTTATTGGAGAAGTAAAAAATTTTAGCAGCCGCAGGTTTAATTTTCCCTCAAAACATAACCCATCCCTACATGGGTTTGAATTAATTTTTGTTCAAAAGGCTTATCAACCTTATTACGAACATAGTTGATGTAAACGTCGATAACATTTGTGTTGGTATCGAAATCAATATCCCATACATTAACGGCAATGGATGCCCTTGAAACCACCCTGTTTTTATTACGCAGCAGGTATTCGAGAAGCTGAAATTCCTTTGCAGTCAGGCTGATGGCGGTTTCTCCACGTTTTACCTCTTTGCTGTCCAGGTTCATTTCAAGATCGGCGGCTTTTAATGTATTGCCTACGGGGATATTCTGGTTCATGGTTCGTTTCAGAAGTACCCGTATTTTCATAAGGAGTTCCTTAAATTCAAATGGCTTAAGAATGTAATCGTCTGCTCCTGCTTCATATCCTTCAATTTTGTCATTCAGGTTACTTAGGGCGGTAAGCATGATAACCGGGATATTCGTGTTGTCAGCTCTTAAAAATTTACAAAACTCATAGCCATTTAAACCAGGAAGATTAAGATCGAGGACAACGAGATTGAATCGAAATGACTGGGTTCTCTTGTACCCGATCAGGCCGTCATAGGCAACTTCAACATAGAAACCGTGTTCCTCCAGTCCTTGTTTGAGGGTGTCGGCAATTTTTTTTTCGTCTTCGACAATTAAAATTTTTCTTTCTTCCATAGATACTTTTTGAACGGGTATAAAGAAAGCGCAACATGAAACCAAATATCAGCCAATAAAGGGTAAAAATAAGAAAAGCCCGGCGAAGGGCTCTTCTCACTTATACAATTCCTACTATTATTTGCTCGGTAAAAGTAAAACATGATAATCGGTTTTTAAATTAGAAAGTGATTAGAATAAATAATGGCGATGCATGTTAGTATTGAATATCAGCAGTCTTCCGAAGCATGCATTACAAAAGGATATAATTTTAATAAAGTGTTCCAATAAATGCTTAGTGTAAAATTAGAACCATATTAGAAATCACGAAACCGCGCACGATGCCTTTTATTTCTAAAAAAAATATTCTATTTTCGATGGTAAGCAGCACTATTTTAATTTAACGGACCTTTTATTAATCCATGCAGGTTAAACTCCTTGCAAAAAGAATAAGTACAACAATCAAATTTTAGCTGCCATTCCTTCACCGTAAGGGATCCTACATAAAAGCTTAGTTTACTCGCTTACATTTAAACGAGATTTTTTTCATTTAATACTATGAGAACAACCTATTTACTATACTTATTATTTTTTTTCACTGTGTCACAGGCTCAAGACCCGGTGCTTCAAAGTTTAAAAGAATACACCTCTAAAAAGATTGCAAAAGATTTAAAGGATACGAGTTCTCATTTGTGGAAAGTTGGAGCTTTGTGCAGTTTCAATCTTTCTACTGGCTCACTAAGTAACTGGTCTGCAGGAGGAGATGATTTTTCATTATCTGCCAATGGTTACATCAATGCTCATGCCTTTTATAATAAGGGTAAACACCGTTGGGACAATGTTATGGAAATAAACCTGGGTTATATAAATACGACAACGCTTGGATCCAGGAAAAACGACGACAGGGTTGATGTGTTGTCGAAATATGGTTACAGGCTGAAGGAGAAGCTCAGCCTGACAGGTCTTTTTAATTTCAGGTCGCAGTTTTTTAGAGGATATACATTCGATATTGATGCGGACGGCAAAACCAGGTCTTCATTGTCTTCAAATTTTTTAGCTCCTGCTTATGTTCTCGTCGGTATCGGTTTTGATTACAGGGAAATCCCCCGATTGTCGGTCTTTATTTCACCTTTAACGTCGAGATGGACGATAGTGAAGGACGTTTCGCTCTCTGCAAAAGGGGCTTATGGAGTTGACACGGGTAGAAAGGGTAAAAGCGCTCTGGGCGCATATGCCTCCATCAATTATTCCACTGATTTTAATAAAATCGTCGGTTATTCAGGCAGGGCAGATTTATTTTCTAACTATAAGTTTCGTCCAAAGAACATAGATCTGTATATCACCAACCTGGTAACCATAAAGCTTTCAAAAATTTTGTCGGCAACATGGAACGTTGATCTTATTTATGATGATGACGTAAAAGTGTTTGGACCCGGGCGTAATTCGCCCAGGCTTCAATTTAAATCTTTAGTAGGGATCGGGTTACTCGTAAGGTTTTAAAAAATTTCAAGGCCTGGCGCCTGTGTCTCCGTACCTTTGGGGCTTCTCCATCTTGGGGTATGAGCTATGAGGTATGAGCTTTTCGCAGAAAACAAAAGAAGTGAACGAACAATGATTACTTGCCGGAAACATTTATGGCCATTTTTTCGAGCGGCGTACCTCCCTTGATTCCAAAATCCAGTGTCCTGATAGGAAATGGGATCACGATATCATTTTCATCATAGGCTTTTTTTATTCTCATAATAGCGTCACTGGTTACTTGCCAATAGGATGACTGCTCGGGAGAATTAATCCATAGCCTTATGGTGAAATTAATAGAACTGTCGCCAAATTCCGTAAAATACATAGAGGCATCATCGTCATCTGAGAGCCCGCTGATTCCCTTTACTGCTACCAGTGTCACACCTTTCACTTTTTCAAGATCATCCCCATAAGATACGCCAATAATAATATCCGTTCTTCTTTTACCTAATAATGAATAGTTTTCTATGGGGTTCTGAAATACGTCCTTGTTTGGTATGATCACCATCTGACCCTGGAAAGTACGGATCACCGTATCTCTTAGATTAATCTCTTCCACTTTACCCATATAGTCTTTTATCTTCACAACATCGCCAAGTTCCATCGGCCTCCTGATAGAAATAAATATGCCTGAAATAAAATTAGCGGCAATATCCTGGAAGGCTAGTGCGATGGCAAGGCCAATAATTCCGGCACCTGCCAGTATGGAAGTTACTGCCTTGTCAAGCTTGAGAATGCTTAAAACTGTAAACAATGTAATACCTATAAAAAAAATGTAGGTGATGGAAGTAAACAACCCGGTGAGAGTGTTATTATGGGAGAACTTATTTATTACTTTGGCCGCTATTTTCCGAATCCATCTTGCAATAAATAAGCCCGTCACCAAAACAATACTAGCCAGGAAAATATTGGGGAGCAGCCTGATTAAATCATGCATCCATTGCTCCGTCTTTTCGCTTATAAGCCTGAACGCGTTTTCAACATCCATATTCTGTTTTGTTTATTGTATGAGTAGATTATGTCCGCAAGATAATACAATGCTGTCGGCATCATGCCTATTAAACAGTTGGCTGCATTATAAAAAATATTGGGTATGTGCAAAAGGGTAGTCAGAGACTGATATTAAAAATGGGAAATAGATCGGCATCCAGTGCTGATGAGCCCTACAATTCTTTACATCCGTGCTATTTATTGCGGTTCGTCTTGCAGCTCATATTCATAAAACCGGGAAGCGAGAGTGGACTCTTCAAGGTATATTGACAGCGATGACTGATTATGCAAGAGCGTGTCAGGAGATTTTCTTTCAAGAAGTATGGCTGCATTTATGACTATTATTAATAAAATAATTGCTGTAGCTACTATTGGCCTGGCGATATGAAATGCTATCCTGTCCCATACCGTTTCCTGTTTCGCGCGAATCTTCTCCATAACCTTTCCATACAGGTGATGGGGCGAGACGGCAGCTTGAATATTATCAAGGCTGCTCAATATCATGGGAACTTCTATTTGTAAGTCCTGTTTTTGCATTGGTAGAGTAATGTTACAGGGAGCTTTCCCTGTCAATCCTTGAATAAAATTTATTCTCAATTTATGATAAAAAGCCGATGCGGCACATTAGAATTCTGTTAGAATGTTACCACGCAGACGGCAGGTTAAATTTTAATTCGGTTATAATCTTGCTTAAAACAACAAAGCTTACATTTGCCTGGCAGCGGGCAACGCTGGAAGTTTCATCAACCCGGTTTGTGAGCCATTCATCAAACAGTATTCGTTAAAAACACAGTTGAAGAACCGTTACGGAAATATGGGGAGCCTTGTTTGTCTGGAAAATCTTTATCATATGCGGCCCACAAAATACTAATAATGAAATTTAATTTTGCACTCATATTCTCCCTGGTACTGGCAGTTGGCCTGGTTTCCCTGGCTTTTACCATTTCTCAAAGTTCGTCAGAAAAAGAGCGCCTGGCTGGTGAACTGGAAGCCAAAACAATCAGGGTGTCTGAAGATTTTTATAAAAGCTACCTGAAAGACCTTTCAAAAGGCGACAGTATCAATCTCAAAAAAATTACGAACCGTACCATAGAACAGCACCGCCTCCTGGGTATAGCCATCTACTACACGCCCGACAGTATCATCGCCGTTGACAGTTCAGTGCGCGATTTCATCCCGAGTTCACTCGATTACATCGCTCAGGCAATATCCGCAGATTCGTCAATGGGCAATATCATCCGGGTAAACGGGAAAAATGTTTATGAGTATATAAAACTTTTCCCTGCAAACAGCGCAATCGTTTTTTATACCGATGCCAGTTACATCCAAAACCTTATCCAGGCAATCTGGCTCCGGAATTTTATGCGATGGTTTATCCAGGCAATGGTGGTTTCATTAATAACAGTATTGATCATACGCTGGAGCATATTTACCCCCATCAACCGTATCCTGCTTTGGGTGAAAGCAGCACGTGCCGGAAATGTTTCCGAAATAAAATCGCCGACTCCATCGAGTTTTCTCAGCCCTCTCTACCAGGAAATAACACAAATAGCCCATGCCATGCATGAGGCAAAAGCGATGGCCTCGGAAGAAGCACGATTGCGCACCACTTCTGAAGCCATATGGACACCGGAGCGGTTGAAGGAAGAAGTGAAAAAAATTGTAGGTAATAAGATGATGGTCGTAGTATCTAACAGGGAGCCCTATATGCATATACACGCGGGCAAAGAAACTAAACTGATCAAGCCGGCCAGTGGATTGATAACTGCCATGGAACCCATTCTCAACGCCTGTGGCGGACTGTGGGTGGCTTCCGGTTCGGGTGATGCGGATAAAGAAACCGTGGACGCACATGACAAAGTGAAGGTTCCACCCGAGGACCCGAAATATACATTGAGGAGGATCTGGCTAACTAAAGAGGAAGAAAACCATTTTTATTACGGATTTTCCAATGAGGGATTATGGCCCCTCTGTCATATAGCTCACACGAGGCCCATATTCCGAAAAGAAGACTGGGATGACTATAAAAAAGTTAATGAGATATATGCCCGTGCCGTTATAGAAGAGATCAAAGATGAAACGGAGCCCTTTATACTGGTGCAGGATTATCATTTCACATTATTGCCTCAACTGATAAAAAAAGCGAGGCCCGATGCGCGGGTTGCAATTTTCTGGCATATCCCCTGGCCCAATGCGGAATCCTTTGGTATCTGCCCGTGGCAAAAGGAAATCCTCGATGGGATGTTGGGTGCAGACCTGATAGGCTTTCATACGCAGTATCATTGTAACAATTTTTTAGAAACGGTCAGTAACGCCCTGGAGTCCAGGATAGCATGGGAGAATTTTTCCGTTAGAATAGGGGATCATACTACTCTTGTAAAGCCATTTCCGATAAGTATCGCATTTACATTAAAAGATTTTGATAATAAGCAACTGCCAAATACAACTGCCGTAGAATTATTGAAAGAGCAAGGCATCAGCGCTGAATTTATGGGAATAGGCGTGGATCGTATCGATTACACAAAGGGGATTATAGAAAAATTCTTCGCTATTGAACGGTTTCTTGAGAAATATCCGGAGTACGAAGGGCGGTTTACATTTGTACAGATTGGGGCGCCAAGCCGAACACTTCTGAAAAGTTATTCTGACCTGGTAAATGAAGTGGAAATCGTTGCCGACCGCATCAACTGGAAGTTTAAATCAAAAAACTGGAAACCCATCCTGCTGCTAAAAAGGCACCATGACCACGAAGAAATTATTCCCTACTACCAGTGTGCGCATGTTTGCATGGTAAATTCATTGCACGACGGCATGAACCTTGTTGCCAAAGAATTTATAGCATCGCGAAACCAGGATAACGGAACACTTATCCTCAGCAGGTTTGCAGGCGCATCGCAGGAGCTTAATGGGGCCACAATTGTTAACCCATACGATATCGAGCAAACCGCTGACGCTATCAAATATTGTCTTGAGATGCCAGAGGAAGACCAGCGCCACAGGATGAGACATATGCGGGAGGTAATAGTAGGCCATAATATTTATTTCTGGGCAGCCAACCTCATCAGAACCATGTCGACGATTCCAAGGTAGGTAGTGATATGTCAAGCATTCGGCTATCAGCATTCGGCTATCAGCTGTCAGCCTTTGGCTTTTATCCTAATGCAAGCGTATACATTCCTTTCATTAATCTTAATTTATCCAGACTTTGCCTGGATTTTTACAGCAATTAAATATTCTGTCAAATTAATTAGAGCTTACGGCGTTCTTTTAGCTGATAGCCGATAGCCGATAGCCGATAGCCGATAGCCGACAGCCGACAACTATAGCTTCAAAACATAACACTAACCCAAATGATTAAGTGCTTCCAGAAGGGATATCACCATCCGGGGAGTGTGAAGGTTGTATTTCGCATAGGACGCTTCAGGCCCCACTTTTACCGTAAAGGTATTTTGCCTGTTGATAAGAGCTTGGAACATATCCTCGTCGGTTCTGTCATCACCGACAGCAAATGTGAAGTCATAGTCGGCCCTGTCAATTACCTTCTTTAAAAAAGATCCCTTGTTAATTCCCTGCTGCCTTACTTCGACTATTTTATTTCCCGGAAGCACTTCCAGATCCTTACCCTGAATGAAATCGTCCAGTTCAACAATTAACGCATTCGCATTTAATCCGCCAGCATCGTTTGTGGCTTTACGATAGTGCCAAACAATTGAAAAGTCTTTTTCTTCAATTAAACTATTCGGGCAAATCCTTACGTATTCATTCATAATATCCCACACCTCCTCTTTCCAGTCGTTACTGGTATTTAGTGTGGTTGTCCATTCTTCATTTTTCCATTTATATCTTGCCCCATGTTCGGCGATAAGGTTAAGAGGTAACACCCCGAAATACGTCTGTAGCCAAGTGCTGCTTCTGCCGCTGATAACATATACGTCATTTCCGGATTTTGTACCCAGATCGCTGAGGAGATGAAGAAGATTTGCTCCGGGAATCGCCAGTTCCGGATCGGGATAGAATGATACGAGTGTACCATCATAGTCTAGCAAAATCAAACGTTTGCGGGAGTTGCGGTAGG
Source organism: Chitinophagaceae bacterium (assembly GCA_039921525.1). Taxonomy (GTDB): domain Bacteria; phylum Bacteroidota; class Bacteroidia; order Chitinophagales; family Chitinophagaceae; genus JADCRZ01. Next base: position 27,033 of record JBDSBP010000558.1, on the reverse strand, counting down.
CATCTAAAAGTGCTATCCTGGAATATTCATCTAAAAATTTGATATGAAATGTCTGCTGCATCTTTTTTACCTGTATTAAGTCTTTCATAAAACTACCTGCCTTTTGCTGATCTGCATGAAAACATTTTACCATTACCAACCTGTTAACATACTGGATGACGCTTCCATCATTTGGAATGCCGAATTTTTTTAAAATGCTTTTGAAAAAATTTGCAGCCGCATCGTGATAGGTAAACCCCACCAGGTCAGCACCCAGCATGCCCTTCAATAACCCTTTTAAATTTTCGTCTGCTAACCTGTCTGCGAAGTCCACCACATCTAATGAGTTGGATAATAAAAGCGCGATATGACTGTCGGGCATTTCAGTTCGTATCAATGCAGGCAGCAGCAGCAATTCATAATCATAGATCCAGATAATGTCGGTGAGCCTCAAATACTTTCTTATGGTATTGGCAAATAGCCTGTTTGTTTTCAGATAGCCTTTATATTCATCCTCGCCAAAATTGCCGGCAGCTTCAATAGCATAAGGTGACCCCATAGATTGAGGTGAAAACCCTGGCACCTGGCGGCTCTTATGTTCTGTGCCTGGAATAAAAATAGGTAAATAGGTAATGGTTGTTTTACGGGTTAAATTGATTGCGGTATTCCATGTTCTTATATCGCAAACGGGTAGGCCCATCCATAAAACATCACTGAACTCTTCGTTGGTTGTTTTTTCAACCCGGCTGTTTACAAAAGATGTTAAAAAGTGTTCAGGCAACTGCACTATACCGTTATGAGTATCAACGGTAACAGGTAATAGATATGAAACGATGATGAGCCTTCTCCCCATACTCATAATTTGTTCAGAATATAATATTACTTACCAGTAAAGTTAGCCATTATGAGGGCTTACAGCATTAGAAAGTGGTTAGAAAATTCAGTTAAGCCGCTGGCGGCCATAATTGCAACAGCCATTGCATTACCAAAATTAGAATGCAATTAGAATTAGGCCTACACGAAGAATTGCCATGAAGTAATTTTTAATTTTAAAAGGAACACGGCCGACAGTTTTATTCTTAAACCCTATGTCTTCGCGGATTTTTGTCTTGCTTTATAAATGATAAAAATACATTCCGCGAACCGTATACAAACTTTAAAAAGTAAGATAATGCCGCAGGCATCAAAGGTGTTTTATTGCTGATTTACGTGTAATGACATTCTCATACCGTGAACTTAATAGGGCAATTCTAATAATTATAAGGGTTATTAGCAGTGAACTTTTGTTGGTCCCGATTTTGATATAATGCTTTAGATTTTGCGAATATATCTGGTCCAATTAAAGTAATTCTTTTCTTACAGTTTTATTTCTACATGTTTTGATAAAATTGTTTTAAACCAGCCATTAATATATTTTATTCGACGAGGTGTAGGATGAGGCTGGATGATATCAAATAAAAATTAAGTATACTTAGCCATAACGCTAGTATTCAATATACAAATGGACAAGTACTTTTAAGAACTAATTGATCTAATTTTAGGAAACGCCATCGCTTCCGTTAATTCAAGATCCATTAATTATTCAGAAGTTCAGACAGCCTCAGACCCTATGTTTTTAAGAGATTTTTATTGAAAGAAAAGTTGTGTTCAACAGTATTTTAAATTTTACTTCAAGTACTAAAAAGAGGTGTTCTTAACTTTCAGGTGTATACCATTATCTCAAAAGATTGTGTCTTCGGGTGTGGATGTTAAATGCACTGCTAGCGTAAATATAAATTAACTTAAAGCTATGGACGATTTCAACTTTATAGGGGCAAGATCTATTTTCGGGGCAGATCCCATTCCATACGAGGCTATATCATACATCAGCAATAAGTCGGCGGACTTGATAGTGTATGCTATCCCCGTCATGGCCTTCTTTACTTTGATGGAAATGATTCATTCCTGGGCTACGCATAAAAGGCGTTACAACGCTACAGAGGCCTTTGGATCTTTAATTGTCGGGCTGGGAAATGTTGCACTAAATTTATTGGCGAAAGCGCTTTTGATTCTTGGGGCTATATATATTTATAATTTTGTTCCATGGCGCATGAGTCTTAACTGGTGGACAATTATACCGTGTATCTTAGTGTATGATTTTTGTAGTTACTGGGCTCATCGCGTGTCTCATAATAACAGGTTCTTTTGGGCCACCCATGTCGTTCACCATACGGCCGAACACTACAATCTTACAGTTTCTTTCAGGTTGAGTTGGGTTCAACATTTCAAGATCATCTTTTTCATCCCGATAGTTTTGTTGGGATTTCATCCAATTATATTCTTTATTGTTAACCAGATAATGGTGTTATTTCAATTCTGGCAGCACACCGAGTATATCAAAAAACTTCCAGCCTTAATCGAATGGGCTATCATTACTCCCTCCAATCATCGTGTTCACCACGGGTCAGATGAAAAATATATCGATAAAAATTTTGGTGTCTTATTCACTTTCTGGGATAGGTTGTTTGGCACTTATGTTAAAGAAGACTTTTCACCCACATTCGGGATCACTAGTAAAATCAAGCTTTCTTCAAACCCTTTTTATCTAAATTTTCACGAGTTCTACAATATTATCAGTGACGTTCGTCGGGCTGATGGTATTAGGAGGAAACTGTTTTTTATGTTCGGAAGTCCAGCGGCTGTAGAAGCATTTAAGGTGAAAGAATCTGCCGAAAAAAACGTTTAGCAGAGTCCCGAACTGCTGTTATTAACCACTTTCTTGCATTGTGTTAAGACTTCATCCGAATTCTTGTGATGAGCGGTTAAGATAGTTTCAAGCAGGAAATGGGTCTTCTCGTAAGCAATTAATTCTCGCTATAGTGTCTAACTCAATGAGTTTCCTTTAAGAAGTTTTGATTATTAAACATTTTGCCATAAGCACATTTACCACGTTTACTTATTAATGAAAACATTAACCAGTCTTCATTATCTATAACGAAAACAAAAAAGAGCAGATAAGAGTTTAAACTTTTGCCATTTGCAAACGATTAACAGAATATTTTGAAAATTAATCAGATTGTCCACAGAAGTACCTTTCAGTTTTGTTCAACAAAAAAAAATAGTATGTTTAATCAGAAAGCTCTCTTCCTTCCTCTCCTGGTAATACTTGTTACGGCTGGCAGTATATGGGGTTACAGAAGTCACCTCAGTAATACGGCGATTAACCCGGCTCAGCCAGCTTCAGCAATCTTTAAAAATGCCGCCTTTAAGGGAAATCCGCAGGCTTCCCCCATGGTTGATTTTGAAAAGGCCGCAAGCAAAGCAGCAGCTGCCGTAGTGCATATCAAGGTCGTAATTGGGGGCGACATGGCAAATAATAATTCGGGCGATGAATTCTTTAACGATTACCAACAGGGTGGCGCGGGTAGTGCGCAAGGGCAGATGGCTTCAGGTTCCGGCGTTTCTGTTAGTGCTGACGGTTATATCGTTACAAACAACCACGTTGTGGAAAGGGCGTCTGAAGTATTGGTTACGTTAAATAATAAAAAAGATTACAAAGCGGTTGTAGTGGGTACTGATCCCAGCACAGACCTCGCTGTTATAAAGATTGAGGCGGAAAACCTGCCATATCTCAGCTTTGCAAATTCTGATGATGTTCACCTGGGAGAATGGGTTTTGGCAGTGGGATTCCCGTTGAACCTTGAAACGACCGTTACTTCAGGGATCGTAAGTGCGAGGTTCAGAAACATCGGTATAAACGGTCAAAACAGCCATTCGCCGATCGAATCATTCATTCAAACGGACGCCGCCGTGAACCCGGGCAACAGCGGGGGAGCGCTTGTTAACACAGATGGTGATGTAATTGGAATCAACAGCGCCATAGCTTCACCAACGGGCTCTTATGCAGGGTACTCTTATGCAATACCTTCGAATCTTGTAAAAAAGGTAGCCGGAGATATTATCAAGTACGGCCGTAGTAAAAGGGCATACCTGGGCATCATGTTTGGCTCCGATCAAATGAACGAAAAACAACGCATGGATAACAATGTCAAAGAAGGGGAGGGAGTTTTTGTAATGGACGTAACGGCAGGAAGCGCTGCTGCCGATGCCGGAATACAGAAAGGAGATTTTATAACGGGGATCAATTCCAGGAAAATTTCCGGCGGCAATGAAATGCTGGAAAAGATTTCGTCTCTTCGCCCGGGTGACACCGTTAGTATAACATATCAACACAATAGAGAAGAAAAAACTGCGGCGGTAATTTTAAAGGGTGATGACGGAAATGATAGGCTCGACAACATTCGCGACGAAAACTAATATCTGTCATAACCAAAAGAATCTATAAACAACGTCCGGGATCAATATATCAGAGCAAGTAAATTTATTCCGCTACGAAAATTCGGTGGTTTAATTAACGTATAAACTATAATGTATTAATTATATTTTACATCGTCGGGCTACCTGCATTAAACAACTTATTTATTTAACAATTGATATTAGATGAAGACCGGGGAAGATTGGTGACAATCTTCCCCGGTCTTTTGTTGTTTAGACTGTTTCCGTTACATTAATTTAAAACTCATTCCAGGAGTCTATGGATAAACCCTCTGGTCGTTTTTATGCCGTATTAGATGCTTCCTTACTGCTTATAAACAGGTGTTGGTATTTCATATTTAATAAACAGGGTTCCCAGGCGGCTATTGAATCCCATAATAGGACTTGTTACAATCAACATGCTGTCGCCCGAATTATCCACATGTGTGGTGTCATCATTTAAATAAGATGCATTTGCAATAGTCGAAAATAATTGGCTTTCATTTTTCTTATTAGTGGATGATATGATAATCCCCTTGTCATTGGCTACGGAGATCTGCTGAAAACTTTTCTCTGTAATCATGTCGTTAGCATATAGATTTAACTGCTTATTATTGCCCTGCATCATGTCCCCTCTGGCTGCCCATACGTAGGCTTTTGCCAATATTTTTAAGTGCTGAATATGGGATTGTACAATTTGAGCTGTAGCCTGTTCTTTCAAAGTTTGCCTGTTTTTTTCTGCATCTTTCTTAACCTCATTCACCGCAACTGATTTCCATATCCAGAGTGCTGCAAGTAAGATTACAGCAATCCCAATAGTTATCAGAATTTTTTTATTGGGACCGGCGACTCTGTTTAATTTGATAGATTCATTCATAATTTAATTTTTAAAAATAACAAAATTAATTGCTTCCGCTTTCAAGTTTGAGCTGGAAGGTTTTTTCCATCGCTCCTTTTGAATAAACGTGTTGTAGCTCGATCAGCTAAATCTATACCAGATGCCAACCTGTACGGGACTGCCCGCCCTAATTGCCAGAAACTTTACAACGATGAACAGGAACTTACTTATGATATAACCAGATTGATTGTAGGTAACCTTTTGCAGAGGTCAGAATATTCATCATAATAACTGGAATGTAAACAACTATTTAACAGCGAGTGCATCATAATCATATGGGTATTTCGTTATTCTGCAAAATAAGGCACCGCAATTTCTGTGGTATTAAAGGTATGGGATATAACTTCATTAAGTGAAACTATATTTAATGCTATGGCATTATTGGTAACGTGGTTGAAAAAATTAAACGGCCGACTCTCTTTTTCTGAGCTTAAACCTAAAACATTTCCCGACCTTTATAAAAACCGAAAAAATCTTTTGGTATAAAATTTTTCCATGAAAGAATTAGCAGAAATAATCACCAAATATTTAAGCAGCGCTCTTGAAGTAATCGCAGCGTTGGTAGTTGCTATTTCTTTATTGAAGTTTTTATATAAATATTTCTTTCATATTTTTAAACCCAATGATGGCATAACGAACCAAACTATCAGGATACAGTTTGGTAGTGGCCTGACAGTTGCCTTAGAACTGTTGCTGGGGGCAGATATCCTTGCTACTGCTATTGCACCTACCTGGGATGAGATTGGAAAGTTGGCGGCAATAGCGTCTTTACGTACAGCACTGAATTATTTTCTTGAAAGAGAATTGAAAAATAATGAAAGCAATTTATCAAAACAACCAGGTAAAAAATAATATATGGATGAAAATCACAGTGATAGATCAAGTTACCAGGAAAAGGTATGGATGAAAGGCGGGATTTATGCTTTAATCGTTATTCTCATTTTATTGTTTAAGGAAACATTTTCTGTCTTCCTGCTTGTACTAGCAGGCGCTTTAATAGCTATATTTTTCCTGGGATTAAGCGATTTAATATGCCGGAAAACAAAATGGAAGCAGGGCGTGTGCTTAGCTACTGCAGTGATTGGAATTGTATTATTAACAGCGGGGTTAATATGGTTGATGGGTGCTAAAATGCAAGCGCAAATCACGGAGCTAAGTGACACTTTACCGAAAACTATTGAAAATGCAAAATCGCAAATGAGCCAAAATCCAATTGGGAAAAAACTGGTGGAGAGAGCAAATTCCCCTGCGACAGTTAAAAAAGTAAAAGAGCTAGCAAGTACTGTTTTTAAAACTACATTTGGTGTATTTGGGGATATTTATGTGATCCTTTTCCTTGGTATATTTTTTACGGTGTCACCTGTTGTTTATAAGAAGGGAATAGTGCATTTAATACCAAAAAAGGGACAGAAGAAAGGAGAAGACATCGTGAACAAACTGGGAGTTAATTTAAAGAAGTGGTTGAAAGGGAAGTTTTTCGCCATGTTTGTTGTGTTTGTACTAACCGCTGTGGGATTGTTAATAGTTGGAACGCCTTTATGGCTTGTATTAGCACTCCTTGCAGGTTTACTTAATTTCATTCCCAACTTTGGTCCTTTGATAGCAATGATACCTGCCGTGCTTATTGCGTTTATGCAAGGGCCCACAACCGCATTAATTGTTGCGTGTTTGTATATAGTAATACAGGTGATAGAAAGTAATTTTATTACTCCAATGGTTCAGCAAAAATTAATAAGTATTCCGCCTGCACTCATCATATCCGCACAACTTTTAATAAGCCCTTTGACTGGTGGATGGGGATTGGTATTAGCTACACCATTAATGCTTATTGTAATGATTTTGGTGCAGGAACTTTATTTGAAACACACAGCAGAACAAAGTGAATAAAAATAAAGGTTTTCAATTCTCTTTAATTAAGATATAGGTGTAAAGACATCCCTTTACAGGGAATTTAATCGGGAAGTTTAGTTTTTTTTATACTTAGATGACTGAGTGTCGGTCAATTTTATTTTGAATTTGATTTTATAATTCTTATTACTTATATACATCTATAGAATACAGCCCTTTTAATTATAATTAAAATAATCCCCTTCTCACAGGTTTATGTAAGCTCCCTTAAAAAAGCGATTTAAGCGAAACATTTGGAATAATATTATTTGGAGAGGTTAACGTTTATCGAGGTCAATTAAATCAAGAAAATGGCTATGGAAATGTAATGGATAAATCATGATGTTTTATATGTGATTTTGGTAAAATAGCGCACATAACCGGCCCTGAAGTAAAATAAAAATGCTGCCTTATCGGCCGATTGAACCCGGGAGAAAAATCCAGTTTACTTCTGTTGATTTACAATCACTTTAATGTCTTTTGATGCATCATAGAATTTAATTTCCCTGATATCTGCCGGAAGGTTGCATCCCTTTTCTTCAAGACTTGTCTTCACTTTTTTTATAAGCGTACCCCTGATTATTAAAGAACGCCGTTTGAAATCTTCGGTAGTGACCCAGAAATATATTTTTAAATTAACGGTGCTTGCAGCAAGTTCATCCTCCGTTACAAAGCTAACATGGTTTTCATCGTTAATGATATCAGGGTCATCCTTAAAACAATTGTAGATTATTTCTTTTGCCTTATCTATGTCGTTTTCATATGCTATTCCAACTACAAAATCTAACCGAAAAAAGCCATCTTCGGTATAATTGAAAACAGGTTTTGTAAGTACATCGGAGTTGGGGATATAAACATTTCTTCCATCGAATGTCATAATTTTTGTGTACCTGAATTCCATTGTTTTTACTTTTCCAAAAACATTTTCTATCTGAACTGTATCATCCACCTGGAAGGGTCTGTTGAATGCCAGGATAATCCCTGCAAGAAAATTTTCGGCAATATCTTTAAAAGCGAAACCTATTACCAGTGCCGAGGCACCGGCGGTTGCAACAATGGCACCGGCAATATTATTAAGTCCGGCTACATTCAGTGATAGTAAAAATATCGCTACAAAAAGTACCAGCTTAATCGATTTCATCAAAAATCCGCTCATTAATGGATCATGCGATTTCCTTTTCAATTTTTTCCCGATTACGTTTGCCAACCAGTTAGCAAGAATACAACCTAGTATCAATAACAACAATGCTAATCCTATGCGCGGAATAGCGCCAAGAAACGCGTTGTAATAGGCATAGAGACGAGATAGAATTTTGTCCATTAGTGGAGATTTTATTTTAAGTATAACAAACTAGACAATAAAATCAGGGATGGTTGATTGTTAATCATTCCTGATTTCTTTTTATTGTTAGCATGGATTGTAGGCGTGGCATTGATATTGTGCTGATCGAAGATGAATTAACCATGAAAAATCTATGTTATAAAACATTATGATAGTGCATGCATTAATTACGCCACCGGCAAACTTGTCCATAAGGTGTTTAGGCTTCCCTGGACCAAACACACTCAGAAAAACATTAAACATTAATTTCCATTTCTGTAGGCCGAGCGGTACAAGGCTTTCCTAATCTACCTGCTTCAATTCTAACATATGCGGAGGGGTGCAACATTCTTCTCTCATTATACTTCCGCAAAAGCAATTCCGAGAGCCATCACCAGCATAGGTTAGTTGAATGAATTCTCGATTAGTTTGTGTTAGCTTCGATATTAGGTATATTCACTTACTTTTAATCATAACTGAATCATTGTCGTTAATCTAAGTATCTTGCTGGCAAAAGCTAGAGCAGCAATGATTGCAACATAACGAAAGGGAAAAATACTTGATCTTATTAAAGAGGATGGTGCTGCGAAAGTAGTAAACCTGGCTAAGATTTTTAAGGTCACAGAGGTAACCATTCGGCAGGATCTCAAAAAGTTAGAAAAAGAAGGCCAGATTATACATGAAAGTGGTGGTGCCTACTTAAAAAATATTAAGGACCATGTGCAGAAATTTTTTTTAGCTCATCAGGAGAATATCGATAAAAAGGAATTAATTGCTATAAAATGTCTTGAGTTTATCGAAAGTGGCGACACCATCATTTCTTGATTCAGGTTCTACGACTACCGAAATTGCGAAAAAATTGAAAGGACTAAAAAACCTGACAGTAATTACAAATGCGCTTAACATTGCATTAATGTTGGGTGCTGAAACTGGCATTGAAGTAATTGTGACAGGAGGAGAATTTAAACCACCTACGTTCGTTGTCCTTAACAGGCGAACGAGCCGCCGATTTTTTTAAAGGCTTGCATGTACAAAAATTATTTTTGGCAACTGCCGGTATTTCTTTAAAATCCGGTCTTACCTATCCCAGTATCAGTGACCTTGTCGTTAAAATAGCCATGATCGATGCTGCAGAAATTACTTACCTCGTAGCCGATTCCTCCAAAATTGATAAATCGGCCTTTGCAAGTCTCGGGGCATTGTCACTAATCGATTATTTAATTACCGATCGGGGAATAGAAGAAAAACAAAAACAGGTATTTCGTGATAACAAAATTGAAGTGATCATCGCGGGATAAAAAAGAATATTCCCCAGCATTGCTCCTGTTTTAATTTCGAGGCTGTTGGGCAAAAATGGCCAGGCTATTATCTTGGCCACGGAGAGTATGCTGTTCGTTATTCGTCAAAAAAACCAGAAACTGGTACTTACACCATTACCAGCAGTATCCCTCAATTAAATGGTCAGTCAGGCAGCTATGTAAGCATCGTTCCCTGGCCGGGGAAAGCCGGTAAGGATGATTATAAACTTGGAAATAATTGGTATGGTGATCGTGCTGATGCCAATCTTTTTTTGCGAGATCAACAAGGCGCGAAAACAATTTCAAAACACAAGGAAGAATTTTTAACGGACTGGGTTCAAAGGTGGGATTGGTTAAAATGATCTATTTTATTCAAACAATTATTTAAAATCAGTGATACAAATAATAAATATGAAATTTATTAAAAGGCTTCACCTGGAAATGAAAGCGTTATATTTTTCTGTTTTTATGAAAAAAGTATTAAGGCGTGCTACTTTATATATTTACAAATGATTTGACCACTGCTATGTGTCGCTGGAGCCCATTGAAAAACTATAGTTGAACGAAGCGTCGCAAGCAAAGATAACTGAAAGGACATGTGGTTGTTCCCTAAAATAAAAACATGAAAAACAAACTGCTTCTAATACTGAAAAATTACTTCTGGAAAAAGCACATTAACTATTACAAAATGTTTAAGACCAAATCATTCTCAAGCTTCTTTATTTCCCTTGCATCAGGTGCCGTGTTATTGTTGACATCACTGTTTTCAGAAATATACCAGTTTCATAAACTAAATTATTTTTATTTTTTGGTATCTGTCGAGTTCACTTGAAGAAATAATTGGATTCGTTGTTATTTATTTTGCCTGGATACACACTGCTGTTATGTCAACTTTAAAATGATGCTTTGGCTATCAGCAATCAGGAATAAATTATTTCTCGCATTATTTTCCTGATAGCTGAAGGCGAACATAACCGACAGTTTATGATTGACATGACACTACTGTCCATTCGCCAATTTATCCACTTCCTTTTTAACCATGCTGCTAAAATTTGCGAACGTCGCAGCCTGTGATTTATTCGTATCACTTTGTTGAAGCTGACTGGTCATAGAGAGCAAAGCCTGTTGGATATACCTGTCCTTCTTGCCATAATCCCAAATAGGATAATAGCACTCTTCAAATAGCTTTTCAAAACTCCAGTTAGTGGTCTGAATCCTTATATGACCTCTATCATCGAAATAGTCGGATTTCAGGGAATTTTTTAACAGGTAATAGAAAAGATCGGTTAAGGCGTGCAGGCTTAACACTGCCGTCTCAGGATCATTGATGCCGGGACTTAAAGCTTTGATGGCAACTTCGGCCAACTGGTGATATCCATAAACAGGATTTTTATCAATAGGCTGTCCTGAATAAAAATCAACTTTTAATAATAAAGTCCGCAATGTGTCATCCGTCACTTTTCGGGTACAGTAAAAAATCATTAGCGGTGCGCCTTTCAATAAAAAAGTACCGGTGGGATGCAAAAATTTAACAAGCCCATCATGCTGAACCGCACAGGTTAACAACCCTTTTTCATCAAAATCCTGGAAATAATCAGACGAAGTCATGGTAATTAAATATGTATTCCCAGCACCTGGCGCGGGTGCAACACGCTTTACTGCTTCTCGTTTGCGATCAAGCGACCTGATCGTTTGCTTATGTATGCGATTGATAATCGTTTCGAATTTTACTGATTGCGTTACATAATGCAGGAAATAAATGAAGAGGAATATATCAGCTACAGTCAGGATCAATAACAAATAGATGCTAAGTGCCGGCACATAAATACCCGAATCGATATCCCGGATTGTACTCAGCAAGAACAGGGCATATACAATCGTGCCAATATAAAAACCAAGAACAAATTGCTGGAATCGATTACCAATCATCCCCTCGAGCATGCGGTTGCTCATCTGGGATGCTGCCTGGTTTAGCAGGATCATCACCATAGAAAAACTAAAAACGGTAAGAGAAATAATGCCCGAAACGATAGCAGACAGGATTGAGCGTGCGGTGCTTGCATCTTTCAGCCTTATCCATCCATGATTGGTTTTTATGTTTTTACCAATTGTAGAAAAATCAAGCTCAATCATCAACCAGGAAAAGAGAAGAAATGATATCGCGATAATAGCGGGCATAAAAGCGATGCTGGTTACGAGCCTATTGTAATTTTTACGTATGAATTTTTGTATTGTTCCAGTCATTTGTCAGGTTGATTACAGACTAATTTAGTCAAAAACATTTGCTTTGGAAGGTAAGATACATTTTTAGCCGCTCTCGCGTTTTTGGTTAGAGAATGGGGAACACAGGTGGAATTGATAACCCATAAATACAATGCCCGAAATACCCACTCCTGTAAAAGTCGGTATGACGCCCTCAAAATAGTTTTTCCGAACACAAAGATGCTAAACAAAATTAGTAACGTCAATGTCTACTCGTGTTGTGCTCCCGATGACCGTCGGTTATTGATAAATACGGATTATGATGATGATTTCAACCAGGCGGAATTTGAGCAAGCTATAATTATATCCAGTTCTGTTACATCTCTGTGTAACAAATATATTTCACAGAGTTAAAGAATGTTCGAAAGGGAACGGTTAATTGTCCGTAACTGAAAAATTATCTATTCGCAAGTCGTTCTATAGAGTAGATTAAAGGGCTTTATACTTTTTCTGAAGCTTTTTACGCAGATAATACCGCTCTGGTAATGTAAATTTGAATATGCCGACTACCTACAACCGATAACAAAAAACCGGTTTGACTTGTCAAAGTAGTACTATTGTTAAATTAGATTACATCCAATTTACAATTAATAAAAACCGGTCTTATGAAAAGAATTTTGTTCTGTTATTGATACAATACTATACATTCATGCGTGTTCAGCCGTGAAATTGTTTTCATTTTATTGCATACTTGTATGCGTATTTTGAAGGCGCTATCAGTAATAAGGGCGCCAACTGGAAATAAGTTATTTGCTGTAATTGAAAAAATAAACCATGCAATTTTTAAGAATCATAATGGCCTGGCAACGGGGGCGATACAACAAATATCCTAATGCAAAACCCGAGAATCGATTGCACTTGCTGTAGCTGTTACCCGTCAATACGATGGCTGTACTAAAGCACAGGCTTCTACCGCGAAAACGCAAGGTGCCAGCCGAGAAGAGACAATAGGACATTAAGTGTGGCCATTGCAGTTAATGCTTGTGCGGCTTTAGTATATCGAACCAGGTAGTGGGTGTTTTTATTGCGAAAATAGATAGAAACAAATAAAATAATTTGCAACTACAAAATATTATTTTAACTTTAAAAACATTTATAATTGAACCAATTATTCAATCACCTTCATTATTTATTCACCCATGGTCGACACTGATATCCCCGAAAAACAGGTGCCCAGTCAACCAACTTGGCTTACCGTTTTAAGAATTTTATTGGGCATCATCCTAACGTGGAAAGGAATTACTTTTATTCAGAATATCGCTTCATTAGAATCGACGATACAACAGACCGGCATGGGGGTATTTTCTGATAATTCAAGAGTTGTTGCGTTAGTAGTTACTATACTCACTTTATTATGCGGCGTTTTTATAACTGTTGGCCTTTTTACAAGAGCATCATCTGCTGTTCAAATACCTATCACTATTGTGGCTGTTGTTTTTGTAAATATGAAGAACATTGAACGCAGCGGATTTGAGTTAATACTTTCTATTGTTGCGCTTGGTTTACTTATTCTTTTTTTTATAAAAGGAAGTGGCAGGCTTTCAGCTGATGAATATTTCAGAAGAGGAGCTGCTCTTGATAAAGGTAGAGAGAGACTTAGTTGATGGCTTACAACTCTTTATTAAGGTATTGTTTGAAGTCGTTTTTATTAAAATTATTTTTACACGTTGGTACAAAGAGTTGTTGGATAAAGGTTACAGATACTACTTTTTGACTTCAGCACAGACCGGTGCAATTTATATTTATGAGCTGCTTTTTGAGCACCAAATAAACCCTCCGGGCTCAACCACAATTCTAAACCAGACTGAACATTTTTTACATTATTTGAACTGGATTCAACATCGAAGGAACGCATTGAGAAAATCTATTTTTCTAACTTGCACACATGTGATTTTACAGACGAGCAAATTTTAATACTTAAAAGGTATAGCTTTTTTCTATAATCACATCACTCCTTAGCAAGGTGTTGAAAGGATTATCCAGGCGTTCTTAATCAAGCATTCTCAGCTTTTCCCTTTTATGGCTACCAGGTACTGAACTATTTCTTTAATAGAAGAATCAGGCACGGGCGCGCCAAAAGTTTTTTGCATTTTTGTTACGAGAGTCAGCCAGGTTTTCTCAGGAAAGTTAGGCTGCATTTGAACGTAACGGGCCGAGTGGCAGCTTTGGCAATTTCTTTCAAAGGCGGCATAACCTGGTGCTTCAGGCAGTTTTGTCACGACGTTGTTGAGGTCTGCCGCCTCGGAAGCAATGGTGGGGTGGGGAGGACTTTCAGCTTCGCCACAGGCAAGGATAGTACATACGTACAAAGAAAATAGTACAACAAATTTTAGCCCGGCATTTCTCATGCTTACTCTGCTTTTAATGGTAATTTTTCAATTTCGTTCCGCATATACCCGCTACGATTCCACTGGTGCATGGGTTGAATTTCTCCGTTTGCATTTGTTGCTTTCACCTGCAGTGTATGAAGCCCTTTTTGCGAAGGCGTAAAATCATAGTGCCAGTGGCGCCATGAGTATTTACCCAGGTCATCACCCAGCTTTGCAGGCTGCCAGGTTTTGCCACCGTCTGCCGATAACTCAACTTTAGTTATCCCATAACCGCCATCAAAAGCAACACCCTGTATATCAGTTGGCCGTCCGGCGGCAATTACTTCATTAGGCTCGGGTGCTACGAATATCGAGCGTACATTCATTCTGCTAATGGGTTCTAAAACAGTAGGGAGTGAGTCGGGACTTTCATTACCATTTGGCACATCCTTAGGAACAAGGTAGGCCTTCTTCATCCAAAACCCTTCAAAAGGTTCCAGATGTACCTGTATATTACTTAACGTGCCCACCCAATACGTAGCGTACCAACCCGGAACCACCAGCTTCAGCGGGTAACCATTTAATAAAGGCAGTGGCTCTCCATTCATTTCGTAGGCAATCATAACTTCACCATCCCCGGCATGGTCAAACTGCAATGATTTTTCAAAGTCGGGAGTCGCATCTATAGGAGGCACATCAAGGCCATTAAAACTCACTTCTTTTGAATCTTTCTTAGCGCCAGCCATCGCCAATATATCTTTCAGCTTTACACCCGTCCACCGCGCATTGCCCATAGATCCATTTTTCCATTGGCCACCCGGCACTCGTGGATCAAAAAAGCTCCTGGAATTGCCGGAACACTGGCATAAGGCCGAAATAGTAATGGGTGTAAATTTAGTTTTCAGGTCGTTGAGGGATAGCGCAAGTTCTTTAGTAACGTTGCCCCCTACCCGTAAACGAAAAGTATCCGGGTTAACGGCGGCAGGCAAGCCGGCAAGATGCCAGCGCACAAAAAAAGCGCTGTTAGGTGTATAGTCAAGGAGAAAATATTTCAACGGGGTTTCCAGGTTAGGGGGCCGGTCTGTAAGCAGCAAAAGACTGTCTTTGCCATCTGCTTTTACCCATGTCTCTCCCGTGGCTTCAGCGGTATTAACTTTTGGTGGCGCAGATTCGTTATTGCATGAAGAAATAACTACCAACAGTAGTAGATGAAGCAGAACAATTTCAGAGCGTAATATTTTTTGGATAGCTGTAAGATTTGTATCAAAAGTAAGGAAGTTAATGTCAATATCCTCGTATTAAGTTAGGTATGATTTGAGCAATTGCAATCAGGTATCTGGTATCAGCTATTGGCTTAAAGAATGCCTTACGCTCTGGATTAATTTAAAAGATTATTTTAATTTATATATAAAATCAAAACGATATATTGAGAAAGATTACTATTAATGAAAGGATTACTTACGTTCTGCATTTGCGAAGTGCGGAAATTCACAGCTGGTTCAAGAGCTTTACCATGGCAAGGTAACCCAGGTCTGTAAGGGAAGATAATAACATGGTTTTGTTGTCTTCCACATAATAAGCTTCCGCAAAATATGGCGTGTCGCTCCAAACATCATAACTTAATTTGAATACGCCTTCCGCGTATTCAATCTTGAAATCATTTTTCAATTCCTGCATATCAAACCTTGCAGTGTAACTTTAACCAATCACCTGCACTACTTCATGCTCTTCATGGCGGACCAGCGGGAAAGTTGATCCGGTCATCAGCATCATATAGGGAATTGGAATGCTCTCCACATCTTCAATCAAATCATCTTCTGACTCAATAGACCGATTCAATTCTGTTGCATAAAAGAAAATGTCATCAGCACAGAAACTTTGAAAACCAGTCAACGGACCAAAAGTTTGCCAACAGGAGCCATTGAAGCCAATAAGGTTAAACCACGTCAATACAGATCGCTCAGATAAAACTTGGTCAACATATGGCGAAAACAAAAGATAGGTTTCTTCGGTAAAGATATCACCCATGTCATAAAAATCATCAGCAGGATTTGCTGTAATTTCACTGAAACTAAATTTCCATGGATTAGCAGCCATGAGCTCCAGGTAATTTCGTTGTTCGGCATTGATATCTTTAATGGCCGCATGATTCAGATATTTATGTATCAGGCCATCCTGTTTAAAAATCCGGTTTGCAATGTATTGCGTTTTCACCATTTCATGCCACTCGGAAGGCATGCCGTTTTCCGCATCCCTGAAACGAGAAATCCTCGACTCAAATTCCAAATCCACACTATTACGTTTTGCCGCATATTCCAATAAAAACGTATCTATTACAGACATTGAAATTTTACTTCCCTTCATACACAGTTCACACAGCTTATCATAATCGGCCATGAAATATATTTTTTTTAATGGAGTTGCCAAAAGTAAGCATACTCAACGGCAATCAGTCTACACTGTTCTAGTGTCATGTCAAACATAAACTGTCGGTTATTTTGGCTATCAGCTATCAGCAGTCAGCTATCAGGAAAACAATGCCAGAATTAGTTTCCTCCTGATAGCTGATAGGGGAAGGCTGATTGCCAAAGCGTCATTTTAGAGTTGACATAACACTAGCCTTCATTACAAGCCATCTTTTTACCGGGAATACTACTCCACCATTTCGTTCTTATCCCCCGGCAAAGCTTCTTTATCCCGGTTTTCTTTTCCTTTGTTGTTGGATGCGCTGGTACTAAATGGTAACCCCAAAAGTTCTCCAACGGAGAAGGTATGATGTTGGTGGAATGGGCTGCCGATATTGATGGTTTCCTGGTCAACATTCAATCTGACCGTATTGTGAAGGCGATCCCAAAATGAAAAAATAACCGAGTAATTACTGTCTGTTTCTTCTTGAATGTCAGAATGGTGAATACCGTGCATACGTGGTGTTACGATAAATTTATTTAAACAGCGTTCGGTTTTCAGTGGCAGTTTCCAGTTGCTATGGTGGAACTGGGTGGCGGCTTCGAAAGCAGTTTCATATAACAGAACGGTCAATGGGGTGGCCCCTGACAGGAACACACATGCCCCGCGGTAAAAAACAGAGCCGATCATTTCACCGAAATGAAAGCGGAACGCAGTTGTTACATCCAGGTCTTCATCAGTGTGGTGAACAAGATGGAATCTCCATAGCAGCGGGATCTTGTGATTCATTATATGCCATGCATAATTTGAATAGTCAAGCAATAAAAAAGCAACGGCAGCTTTGACTAGCGTGCGGGCGCTGTATTTGTAATTCAAACCAAATTCCAGGTGTTTATTTTTTATCGCCAATCGAATTATTACTGGTAACAACACCAGGCGCAACAGCGTGAAAGCCGGAATTGAAACAATTGTATTAAGCACTACCCGCCGGGTGCGTGGCTGTTTACGTTTCCGTAAGGGGCGCCTGCCTTCAGCAAGAAATAAGAGTACAAATACGGCCGTTAATGCCGGTACACTTTTAACATCAAATATCCGCTTTATCATTCCCATATGTTATGCATTAATAGTTACATTGATTGGTGTAATAATCATTATTCCCTTAGTTTCTCCCCCTCGCTTTTCGAAGGTGTTAAGGTGATGTCATTGTTTAATCCAAGTTTTTTCTGCATATCCACTGAAGAGTTTTCCGGGGTTATTCCAAACCGCAACATCCATGATCGAATGCCCGTTTTGGCTTCCTGCCATAAATTTGTAGGCTTTTTATAATCGTATGCCCTGAATTTACCAGGAGTAATTTTGCCTTTGGTGCTAACAAATGATCTAAAATTTTCCACCCAGTTTTTAAAGGCAGCCATAAACTGTTCGTCTTCGATCATATCTTCCGCCTGGTTATCACTGTATTTTCTGTTTTTGCCGCTGGTGCAATGCGCCCAAAGATGATCCGGCACTTCAACACCTCCATACCGGCACTGCCACACCAGCGGCGCATACGCCATCCTTTCATTCTCAAACGGCTCCTGCTCAACGGGAAAGTATTCTTTATGTTGCAGAATACCGGGCCGTCCTGCTGCATCGAGTTCGTCGCCTCCTTCATCGCCGTAGCAAAAGAAACCTGCAGTACGCCCTTCCAAATGGTTAAGGCTGATTGTCTTCCACAACTCACTGTGTTCCAGTGCCACTGCTTTCTCCGGATCTTTATGATCTATGAGTTTCTCGTCGGGGTTTCCGCCATTCATACAAACCATCCGGTCAAACATCAGTTTAAGGTTGCTGCTTGGGCCGTACCAGTTGATAGGTCCTATAATGGCCCAGGCATCAGCCATGTCGAAACGCGCGTAGAGATCCATTTCCCACATCAAATCCTTCTCGATCCAGCTACCTTTTTCGTAACAATTGCAGGGCCATACACAGAGGGCCATCGAAGTTGATACACAGGCATTGCAACTTTGAATTTTCGACCTGCCATAAACGTTACCCAGATCTTCGTAATCTATTTCCCATTCTTCAGGTAGCATGCCAGCCATCTTTAACATCAATGTTCTCGACTTGCCGTCGACGCCAGGACAATTGTATTGCCTTCTTTCCGAGCCCGCAATAATGAGTACTCTAAACGGCCGCTCGGAAACAGGAAGGCCGGCGTTTTTATCGTTTGGTTTCATACAATCAAAGTTTATGTTTCCGGATTTGAGACCTATACAGTTTTAATATATAATCCTGCGAATATCCCAAATAATATAAAAGCCAGATTCTAAAAAATATTGCCTGCATTTTATAAACGCCATTTTCGTGGTATTTCCTGGCAGATGTTATAACAGCAGCGTTCATTACTACAAAATTTCCAAATTTCCTGATACGATGAATGATCTCCTGGTCTTCCATAACCACCAGGTCTTCGCGAAATTTTCCGCATGCCAGGAAAACAGTTTTTTTTACAAAAAGGCTCTGATCGCCAAAACGAACGGCATTTATGTTAAACCTGGTAAACCAGCAATTAGCCCGGAGGAACCAGTGGCTATAATCAAATGCAAGCCTGAAACAACCACTGGATGCACCTTTGCCCAATGCATTCGTGATGTACCTTGCAAACCCGGTTGGAGGCCTGCTGTCTGCATGAAGAAAATAAAGGGTTTCACCGGAGGCAATCGTTGCGCCCTGGTTCATTTGCGCGCCCCGCCCCTTGCGTTCAGCGATCACCGTTATTACACCAAGTTCTTTGGCAATTGAAACGGTTCCATCTTCACTGCCGCCGTCAACTACAATTATCTCAACAGGATATTCATCCTTTGTGAGGAGAACGCGGTTGATGGTGTTGGCAATATGGTCCGCTTCGTTATATGTCGGAATTATTACGCTTATCATATATTAACAGTCGGGTAGAAATTAACGGCATCAACTCCTCAAGAGATTGTCACATATTTATTTCTTCTTTAGCAATAAAAGGGGAAACAATGTTTCCATTCTGTTGAAATATTGCTGGCAATTTATCGGTTGTTGTATAGTATTTCAAAAATTGGTCCCTTTACATAAACCAGGTTTTAGCAGTTTTTTTTTGAATTTGTTTCATTTTGTTTATATGACGAAGTTTCCATATGTGAGTGGACAAAGTTTCCACTGGTACGATGCCGGTGAAAGAATTTTATGCGCGAAGTCAGTAATTGTACCAAACAGGCTGTTGTCTGCATTGTATACAAAAATCAAATGGAGAGATGTCATCTGTTCATCATTTGGGTAAGAAGATAAGCTATTGTTTTGTTTGGAGTAAATCCTTTTCTTCATCGATATCGTTTAACACTGGCAGTAACAAACAGTTTAAATTGTGCGACCTGCAAATTGAAAGAGTTGTCTTGAAAACTGACCCGGTGCTCCAGGCAATATCTTTAAACAACTGGGAATAGAGTTTATTCATACCCAGCAAATAATACCCACCATCCGATGCGGGTCCGATCACTACATCGCAGCCAATTAATTTTTCAAAAGCCTGCTGTATTATTTCATGGGTGATTTCAAAACAATCAGTACCGATAATTATTGTTCTTCCACCGCCATTGTCAAATGCATCTTTGAATGCGTGCAGCATTCTTTCTCCCAATCCCTCGCCTCGCTGTATTGCCTTCCAGGTTCCCTGCCATTCATCATCCTGATCAATATAATCTGAGTAGTACACTATTTTATCACATGCCAGTTTTTTAACTATTGAACAGGTGTAGGTTATCAACTGCTGGTAAATTTCAAATGCCTTGTCGTTTCCAATTGTTGCCGCAAGCCTGGTTTTGACCCTGCCATAAATAAGATTTTTGACAAAAATTATTAAGGTCATTCGGGTTCACATTGACTTGATGGTTTGAGAAAAAAGTCCGCTCAGTTTTTTATCTGCATTGCCAGCTACTTCAATAATCTCCTCTATGTTAACCGGCTTTAGGGTATCGGGATCACACTCATCTGTAATCACAGAAATTGCAGCACAGGGCAGGCGCATCTGGTTCGCGGTAATTACTTCGGGTACGGTTGACATTCCGACCATGTCGGCGCCAATTATTTTAAGGTAACGGTATTCTGCTCTTGTTTCCAGGTTGGGACCGTTAACAGCGGCATAAACACCTTTTTTGAGATCAATCCCCAGTCCCGTCGCTTTTCCAGCTAACAAATTATTTAGTTCGGTATTATAAGGATTGCTCATATCGGGAAAACGCTCCCCAAGCTGATCATAGTTTTTCCCCGTCAGAGGATTTCCAGACTGAAGATTGATATGGTCGTCAATCATAACCAGGTCTCCCTTTTTGTAAGTAAGATTAATACCTCCCGCGGCGTTGGATAAAAGTAACTTTTTAATACCCAGAAGCTTCATTACACGTATAGGAAAAACGATTTGTTGCATTGTATGACCCTCGTAAGCATGAAAACGCCCCTGCATAATAAGTACGTATTTGCCACCTATTGTGCCGTATACCAGGTTGCCCTTGTGAAATTCAACTGTTGCAACAGGAAAGCCCGGAATTTTTGAGTATGGAATATTTTGTTCGATTTTTACCTGGTTAATTAACTCGTGCAGGCCCGTTCCTAAAACAATGCCTATATGGGGCTGGTCAATTTTCTGTTCAATTAAAAAATCGGTTGCTTTGGTAATCTGCTCCATCAGGAATAAATTTATGCTAAGGCGCCTCCGCAGCCGGAGCCCGCACCAGCAGTGCATCCATAGCAATGTTGGCCAATAATAATGTCTCTGTTATTCAGTTTTGTGGTGTTGAATTGCGAAATATGATTTGATGTGATACCTACTTTCATCTCGAGCATCTGGTTAAAATCACAATCATATAAAAGGCCGTCCCACCCGACTGAAATGGTATTACGACACATCACGTTTGAGGCCGCAGCATTGTTATAAGTATCCAATAACTTTTGCATATATTTTTGATAATTCCCGCTTTGTAATAAATAATCCAGGAACCTGCTTATAGGGAGGTTAGTAATAGCAAACAGGTTATTAAATTCAATGTCATATTGTTTCTTCAGAGCATACTTAAAATCACTTTCAAGAGATTGCTGCGACGCGGGCAGGAAGGCGCCCGCGGGATTATAAACAAGGTTTAAAACGAGGCCGGTATCGGTTTTCCCATAGCCAACGGCATTAAGCATTTGAAGTGTGGTAATGCTATTCTCAAACACACCATCGCCACGCTGCCGGTTTGTCCGGTCTTTTGTATAAAAAGGAAGAGAAGATACCACTTCAATATTATTCGACTTGTAAAAACCGGGAAGGTCGTGATATTTTTTATTTGAAACAATGATGGTAAGGTTACATCGAACGATCACGTGCCTTACCAGGTTGGTGATTTGTTCTATGAACCATCTGAAGTCGGGGTTCATTTCCGGCGCTCCGCCGGTAATATCAACCGTTTTTAGTTCAGGATTATTTTCCAGGGCAAGAAGGCATTCCAGCATGGTTGCCTTTGTCATGATCTCCTTGCGGTCCGGACCTGCATCAACATGGCAATGCCTGCATACCTGGTTGCACATTTTGCCTATATTGACCTGGAATATGCTAATGCCGGTTGGACGAAGGGGGTACAACCCGTTTTCCTTCAACTTTTGTTGAAAAGGCACCAGTGAAAAATCCCCATTATTCGAATTATTCAGAATTGACAGCTGTTTCTGTACGTTCGCAAGCGGATTATCCTGCGCCTTCAATGATTTGCTCATAGGTTACATCGCTATTTCTTTCACTTTATTCATCATTTGTACACCATGCACCAGGGATGCCCCACCGCGTATGGCACACGCTACATGCACCGCCTCCATCATCTGGCTTTCACTCCAGCCTTTTTCAAACGAGTCGCTGCTGTATGCATCTATGCAATATGGGCACTGCACAGCATGTGCCACCGCCAGGGCTATCAGCGATTTTTCCCGCGCCGTCAATTCGCCTTCTTTAAAAACTTCACCATAATAGGCGAAAAATTTTTCACCCATAGCTTTTTGAAAGTCGGCTACATTTCCGAATTTGCTGAGGTCTGCTGCATTATAATAGCTATTCATATATTATCTCGATTTTTTTTACAGGAAAAGTTACCAATTCATTTTTGAAATCTGCCGTTTAAGCGCTTTTTTATTCAAAGTAGTTGACCGATATTACACCAGTTATGAGTAATATGAAGAAGATATCAACACCCTATGATGAATGAAGCTTCTAAAATTGCGATGATATCTTTAATGCTGTTTTTCCACGCCCCATTGTCGAATGCACAAACACGAAACGACATTGTAGGCACCTGGATGTCGTCTCAACGGAATGTAATGGTTAAGATTTATACTGATTCTTCTTTTTTTAAAGGCAAGGTTATCTGGTTTGATGATTCAGATAACAAAAGCCTGCCCATGAACGTGCGCAAGGATATAAAAAATCCTAACAAAAATCTCCGGCTCCGAAAAATAATCGGTATTGATGTGCTCAGGGGGCTTAGGTATAATGCTAAGTGCAAGTGCTGGCAGGATGGAAAGATATATGACGTGCAGACCGGAAGAACGTGGAATGCAAGTATAACTTTAGAAAATATCAACAAAGTAAAAGTGAGAGGATTCTGGCACTATGAATTTATTGGAAAGTCAATGATCTTCAGGCGCGTCAGAGGTTAAATCTTTATTTGAAATAAATCGGATCTTTGATTTTTGGCAATGCATAGAGTTCGGGAAAACTATCATACATTTACAGGTGGCTTTAAAAACAATATTAAGGAAAATAACAATATTAAAACGTCTTTGAACTCTTTTTAAAGATTAATAATGTCGTGAAGACTAGAATTAATATTTGGTGACGACTTTGAAATCATACGTTTTAACTCCTGTAATAGAGCAATATATTTTCACTTACACTTCCGTATTTTATAAAATCATAATGCGAATTACGGTCCGGCTAATTCATCTATTTACTATCACAGGTTTAATGCATTTATTGAACATAGAAAAAGGCCCCTGAATACACAAGGGCCGTTAATTGGAAACAAATTCTCGAAAGATGTTAAACTTTCAATCTTCATTTAGATGAATCATTATTAAATAATAATTGGCATTGTTTTACAAAAATATCTAACTCTTAATAAAAGCTAGTTAACGGCAAATTAGAATGTAATTAGAATTTTTTAAGTTAAATCAGAATTCAGGAATGAACTAACTCCAAAAGAAAATATTCTAATAAAAATCTAATCCAATTTTAACCTGATTATATTAGCGCAATAGTATCTTGGCTCCGATGAAATTATTTTTAACGCAACGGTTTTTATTATTCACGCAACAAATAATATTACATGAGGGAAAAAGCAGTCATTTTATTGATTATAATTGTAGCTAGTGGATGTGCTCAACGACTTTCTAGCACTGGTGGCACAAGTAGTTCTTCCACAAATATCGACCGGGGAAAAAAATATCTATACTATCAAAGATATGAAAGCGCGAAGGATATATTTAAGAAAGCGCTGGTTTCTAATCCAGGTAATTTAACGGCTGTATATTGGCTGGGCCAGGCATTGATCCATGACAAAGACTCGATGGCCGCCAAGACGCTTTACCAAAAAACACTATCAACAAATGCAAGCGCTCCTTTAGTACTGGCTGGTATGGGGCAAATCGAGTTAATGGAGAATAAACCTGATGTGGCGCGTCAGCGTTTTGAATCTGCTATCGAGTTGAGTAAAAAAACGGATGTTGAAGTGATTCATGCAATTGCAAGGGCGAATGTTGATGCTCCACCAGGGGATGCTAATTATGCCATTGAAAAATTAAATAGTGTACCGAAGCTAAAAAAAAGAGATTATAAAACTCCGGAAACTTACCTGATTTTGGGTGAAGCCTATCGAAAACTTATAAATGGCGGAGCGGCAGTAACTGCTTTCAACCAGGCCCTTTCAATGGATCCCTCGTTGGCAGAAGCCAAATATAAAATTGGAAAAGTTTACCTCAGTCAGAATAATCCGCAATTTTTCCTTCCTGCTTTCCAGGACGCAATAAGTATTGATTCAAACTACGCTCCTGCATTATACGAGCTTTTCTTTTATTGGTTTGAACGTGATATAAATAAAGCGAGGGAGTATTTTAACAAGTACCTGGCTGTATCAGATAATAGCCCATCAACCGAGTATGATAGAACCAGTGTGATTTATGCATCGAGGGATTACCAAACTGCTATTGATTCAGCCATGGCAAAAATCAAATTACGCGGAGAAAAGTCCGATCCGCGTTATTATAAGCTCGTTGCTTACAGTTATGATGCATTAAAAGATTCTGTAAATGCTAAGAATTACCTGGATCAATATTTTACCAAACAAAGTATGAATGATTTTGTGCCCCAGGATTATGTATTCCGTGGAAAACTATTAAGCAAATTTCCTGGAAATGAAGAA
The DNA here is from genome assembly GCA_039921525.1 of Chitinophagaceae bacterium. Classification (GTDB taxonomy): domain Bacteria; phylum Bacteroidota; class Bacteroidia; order Chitinophagales; family Chitinophagaceae; genus JADCRZ01. The sequence continues at coordinate 1,930 of JBDSBP010000558.1, read as the reverse complement.
GAAACGCTGGCCAGCTATCAAAAAGCGGTTGATCTGGATACTTCATTGCCAGGTAAATTAAAAATAATGACTGACGCAGCTACCTTTGCTGCCGGAAAAGGAATCTTTAAACATGAAGCCGAGTGGTTAGGTAAAATTTATAATGTTACGAAAGAGCCTTCAAACCGGGATATATATGATTGGGGATATGCACATTACAAGGCAGGTGATTTTGAAACTGCTGACAGTATTTTTTGTAACGTGTACATTCCAAAATTCCCGACTGAAATCTTTGGGTATCTATGGTGCGCGAGAGCAGCGGGAGCGCAGGATACTACCATGGAAAAAGGTACGGCTGTGGAACCATACAAAAGACTGATTTCATTTGCGCGTGCATCAGGTGAAAGGGAAGATTACAAATCAACCCTCATCCAGGCGCATGGATACCTGGCCAGCTACTATGCCAATGTAGCAAAAGATAAAGATTCCGCAGTACTGTATTTACAAAACATACTAAAACTTGATTCTACTAATGAAAGTGCCATACAATATATAGAGATATTAACAAAGCCCGAACCAAAAGCTCCATCAACACCTAAAGCCACAAGAACCAGGAAAAAATCTTCTGCTAAAAAGTAAGCCGAGTTCTGATGCTAATTTCCTGGTAGAGATATGCGCAATTTGCTATGAGCTATCGGCTATCGGCTATCGGCTATCAGCTATCAGCTATCAGCAGCTCACGATTTGAAACAAACCTTGTTTTCATTTAAGTGAGTTTATCAAAAAGGGTTTAGATTTTGTACGCAAATGACATCACAGGTTCAGTTGGAGCATAAAGCATTCTTAGCTGATAGCCGATAGCTGAAAGCCGATAGCTGATAGCCGATTGCTGATAGCCGATAGCTGATAGCCGATAGCTGATAGCCGATAGCTGATAGCTGATAACCAAAGCGTCATCAGGCCTGCTAATTTTTTAATTCAGTCAGTTGCCGGGCAAGATCTGGTAAGTCCTTAATTATAAATGTTGGTTGCGGAGCGAGCGGATAAAGCATTTGTTTGGATTGCTTCATATAAGCTGTTTGCATACCGGCATTTTCAGCCCCTGCAATATCCCATCCATGTGCCGATACGAGCAGGATTTCATTTGGTTCCACTTCGAGCTTTTTAGCGGCCCATTGATAAACTTCAATACATGGCTTGTATTTTTTTACGTGTTCTGCGCTGAGTACCATTCTAAAATAGGAAATTAACCCCGTACGTTCCATTCTTTGTCTCACGATCATTTCAGGGGAATTAGTGAGTGCGGCAATGAAAAATCCAAGATCATTTAACCGGGAAAGCCCTTCCTGCACGCCATCGTGTACAGGAAGATGTTTCAAAAGTTCTAATATATATTTAATATCATCATCAGGGATGGATTTACCGAGGGTTCTCCCCGCCATCTGCATAGTAGCTTTGGCGATTGTGGAAAAATCATTGAACTGTACTGTACAGTTGTCGACGAAGCAATATTGCATAAATAACTCAAACCACAGCATGTAACCTGTTTTGTTATCCATCAGGGCATTTACTCTTTTTTCCACTTCTTTCATTTCCAGAAGGGTTTCGTATACGTCTAATAAAATAAGTTTAGGTTTACCGAAGTCTTTACCTTCCTGTTGTGTATCCATTTCATTTTTAGATTTAAATGTAAACGTAATTTAATAAAACGAGGGATCAATCAGCATTTAATAAAAAGTATCCTGCCTAAGGTTTTCAAATACAACAACCCATCAAACGATCTCCGGTAAATTGAGACTACGCCGGATCGCAATCCATCCGCCAGAATTGCTGTAATGTGTTTTGTTTTAAAGTTCATGTCAGTCGGGTTTTTTGTAGTAGGGGAGAAATAAATAATTTTATTAACCATGCAGAAAAAAAACATAAATTGCTTTAAATCAACCATCCTAAT
>JBDSBP010000557.1:0-9859 GCA_039921525.1 Chitinophagaceae bacterium | reverse complement strand
CAAAACTACCCTTCAGCAACATTTCCTCTCTTTAACCATCGTTTGCAAATACCTTAGCCTCGTATTTAAATAAGGTTTCAACATGAAAATAGTACTATTCCTTGCTGTTTTGATAACAATCTGCTGTACATTTCTTTTCTTTATTAAGAAGAAGAGTAGCGTAATTACCGTGCTCAAACATGGTGCCTTCACGATAAAGATGACAGTCGATTCCCATAAAAGGATTAATGGCAATTTCCGCTGGGTTACCGAGACAACCGTTGCCTATTCAGTATGGTACAAGAATGAAATTGTTAAATATTCTTCCCCGCTCCAGGGCAATACAGGTTACTCACATCTGTGGCGGGTATACGTACTCGCGGATGCTCCAACACCTACACTGATCGCCGGAAGCCAGTCACTGTTTATGATTAATGAAGACAAAGGCAGACTGGTTGTTACGCCCCTTGCTGAACAGGATAGTGACTTTGCGAGTCTTCAATTTCTTGATGCCATTAACGGGCAGCCTGGTCCGCCTGTGAATGTGTACATGACTAATAGACCGGACTCTGTGCAGGCTTTAAAAGGTGGGGAATATCTCCTGGTTAATCAGCGATTGTTTTTACATGTGCCCGATTTAAAGCTGCTCCGGTTTCGTAAGCTGGACGATAACATTGACGGCTATCATTTTATAAAAACCGGTGGTGCTCAAAGTTTTTCGCCCGATAAAAAATCTTTGGCGTTCATGGGTGGGAAATATGATGATAATAACAAGTATCAGTATGCGATGATAACATATGATCCCTTTGCGGAGACGGCTGAAGTTGTTCCTTATAATCGTACCGATACGAGGTCGGTTGATTTGAACTATGATAACCGGGAATGGTTCAGCACTTATTTTGAATGGTCAAAGACTGATGCTGGACAATACCATTTGCAACTAAAAAAATATGATGCACTGCCTCCCTGGTCAGGGTCTTACAAAGATGATGGCGTAGTGTATCAACTTACACCCGTTAAAAATGAAATGCAACAATTATTTGTCGATTTCATATTGAAAGAATTGGATCTGAAAAAAGAAGACATCCACCCTGGTGATCAGTACAGCAGTAACATGATGGTAATTCATTATAAAAATTTCAAATTTGATGTTTGGCTGCGGCCGGAAGACAGGATCGTTGTTTTGATGATGAAAGACAACTATGTACCTGAAGCGGTTGAAGGAATTAAGGTCATCCATCAGCTGGGCGATCATTTTAGTAAAGAATTGAAAACTGGCAAATACCAGGAATATTTCACCCAGTTACTATAGGCTATTCTAAAGACATGGGGAAGAAACTTAGTATGGAAGCGGGTACTAAAGGAACGAATTCAGGCTTGAGTGTTTGATTTAGAAATTATATCCTTTTGATATGTTTGCTCCGTAAGCATAGCATTTCAATATATGTCGCTGTAATTTTTTCAGGACAAATGATTATAATCATAAAAATACTGATTATATGCTTTTCTCTTCGCTCTACGCCACTTGCCAACTTCTAAACTCCGAAGGCTTTATCATGTACCGCGCAAAATTTCCTTCATGTAGATTAATAAGTTCAGTTTCGACAGCTTCCACGAATTCGGATTGGTCTGGTGAAGGCAATTCAAGAGCGCGAGCCTGTATTATTCCAATAGCAGTATTTTTCGCGACAGATATTAAATTTATATAACTGCCCCTTTATTTTTGAATGGTACGTCTAGGGCTATTTTTTTCAATTCGCCGTCCAGTGTAAACTTTCCTCATTCCCTAATTTCATTAAACCTAGCGATACAAACATTTTGGTGTCAGAGCCCATTCGAAATAATGTAGTCTCATCTACGGTACGTTTTATGTCAACATCGGCACAACCAAAACCTCCTGTAAAAAGTACCGAATCTTTTGTTGTGATGCCGAGCATCAAACCCGTAAGTTGGCCTGCTGAATGATTTTCTCTATAGAATCGATTAGTTGCTTATTGCTGCTGATGGATGCAGGTTTCTGGGAAAATGAAACAGCAACAGCAAGCAACATAGCACATACGAATAAAGTCTTAATCATAATTTAATTCAATTTTCTCAAGGCTAAAACTAATTAAAAAACGCCCGCACTTTCGAAATAACACTTTTCTTTCAGCTATTTGGAAACTTCTTCCCCAAGTTTTAATGGTAGTTAAATTTTTAAGGGCGGTTGTTTTAAGTTGATATTAATTTAAGTCATTCAGGTTACCATAAAACACCGTATCCAAAGGTTTTGGAATATCAGCCCGCAGAAAAGCAACGGGTACTATCTTCCCTCAGAAAGTTGATAGCTGAAGGCTAATAACAAAGGCGTCCTTTCCATGTTAACATGACAATAGTTGCCGGGATGTGAAACCCACCACACTATTCTTCCACTACTATTCTTACCGGGCCCATTAAACCTGAAGAAATCAGCGGCGAATCTTTTGTGAAATAATTCCAGGTGGTAAAACAATACCTTCCTTTTGAAGGACGGGGTTGTTTATTGAGAAACCAGTCAGGAAATTCTTTTAGAGAGTAGCCACCTGAAATATAGCCGGGTATCCATTCACAATCGGCTGGTTCCTGCTCATCGCCAATTAACCGGTTTGCCCAAACATTCGTTACTTCTATGATTAACTGGTTGTTTTTATTCTTTAATAAACCAGCAGGAAGTTTTGCCTGCCAGGGTGCTGTCCATATTATTCCTAAATCTTTACCATTCAATAGTACCCTTGCAATGTGATTCACCATTCCTAAATCAAGATAAATGGATTTCTTACCGGCAGGTGTAGCAGGCATATCAAACGAATTTTTATAAACTGCTGTCCCACTGTAATATTTAATTCCTTTTTCCATATTCATTGTCCAGTCTTCAGGCTTTTCAAAGGTTACTGCCTTTGCAGGGCCGCCCCATACCGGATCGAATTGTACCTTCCACGGTCCGTTAATGGATGCTATTTCATTTTGTGCCGGAAAGTTTTTTGTTGCCGTTTGTTTTTCACCTCCTGCCTTTTTTCTGAATACTATAAAAAAACTTTGTGCTGCATCGAAGTGCAGTGGAATTGTAGTGATCGTTTGATTGTCGTCAAATTCAGGAAGGGTTCGCATTGCCCCTGTTACAGGATCCCACAATTCGGGCTGCATGCCGGTGATTTTAAAGGAGCAGCTTGCAGAAGCTGGCACACGGGCTGTATTGGCAACGAAATACAGATCTGACTTTTGGAGGTTGCGGTGAATGTATTTAATAGCTTTAACAGAAGTATCATGTACTACAAAATCATTTTTAGCAGGTAGAACAATTGTGCCCCATTGAAGTAAGGCCTGGCAACGCTGCCAGTATGTTACCAAAGCTTTGCCTGGTTGCCACCATGTTTGCGTGCGGTCAAAATGAGTGCCCCATCGGCCCATGGTTGCGCCGGGTTTATACCGGTCATCAAAAGCCTGTTGTACAAAACGATGTAATACCATCCGGTTAACGCCATCACAAAATGCCGCGTCACCAATAGGTTTCAACCATACCGGTGTTTCATCCCATTTGCTATCGGAAGGGTCGCCGGTAAAGGCTTCCGCTTCTATTATGTTTTGCCCGGACTTTCTTAATGCAGCAACGGTGGGTTCCAGTTCATAAGGTGAATAGGTTCCTTTGTGCGTCCAGAATTCTGTCATCACATTTTTTACTAACGGCATTATCTCATCCTGGCGCCAGGGCCCGCCGTAGGGTTCGCATAAAAATGTCAAGTGTGCTGCTTTTAATTTTTCTGAAATGGTGGTAAAATATACATCACGATAAAGGTCCTTGACAGTAGCCTCAAAATCTTTTCTGAATTTAATAGAGTCTTGTTTACTGCCAATAATATGTCCGGCAAATATCGGAAGCAACGGGGTGAGGTCATAGCCACGACGTGTTAGAAACTCTTCTTTCATTTTAGCGGTCCATGTCGGGTAACCCGCTTCGTAACTATCAAAATGAACATGAGTAATTCCTGTACCCACCAGTTCGCCCAAATGTTTTTGAATTTCGCCAATCACATGATCCATATGAAAGCTTACTGCTTCATGGCTCATCTTATCACATTCCAGGCCGGTGGCTTCCCATTGTGCGGGTTGAATATAAGTGCCCGTAGTGGTATGGCCGAATCTGTAAATAATCCAGTCGCCTTCAGGTGCATCCCATTCAAGTTTTCCATCAGGCTGCATGTTAGCAGTAATATTTATAACATCATTTGTAAGCACGGTGCCATTAGCAGGAATGGCAATAGTTGCAATATCTTTATAAAAAGATTTGCGTGCAGCCACTTCGGGAATTTCTACTAACCCGGTTGCACCATTGAAAATCGGGTAAGGCGTATGTCCTTTTACACTCACCTGCGGACGTTGTAAGTTCAGGCTTATGTGCCTGTTGCCGGGTACTGTATTTTGCGACCAGCATATCTCCTGCATAGAAAATTCCGGAGTTATCCAAATACCACCACTCGATTCATAGGAAGGCCCGTTAAACATCCCGAAATCCATACCCAGCCGTTTCGATTCTTCGGCCGCATGACGAACTAATTTCCACCATGGTTCTGTCCAGGAAATCAATTCAGGAGTCGGGCTCTTTTTTATCACACCAGCCCAGGGAGTAGTAATATCGGCAAGGCTAAACATAGTAGTCCGGTTAAAGCCTTCTATTTTTAACGCTTCAAGGTCTTTCGTTATTCCTTCTTTACTTAAGTTTGATCCCATCCACATCCATAATACACCGGGTTTTGCCGATTCAGGCGGATAACGAAATATTTCAACGGGATCTGTTCCAACATTGTTTTCCCTGGTTGCTGTTTCAACTGGTTGAGCTAATAAGTTGCTGATCCCAAAAAGAAAAATTAATAAATATTTTAGTGCCTTCATGTTATTCATTTTGAATTATAATAATTAATGTCAACGTTAAATTGACGATTCTGTTATTTACTTCCTACTATTTATCATCAGCCTTCATCTATCAGGATTAGGGATATACGAATTGAAATGCGGAATGCTGATAGTCATTACATGCCTGATAACGTAATTAAATTACTTTAATCCACAGTAATATAACCTGATCCCTGCTTTCTTAAAAAAAAACTTTCCAATGTAATTACCTATCGCAGGCATGAAATCAACAGTAAGCAGGTTTTCATCGGTTTTTAGGTTTGCAGTGCGACCACCGCTCCATTCAACACGTTTAGTGGTGAACCTATCACTAACATATAAGCGCAGTTGTTAGCGATAACCGGCAAGCTGTCGTTAAGCGCCATGGAGCGTCTTTTAATCTGTTTCGTAAGTAAAACTTTTTATATCGAACGTTATTTGGCGGAGCTGACTGTATTTGGAGAGAAGCACCGGCGAATTTTTATTTTCCATGATACTATAATTTTCGCAATCCTTGATGCTCCTTTCATATAGTAACATGCCCCGTCAAAAAAGGCTGTTGTTTTATCCCTGAGGTAACGCCTTCATAATATGCAGCATCAATTTACAATCAAGGATTATTTTTACGACTCTGAATGTTTTTTCCAAAATTATTTAAAGTCGTGGAAAGAATAATAATATCTTTGCTGATAAGACAATTACCAAACAAGATATAAATGGAAAAGGAATTAATAAGCCGGATAAGAAAACTCAGCCAACAGTATGCGTACGACTCTATCCAGATGCACGAGGCAATTGCGCTAAAGGCGGGGCTTTCAGGAACTGACCATAAATACTTGGGATTTTTAATTGTAAAAGGTCAAATGACAGCAGGAGAGCTTTCACATTTAACAGGATTGACAACTGGGGCAACTACAGGTTTAATTGACAGATTTGAAAAGAAAAAATTAGTGAAAAGACAATTTGCTAAAGACGACAGACGGAAGGTTATCATTGAACCAAACATTAAAAATATTATGGCTCTATTAGAACCTCTTTTTGCGGAATTTGGAAACAAGTCGGAAGAACTTATCGCTTCATTTTCAAACAAGGAAATAAAAATTATTGAAACCTACTTTTCAAAAGCAATTGAAATAATGAACGAGACGAAAAATAAACTTAAAACCAAAAAATAAGTAATGGTAAAAATAGGTCTCCTGTTGAAAAATTTAGAACCTGTCAAAAAATTGTTTTGGCAGTTTAGCACGCTTGCAATTCACCGTGAGATTAGATTTTCCGAAAATCTCATCTATCGGATAGATTCTCACTAAAAATTTAGACATCACCGATCACCGTAACCGACAACTTTACAAAACCAGGAAACAATCAAACAAAAATTATGACAATGAAAGAAAACAAGGCCACATTCCAATCGAATGGAGAAAGTCCAGCCCCTTTTTGTCAGACTTTCTTCCACGGTACAAAAGCCGACCTAACGTTGGGGGATTTGGTAAAAGTCGGATTTGACTCCAACTTTGGACAAAGAAAAAACGCGAAATATATATTCTTCTCAGCAACCTTGGATGCTGCTGCCTGGGGTGCTGAACTTGCCATTGGAGAAGGACGGGAAAGAATTTATTTAGTAGAACCAACAGGGCCAATTGAGGATGACCCTGATTTAACTGACAGAAAATTCCCTGGTAACCCAACAATGTCTTACCGTTCGCAACAACCGTTTAGGGTTGTTGGCGAAATTACTATTTGGCAAGGTCATTCACCAGAACAAATTAAGGCAATGAAAGAGGCCCTGGGTAAACTTAAAGAACAAGGAATTAATTCGTTAAATGACCAATAGAAATATAGGAGAGGAGATTTTCAGGGTCATCTCCGCTTTTAATTGATTGAATATTGAAATTGAACATTCTTAAAAGGTATTGAAAATGGAATATTCATACTTTTAAAACAGGGGATACTCCTTGCTCAGTGCAATTAGTTCTACCATATTATTTACATTAAGCTTTTTGAAGATGCGGAACTTATGTGTAGAAATAGTAGAGAGTTGAAGGTTAAGTAATACACTCATTTCTTTGGTAGTTTTGCCCTGGATCAAATATCCCAGAATGTCCATCTCTTTATTTGTTAAACTGCTAAAGGGATTGCTTAACGTGTTAATGCCGTCGGTATCCTTAAATGTTCGCTGTTCAACTGGATACACCCCACCACGCAGCACCAAACCAACAGCTTTCAGCAACTCCGTGCTTGGAGCTTCTTTAGAAAGGAACCCCTTAACACCTGCTTTCAATAATTTGGCCGCGTATATCTTTTCAGAGGCCATACTATATATTAATATTTTAAGGTTTTGATCCCTGGCTAACAAGTTACTGATAATAAAGAAGGTATCCGTATTGGGCATTTGGAAATCTAAAATGAGCAGATCATAGTGAAATAATTTTATTTTTTCCACTATGTCGTTGCCGTTTTCTGCTTCGTCAATTGTTACGTCCGGATAATCACTCTCCAGCATGAGTTTTAAACCCATGCGTACTATTGAATGGTCATCAGCCACTATAAATCGCATCATCACATTAAAATTTGGCAGCAATTAAGCCGCTTATTGCCCAGATCCTGCTATACTTCTTAAAATATAAGCAGAAAGATAGTGTTAATTACATTAAGGTTTACCTGGAAAACCCAATACCGCTCTTGCAGCATATCCAGCATCCTGCAATGCAAACAGGCATTGCCCAAATGAATTTATCCCATTTCTTAAGTCATACAGGGGGATCATTACCAGTACTGAAACGTCATGACCAGGATCGTATGACATTAAATTTAAGGACCCAAGCCTGGCCCCATTATGACCGTAACCGAGATTTGGGGTATGTGAAGATCCCAGCCCATACTCAGGATTAGCGGTGGAAACATCCGTTTGCATTAATTTAACGGTAGCAGGTTTTAATACATTTTCACCTTTCGATAAGGTGCGAAGAAATTTGTGTAATTCTTCCATCGTTCCGTATCCGTTACCTTCCCCTAACTGTGCGCTTAAATTAACCGCATCATATTTAACAGGTCCGCTTGTTTCAAGGATTGTGCTTACAAGATGCGGATTGGGCATGCTTATGTCAGTTGCAAGGATTGGAAAAAAGATTTTAGGAAGGGGTACCCGGGTGTACTTTCCTTTAACATACTCTTCCATATAATCAGCATAGGTTTTATTCTTTCCAGCCTTTAGCGTATAAACCCTTTTGATGATTTCTGCCAGTATAGAATATCCTGTGTTACTATAATGATATACTGCTCCTGGCTTGCCATATGACTCTTTTATCTTCGTCACCACTTTTACCATTTCACTGGTTGTAAACTGGTGCGCGGGGTCTTTTTTAAGAATGGCATCCGTGTAAGTCAAGCCACCATAACCAGGTACCGGGTCATTATCCACATCAATAACACCGGAGACATGTTGCAGGAGCTGTTTGATCGTTATCTCATTTTTATAGGGAATATCCCATCCCGGATCAGCAGGTACATAGGGTAGTTTACTACCGGGAATTAAATCTGTGATTTTTGCTTTATAATCCAGCCATCCATCTTCAAACATATTTAAAATTGCCGTCGCAGTAAAAGGCTTTGTATTGCTGGCATAACGGTAGTAGGTACCTGGAGTAACAACCTGGGCCCCATCTCCTGTTGAAGTCACAAAAAATTTATCTGTTGGTGTTTGAATGATCAGGCTTAACGAAGGAAACGAAATGCCAAGAGAATCAGACAAGTTTTTGCGGATCTTGTCAACTGCAGCCTGAATTTTTTTCTGAGAGTTTTCAGTGGGGTTTGGCTTTTGGCAAGAAAAAAGACCAGCGAATGTGACACATACTAAAAGGCTTAATAGAAACTTTTTCATAATAATAATAATATTTTTTAAAAAGGGGAGGCTACATAACTGAAGAAAGGTTATAATAACCAGGAAGAACAATAATATTTTTCTGGAAGTATTTTTATAATTGTTGTCGCTTCAAAAGTATAGAATAAATTATGTTACAACGGTTCCCACCCGGAGATAAATTCAACTTTCGAATTAATTCTACAACCAAAGTTTAAAAAAACAATAGAAAAGAAAAAAACATAAATTGTAGAAAGACGTTGGTATATTTAACCCATCACGCTTCTCTCCTAAAACGTTTGTTTTGAAAAATAGTAAGGTCCAGTGCTGATTTCATAAACGACCTCGTTTTTTTATATTCCAATATATGTCTTAGCGGGAATATTATTTATTGTACGGGCTCCGAACTTGAAAAGCCACTTGATGTATCCTTTCACCGAAGCCTACTAATAATTAACTCCGTTGATTCACTGCCAGGTTATTAAGCTTTGGGCATAAGAAAATATGTGCTCAAAAATTTCTATGAAATTTCAAAAGACTGTTGATGCCGTTGCAATAGTTTTGCCAGCACCAAACATACTGTCAGAAATTGCAGGCTGTCGGCGGTGAAACTCCACCAATTGGTTTGTAACAGTTCGTTTACCAGTTCCAGGTCCTTTCCATGATCCAGTTTTAATTGTATCGGTATTTGCGTAGTGAAACTGAATAGCCAGTCGAATGCATACACTTGCATGGAAATTCCGGCCATTTGCGGGAAGCATACGGCGTGGGCAACAGGATTGCTCCTATATTTAATAAAGTCATAGCTGCTGCAGGGATCACGAACAGGCGAATAATACGATCACCCTGGATTTGGTGAAAGCCGGGGCAGTCTTTTGCATCAATCAGTTTCCAGGGCTCGTAAATGGCAAAATAATCCATGACATGTGCGCCATAGCAATACAATGTAGTCACAATAAACAGGAATAGAATAATTGTTCTTGTAGTAGCGTGTTTCATAAACGTATAATATTCATTTTAACAGGCACAAAATTATTCGTTACGGCGAGGGCAGGAACCAGTACATTCATACCTCCATATTAATGGGATGGGAGAAGGTATCACCGGATTCGGGGA
>JBDSBP010000556.1:0-7525 GCA_039921525.1 Chitinophagaceae bacterium | reverse complement strand
CAATTCCCAAGCAAACTTAGAAGAGGTGATGGCCTGGAAGAATGGCAATTTTGAATATAATAGTACACCCATTGCCGATATTATGCGGCAGATATCAAGGTGGTATAATGTGGAAATTGAGTACAGAGGCCCGCAGTCTGCACATAAATTGACAGGTAAAATTAACCGGAATGTTAATCTGAGCTCATTAATAGGTATGTTCCAATATACTGGGGTGAATATGAAAATAGAAAATAGAAAGATAATTATATGGGAAAACTAATAATTGTTTGCCATGTGAGAAATATATCAAGGTAAAGATTTAAAATAAAATATAACAGATAAAAACGGGCCCTGATGGAGGTCAGTGCCCGGTAATAATGTTCAGGCTATTCAAATTAACAAAACCGCTAAGTATTATTATTGTTTAACCAACATCAAATCAAAGCTATGCAATTTATTGCTTATTACAAAAGACCGCCCGGGGTAAAGATTAACCGAATAAAAATCTTTTTGATCATGAAACTTACAATCTGCCTTACAATTTTTGTTTGTTTGCAGGTTGGTGCAAAAGGGGTTGCCCAAAAGGTCAGCCTTAATGAAAACAAAACTAGTCTGGAAAAAGTACTTAAGAAGATCAGTAATCAAACCGGATACACTTTTCTTTATGAAAGCAAAGTAATGGAGAAAGCTTCCTCGATAACCTTAAAAGTAGATGGGGTTTCCTTGGTTGAGGCATTAAATCTGTGTTTTAACGGACAACCTTTAACGTATAAAATTTTTGAGCATACGGTAGTAATAAAAGAAAAGGTGGTTCAAAATACGTTAAAAGAAGAACCATTTATTTCTTTGGCAAACGTTATCAATGGTAAAGTAAAAAATTCAAGAGGCGAGACTTTGGCAGGAGTAAGCGTTACTGTCAAGGGGAAAACTACCGGCACGTCAACTAATGCCAATGGAAACTATTCTATTGATGTTCCAGCTAATGGAACGTTGGTATTTTCTTATGTAGGTTATGCAACAAAAGAAATGCCCGTAAATGACAGAACTGAAATAGATATACTAATGGAAGAAAGTGTTTCTGGTATGGATGAGGCGGTTGTCGTTGGGTATGGAACGCAGAAAAAGGTGAACTTGACTGGCTCTGTCTCTGAAGTTAAATTTGATAATACAATTTTAAATCGACCTATAACAAATACCTCTCAGGCCTTATCTGGAAAAGTACCTGGTCTCTGGGTAAGTCAGGATGGGGGAAGACCTGGAAGTGATAATGCTTTATTAAGGATAAGGGGTTGGGGATCATTCAATGAGTCGGGTCCTTTAGTTATAGTTGATGGGGTGGAAGGATCCATTGATCAGTTAAATCCGCAGGATATTAAAAGTGTTTCTGTCTTAAAAGATGCTGCAAGTGCCTCAATATATGGATCGAAAGCAGCAAATGGAGTTGTTTTAGTTACTACTAAATCAGGCAATTTGGGTAATAAAGCTAAAATAAACTTATCGAGTTATTATGGTATACAAAGTATTGGATTAAAGTATGATTATATCACGAATAGCGCTACCTGGATGGAGCTTTGGAATCGAGCAAAAATCAACAGTGGAACACTGCCTACATTTCCTCAAAATGTAATAGATGCTTTCAGAAATAATAGCGATCCCTATCTTTATCCAAATACCGATTTTAATAAAGTTATGCTTAGGGAAGCGCCTTTGTTAAATAACAATATATCTGTCAGTGGAGGGTCGGAAAATACTAAATATTATCTTTCCTTTAATTATCAGGATCAGGATGGCATTCTAATAAATACAAAATCAAAAAAATTCGGGATATCTATTAATGTAGATTCTAAGATTAATAATTGGATAACTATTGGGGGTAGATTACGTACTTTGATTAAAAGATCAGATGAACCTTTTGACACGGAAAGAGTTCCCTATATGTGGTCTAATGGGTCTTATCCGATAATAGCTGCCTATAACAAAGATGGTACACCCGGTGGAATTCAGGCTCTGGATGCGAATGGAAATCAATTGGAATCAAATAGGAATCCGGTACTTGAAGCGCTAAATGGATTTACGAAGGATTTTAGTTTTTTGACCAGATGGAATGGGTATGGCGATTTTAGACTATTAAAGGGATTAGTATTAAAGACAAATTTTACCGGACAAGTAGAAAACAATCTAACTGACCGTTACAACGCAGCAGGACTTGTTACGCATATATCAAATGGCAACCTGGCTCCCAACCTTGACCAGGTAAATTTCGGATCTTTTAAAGCAAATAGAACTAATGTAAATGCTGTTAATTATGTATGGTTTAACACTTTAAATTACACAAAGAAGTATAATAAACATGATGTAGGTATCATAGGAGGTATGCAGATAGAAGACTTTACCAGAAAAAATACTTTTGCACAAAGTGAATTACAACCTACTGGGGGAATAACGCAAGTAGATGGAGGTACTGGTAATGTTGTTGCAAATGGGAATATAGGTGTTAACAGAATGCTATCATATTTTGGTCGTGTCAATTATGCTTTCGATGACAAATATTTATTGGAGTTTAATATTCGGGCTGATGGTTCCAGCAGGTTTGCAGAAGATAAAAGATGGGGAGTATTTCCTGGAATCTCGGCTGGCTGGAGAATAGGAAAGGAGAATTTTATGAGTCACCAAAAACTATTTAGTGATTTGAAAATTCGCGCTTCTTCTGGAAGATTGGGAAATCAAAATATTGCCGGAAACTGGCCATTTTTGTCAACTATTGCACAATCTTATGGATTGAGTTATTCGTTTAATGGAACTACGAGCCCCGGTGCTGCATTAACTACATTAGTCAATGAACAAATAACCTGGGAAACAACTACCGTAAATGAAATTGGTTTAGAAATGTTCTTTCTAAAGAATAGGTTGGGATTTGTAACAACAGTTTTCAATAAAACAACTAATGGTATAATTGTTAGATTACCTCTTCCTACTACAATCGGAACGTCAGGGGATCCATATGAGAATATTGGTATAATGGTAAACAAAGGAATAGAGGCCGAATTAACGTATACTAATGGGGTATCTGAACGGAATAAATTTAAATACAATTTAAGTGCGAACTTCTCTTATATAAACAATAAGGTTACTAAATTTAAAGGGGGGAAATCACCTGATCAATTATATCTAATCAGGGAAGGATATTCGTTTATGTCTTTATATGGATACCATTCTGTGGGCATTTTTCAAACAGATAAAGAAGCCACAGAATACATGTTTGCAAATGGGACCAAACCAGTAGCTGGAGATATTAAATTTGAAGATATAAATAAGGATGGTCAATTAGATTACCGGGATCAAAAGGTTATTGGTAATACAATTCCGACAACGAATTTTGGGGCTAACGTAGGCTTTTCTTATTACGGATTTAATTTAGATATATTACTGCAAGGGCTGAGTGGGGTTACTATTAACACGTATGATCGATGGAATATGCCGCTAGGAGTTTCTGGTGGGTTAATACAAAAAAAATGGTTAAATTCCTGGACGCCAGACAATCCAAGTACAGAACTTCCGCATCTAAAATTTAATGACCGTTGGAATTTTCGTCGTATGTCTAACTTTTGGTCAGATAATTTAACCTATGTAAAGATTAGAAATATTCAGATGGGTTATACTTTTCCAAAGAATACTAAATTACTAAGAGATATTGATTTAAATATCTATTGCAATTTGCAGAACTATTTCACTTTCACAGACAAAGGATATGATGGATGGGATCCTGAAAGGAACGTATTTCTAAAGCCTAGTCCAACCGATAGGTCTGTAAGTGATTTTTATCCAATGCCAAAGATTATTACAGTAGGTGTAAATGTCATTTTTTGATCATGTTAAAATTAAGTAAAATGAAACTCAGATGGATATATATCATGATTATTATAGGTACCTCATGCGGCAAAGATTATTTGAATGTTTTACCGGAGGATGTAATTACAACACCTATTTTCTGGCAAACAAAACGGGATATTGATATGGGTCTTTCAGGCTGTTATACTGTTTTGCGCGATAGTTATATTTATGGTCTTGGACCTACCTTGTTTGACGTAACTCCTGATGGAAATCCTATTTTTAGTCCAGCAGAGGAGTCTATTGCAAATGGGGCTGTTGATCCAGGGTTGGGTGGCTTACTTGGTGAACGATGGACTAGTTGTTATACGATGATTTATAGAACAAATTACTTTTTGGAGAATTATGGAAGAGTAAAAAATTTAAGTCAAAACGAAATGGCAACTTACAAAGGGCAAGCTTACTTTTTGAGAGGTATAGCATACTCTTTATTGGCAAGCACATACGGCGGAGGACCTGTTCTAACGAAAACCATTACCCCGGAAGAAGCAAAATCAATTAAACGGGCCTCACTTGAAGAAACATGGAATAGGGCTGTATCTGATTTTGATACAGCCATTGTGAATCTTGGAATTACAACACCGGATATTGGCAGGGCAACGAAAGGTGCAGCATTAGGAATGAAAATGCGGGCACTTCTTTATCAGAATAAATATTCAGAGGTACTAAAAACAATAGGTGAAATAGAAAAGTTAAATATTTACGCCTTGTTTCCTAGTTATGAAGGATTATTTAAACAAGCAAACGAAAATAATAAAGAAGTTCTCTTTGATGTTCAGAATATAGGGGGGCCTAATAATTTAGGGGGTAGAAGATTCAATTATTTATTACCCGATTTTGGTGGTGCTGGTGGATGTCTGTCAGCTCCTACTGGCAATTTAGTTTCACAATATGAAATGGCTAATGGTGGATTGATTGATCCGGCAAATCCCTATCAGGGAAGGGATCCCAGGCTAAACTTTACCGTTATACTACCGGGTACTCCTATTGGCAGTTATATATTTGGTACGACAGCGAAACCCCATGTAGCGCAACAAGTAAGTGAATTCGGAGTTCGTAAGTATAGTGATATTCTTGTAAATGGAACTGCACCTCAGCCAGATCAGGCTGCACTGAATTTTATTGTGTTACGTTATGCAGATGTTATTCTTGCAAAGGCAGAGTCATTAATTGAGACTGATCAAGATATAAATAATGCTATATTGCTTATTAATATGATTAGGACAGGGCGGAATGATGTTAAAATCAAACCATTACCAATGAATTTGATAAAAACGGAGGCAAGGGCAGCCTTAAGGCATGAAAGGAGAGTTGAATTTGCTTGTGAGGGCACTATTTATTGGGAAGATATAAGGCGTTGGGAAATTGGTCCTCAAATTTATCCGATAGATATTTATGACGGTCATGGTCATGTGTTTTTAACGAGATATAAAAATAAGTATACTGTGGCAAAAGATAAATATTTGCCTATACCTGGAACTGAGATTGCTTTAAACCCTAATTTAGTACAGAACCCTGGTTGGTAGGTATATAAAAAACCAGGAAGAAAACTGTTGCGGCATCTCATGTAACTTCAGAACTTTTGAATTCACTTTTTAAGGTTGTAACTATATTAAATAAAATAGAAATTTATTATGAAATCGTTAGTATTATTTTTATGTTTTGTTTCACCATTCATCGCTTCTGCTCAAAAATTTGAGTCGCTATTTAATGGCAAAGATCTATTTGGCTGGAAAATTAATGGTAATGAAAAGTGGTATGTTGAGAATGGCGAAATAGTTGGGGAGAGCGGTCCCGATAAAGGATTTGGATACTTGACAACTGATAAAAAATACAAAAACTTTATTTTGGATGCGCATTTCTTTCTTGAAAAGGAAGGGAATAGTGGAGTATTTTTTCGATCAAACGTCGAGGGGGTGATTATTGATGGATGGCAGGTAGAAGTGCAGGGACCAAATACCGGGGGAATATATGAATCTTATGCACGAGGCTGGCTTTGTCAACCCGCTGAAAAAGTAAAAAGCATGCTTAAACCTAATGCTTGGAATTATCTTAGGATATATGTTAATGGGGATACAGTTACCGATTGGTTGAATGGTCGGCAAATGTGTGAGGTACATGATAAACAGATTGAAGCTGGAGATGGAATTATAGCACTTCAAATTCATCATGATGGTGGGGTGAAGGTTCGCTGGAAAGATATTCGTATAAGAGAACTGAAATAAAAATCAGGGACTAATCGATAGAAGAAGGGTATTAGAAGAAGAAGATTAGAATTTAGTGTAGGTGGCTTTGTTGTGCTTAACCAATCTTGCAATAACATAGGAAACAATAAAAATGTTATTAGTGCCGATGAAGATTTAGTTCAAATTGTTTTGGTGGATAGCAAATAAAATGCAGGAAGAAAACTATTGGGGCATCTCAATAGTATCTAAGGACTGTTGTATTTGACTTTAGTCTGTAACTATATTAATTAAAATGTATTATGAAATTATTAGTACTGTTTTTATGTTTGGTTTCGCCATTAATGTCTTCCGCTCAAAAATTTACGTCGCTATATAATGGAAAAGACCTGTCAGGTTGGAAAATTAATGGCACGGAAAAGTGGTATGTAGAGAACGGTGAAATAATAGGAGAGAGCGGCCCTGATAAAGGATTTGGATACTTGTCAACAGAGAAGCCCTATAAAAATTTTATTTTAGAAATGCATTTCCTTTTTGAAAGAGGTAATAGTGGCGTCTTTTTTCGTTCAAACATCGACGGCCAGATTATCGATGGCTGGCAGGTGGACGTTAGTGAGAAATTTACCGGGAAAATATTTGAATCCTATGGGCGGGGAAATCTTTGTTTACCTTCTGAAAAAGTAAGTGGTATGTATAAACCTAATGAATGGAATTATCTTAGGATATATGTCAATGACGACAGAGTTACTACCTGGTTGAATGGCCGGGAAATGTGTGATCTTCAGGATAAGCAAATTGGAGCTGGTGAGGGATATATAGCACTTCAAGTTCATCATGATGGTGAAACGAAGGTTCGATGGAAAAATATTCGCATAAGAGAACTGGGAAAATAATTAAAGACTAATGAACAGAAGAACGACATTATAAAAACCAGCTTATCATTAGGATTTAATACAAGTGGCTTTGTTTTACTGAAACAATTTTGTAATAACATAAGATACAATGAAACTGTTATTATCGACGATAAAGATGTAATTGAAATAGTTTCGGAATAGTAATTATAATAATTCCCGATACAAAAACAAAAGGTGCGGAAGGTGCTAAAGTTGGCTCTTTTTAATTAAGGATGATTCAATGTCGTTGACTTAAGAAAATGTTCAATTCCGTTTAGGGTAGGTAATTATTTAGGATGATAATGCTACCTTCCCCTCCTTTTTTAAGGAGGGGACGTTCAGGAACGATGCGAAGCACGTGACTGAACGGGGGTGGTTGCTGCGGAATGTTTCCTGTGATGCAAGTTTCAATGGGCTGCACTCCGCCTAACCACCCCCGTTGGATTCCGTGCTGCGCATCGGAATCCAACATCCCTTCCTTGAAAAAGGAGGGGAAGGTAGCACCATCACGCCACCTGGTTTGCTTAACTAAAATGACATTCTTTAAACGTTGAATATTTATTGAAATTAAACTCCTTA
>JBDSBP010000555.1:0-27569 GCA_039921525.1 Chitinophagaceae bacterium | reverse complement strand
ACTAATTCGCTATTTCATGTGGTAAGATTATACAACGGCGCCAATTCCAGAAGTGTTTTATCCGCAGGTTAAAAATGAATTTGTGCCCCTGATACCGTATGGTCAAACCTTCCTTTTGTTATTTTGAAAGAATTAAAATTTGCGTCAAATAATCCCGACATCACACCGCTATAAGAACTACGGCCAACTGAATCAAAACGGGCAGTATGGAAATAAAAACTACCACTACCTTTTGAATTGCCAGAATTAAGCCCTCTGATATTGGTGGCAAAAAAGCCATTGGTAGAGTCAATGTTTAACCTCTGCCCTTGAAGACCTGATAAATTTCTATAATTAAAATTTGAGGGTACAGCAATATGAAGGCCTAAGTAGCCCTCATTATTTTCACTTCCCTCGAAATACCCTAACCAGGTTATTATCAAAGTATCATTTATGCCATTAGTTGATTTTTTTTCTATAGACACTTCGTAGCTGGTACCCTGGCTATAGCCAGAAGTAGTCCTGGACACTGTCCGCCAGGCATTCCCATCAATAAAACAAGATAAAATATTGTTGCCGGTATTTGAAAAGATGGCTAGACCCGGATCCTCTGCATCGTCGTGATACCTGGTTTCATTTTTACTACAGCCCATCAGTAAAATGCTGGTTAATAAATAAATTAATCTTTTTATAATTTCATTTTCCATGTCTGTTTCTTTTTATCGGAATGGAATAACCTGCATTTAAAGATAAAGGCGCTATAAAACTAAATGATGATGGATAATTCATTTCTTTTCCAACTGGAGGTGTAGCAATAATTACTTGTATAAACGCACGACCATTTTTAAGCAAGCGCATATATTCAACCCCGCAGCTCAGAAAGACACCTATTCTTTTCTGGCTTTTGTCTGGGTTCAATATTATGTAATTGCTTTTATCGTATTGATATGTTACTATAATTTTTTGGTATGCTACCCCTCCGTACGCAATAAGTGAAATGATGTTATTCGTATTTCTCCCTAACATGGGAGTGCGGTTACCCGCTGCAATAGATAGTGCGAATGGCTGCATTGTTTTTTTAGCATTGGCAAACAAGGGCACTGCAGGGTTTTGACTAAATGAAGAATCATGAGAATAAATAGAAATTGGCCAGTTAATTTGTAGTTGAAAAATCAATTCATAATATTTGCTTTTTTTAAGTCCAACCTGAATCGCAGAATTGAGTTGATTAAAATGGCTGCTGTTTATCAAATCAGTTTGAAAACCAATAACCGGCTCCAAATACAGTTGTGCGTTTCCATTGCCCGCAAACACAAATACCGATAGCATTAGGGTAATTACTTTTTTCATCCTTTAATATAGCCCAATTAAATAAATAATTGTTACGTGATTTCTTCAGTTGCTGAGATCCAAATGACTTCATTATTGATTTTCTTATCGCTTATCTTCCTTATTACTGGTTGATTAAACTTTTGAATTATTGGGGTATTCTTTATACTATTTTATTTGAGCAGAAGGTCTTTTTTTGAATAATAGCCGTGATGATGAAAGAGTAAACCGGTGCTGACGCATTAACGATTTGATTAAGTATTTATTGTCTGGTGTGTTTATACGGTTTGTATTCAAATGATCGGCTGATATTCGAGAATAAGAACTCCGTTGTCCATCGCGCGGGAATACTTGATCTTGAATTTCTTTAATTCCCGATTGTCGTCAAAAAGCCTTATCCCGCCGCCGATCGATAGAGGAAATACCATCAGCCGCAACTCGTCAATGAGGTCGTGGTGAAGCAGGGCCTTGACGAGGGTGGCGCTCCCATAGACGAGAATATCACCACCATCGGACTTCTTCAGCGCTGCTACATCTCTGGCCACCTCGCGAAGGATATGGCTATTGTTCCACTGCACTTTTTGCAGGCTTCGTGATACTACATATTTCGGCATCTTGTTGATGGGGTCAGCGAACCCTTCGCCAGTCTGGCCAGGCCAGTAGGAGGAGAACGTGTCATACGTGGTTTTTCCTAACAGCAAGGTGTCTACGCTTGAAAGCTCATCAATCTTGTATTTCCCGGTTTCTGGAGAGCCGTATTTAGTTTGCCAACCACCATGAGGGTGAGGGGTTTCATCGCCGCCGGGTGCCTCGATAACACCATCGAGGGTAATGAATTCGGTAACTATAATTTTTCTCATGATTTTTTTTTGTAAAACTAGTGTCATGTCAAACATAAACTGTTGGTTATTTTGGCTGATAGCCAAAGCGTCGTTTTAGAGTTGACATAAAACTAGCGAACTTCGTTTGATCAAACAGGGGGAGAGTATGACATTAAAAAGGGGCAAATGCGACGATTGGGTGATCGATAACTATTGCATATTAGAAAGATTAATAATGGCTGTCATCCACGGGGGGCAGGTATCAGGTGTTAGAACCTGGAGCCAAAGCTGGAGAAACTTCTGGCCTTATATACCCGGGAGTCCCTGCCATTCCAAAACTGTCAGGCACAAAAATGGAGTTTTTTTAGTTGCAGCACAAATTGAAATAAGGAAAGCTACAGAGTAGCTGGCAGCATGAGTTTTCTACCATTTTTTATATAATGCCGGAACCAATGCCCTATTCATATGCTGAACCATATAGTATTTTACAGCATCCGTTGCACCTGCTGATTTACCCGGGAAAATAGAGATAAAAGAATATTATCTGCCCCTAAAATTATCTCCAGGAAAGTAAGCATAAGCAGTTTTATCCAAATTGCAGGATTAGTGAAATCGGAAAACATTAACTTCATTTTCTTACTTTTTAAATAGGGTTAATCATTTACTATTCCGGATGATGCCCTTTGTGGGTATGCCAAAAACAGGGGGCATTTGTAAATTACTTTTCTTTTTCCCTAAGACCAATTTGAGGAGAACCGGTCCTGTAGTTATTAAAACTATACCAAGAATGATCTTTTCCAGGTGATCTTTTGCCCAGGCATTTTCGCCTAACAAAAAGCCTGCTGATACAATAGTGCCCGACCATAACAAACTTCCCAGAATATTATAAAATGAAAACTTAACCATATTCATTTTTACCATTCCGGCCACAATAGGAGCAAATGTGCGGATGAGAGGAAGAAAACGTGCCAGCACAATAGCGCCACCGCCTCTTTTGTCGTAAAATTCTTTTGACTGGGCAATATATTTTTTCTTAAATAGCCAATTATCTTTTCGCTGAAGGAGAAACCTCTCAGATTTTCGTCCAAACCAATAACCTACATAATTGCCAATAATGCCTGATGTTGCGATTAACAAAATCCAGAAAAACAAATTTGCAACTGGTAAACTGAAGGGATCCAATGTATTCGCTATGATCATTCCGGAAATAAATAAAAGGGGATCGCCAGGAAGAAAAAAACCAAAAAATATCCCCGTTTCAATAAATACAATCAATAGTACAAAGTACAGCCCTCCATTTTGCATAATCCATTCAGGATTGGTAAGATTGCTAAAAATTTCTACTATAGTTTCCATGATAATTAATACAGATTAATGAATAAATAACAACTTACTTCTCTAAACATCGGTAAAAGTAGAACGTGCAGGACAACCTTAGTTAAAAGTCAAACAGTTCGTTCAGGAAAGATTTCATTTGTAAAGCCTTTACTACTGAACAATAGAAATAGAATACCTATGAAGGTGTAGCTAAAATCTATATGTTTCTTCAATAACATCCTAAGACTTTTTAAAAAGTTATGTGGCAAATGTATTAGAAATATGAAATTACAAATGTTATTGTTTTAGTAAATCTATATTTTTAACTTTACTATAATCTATTTTTCGGCTGATATACGACAATTTGATTTTAATTTATGAGGCGAGGTATGCATTTATTTTCATTTTTTCGTTGCCTATTCATTGTGCTTTGCAGCAATTCTTTGGTTTTCAAAAATTTCATATTTTTGGAGTTGTCGCAAGAAATGTTTGTTGGTGGTCCAATAAATTTTAAAAACTATCATACCACCCTACGGTAATCAATAGCAGGTTTTTCTTGCCCCTTCCGATTATATTTTCTACACGATAATCCAACCCCGCTTCGATTTGATTGCTTTCAGACAGGTTGTATCCCACCGATGCAAGTAATCTGATTTCCATATTGCCTTTCCCGCTTTTAAGAATTCCAAGGTATTCATTATTGACTTTGAGGTAAAATTCGTCAGGGTCAACTTGTAAGCCATTTAATGGTTTTTCTATACTTATCCGATATCTCAACCGGAATTGTACGGCTTCATTTTTTTCGAAGGTTTGGTCAGTTCTAAAACGATGGGATAGTAGTAAACTAGTGAACTCCTGGCTAAGACTGTACTGTTGAATAGAGCGATGAAGAAAAGATCCGTCTTTATCGATCCGGCGAACCAAATAGCCGGCACCAAGATTCTTTAATGGACCTATACTGCGCGTAACAACGAACTCCAGATCCGATCTCTCATAGGCAGCGCGTCGTACTGTACCTTCAAATGGATATTGATAGAGTATAAAGCGGTTCTCAAATTTGGAATTAATCTTCCAGGACTCACCAATTCTAAAATTGGTACTGATTTGCGGCATGATCCCAAATCTGTTTTGAGCAAAACCAGATTGCGCAATAACCAATAACAAGATTGTTAAGAGAGGTACTGCTCTCATAAGTATATAGGCGAAAATATCTGCGTTTAGTAAATTAAATGGTTTAGGTTCCGGGTTATTATTTGCTTTGTTTCCATATGTTTGCCCCCATCATCAAACAGCGATTCATACGATTCTAAGTCTTTGTTTTTACGACCGGAGAATTCAATTTCATACCTGGTTGTATATTTTTTATTGGTTTCTTCTTTTTTAATCAATGATCGTAAGACGTCCGGATCGCCTATCCATTGTATCTGAATTTTTCTGATTTTATACCGATCATATTGATTTTGAAAATAGTTTGTAATGTTTTGTTGTACGTCGATGGCTAGTTCCAGGAATTTCTGTGTTAGTTCAACATCATGCAGGGCTCCCAGTGTATCAAACTTAATGCTGTATGTCTTTTTGTTTTCGTTGATTTTTGCTTCTATTGATACACCTTGCAGGTTTTCTTCCCAGTACCATTTTATTTTTTTGGATTTAGGAAAAAGATTTTCAACATAGGTCCTGGCTTTTGCAATGACTTCAGAACTTCTCATTCTGGATTCTCGTTCAAATTTGTTTTGTGCATGGACTACATTTACTATTAAGTACAATATAATCAACAACAAACGGTGTTTCATAACCCAGGGTTTATTAAAAATTTCGTTGCAAGTTATAAGCAACATTGGGGTACTATTTAAAAAAAAACACTTCCTTAATCATTTTTTTTTCAGGAGAAAGGAAATACCCAATGTAGCAAAATAAGCAATTTCCGACGAAGATAACTAAGCGGACAAACAGCAAGATAAAAATTGTACCGGTGGGGCTGACATTCAAGAATGGGTCATTAAACAACGTCAAAAAGGTGAAGCAAAACAAAAATGACTTTGTCAGAGTTAAAGATTTCCTGACCCCCTACTGTCAGGACACAAATATGTAATCGCTTGGTCAAGAATTTCCAGCTCTGAAAGAGGTCACCAAGCCCTGTACCGATGAAATACATTAGCAAAGCAAGAAGCCAATGATAAAAGTACCTGTTGGAATAACCGGCACGGTATGAAAAAAACATTTTTTTATTCCATAGCAATCCTAACCGTAGCCTGTAAATAGGGAGATTTAAAGTTTTTCAAAACAACCTTAGAATTCTTTCTCTGGATGTTTTACAATCAGGGTGTTTCAGGCTGCTGCCAGGGAACGCTGCCACCCTTTTGCATCTGGATAGTCAGCAACGCGTGGAGCCTTTTAAACTGGTCGGTCTCACTTTTCGAAAGATCATGTTGTTCCGCCGGGTCATTCTGTAAATTATATAGCTCATACGGTGCATATGGACTATTCTGGAGCAGTTTCCATTCACCCGAAATAACTGCCTGGATCGTTTGCCCGCCATATCTTAAACCTCCCTCACGACGTGTAAAAAACAAAAGGCGGTCCGCAAGTTTCGCTTCCGGATTTTTTAATATGGATAAGAAACTTGTACCGTCAATTTTGTGATTGATCCTGGTGCCGGCAAGTTCACTTAATGTGGGATAGATATCCATCGTAGTTATCCTTTCGGTGTTTACCGAACCCGGCTTGATATGATTGGGCCAAACAAAAACTGCCGGTACACGAAGGCCGCCTTCATACATTGATTGTTTGCCATCTTTAAGATCACCGTTGTTGGAGCCTACTTCGAGGTTTCCGCCGTTATCGCTTAAAAAAATGATCAGCGTATTTTCATACTGGCCGGTTTCTTTTAAAGACCGGATAACTTTCCCGATGCCGTCATCCATATGTTCGATCAAGGCAATCAGCTTCGTTCTTTTTTCAGATAGTTCCGGTTGCCTTGCTTTTACTTTTGCCAGCCAGTCTGCAGGCGGCTCAACCGGAAAATGTGGCGCATTGTAGGCCAGGTAAAGGAAAAAGGGATCTTTACTATTTTTTTGATCCTTGATATAACCTGTGGCCCAGGTAGTAAATATATCGGTCGCATGCCCGGCAGGATTGATTTCCTTGAAGTTTTCACGCATGAAATTTCTTCCGTTCCTGATATGGGTATAATAATTTTCCATCATGTCGTCAAGAAAACCATGGAAAAAATCAAAGCCCTTCTCGTTAGGAAGGTTTGGCGACTCCAGTCCCAGGTTCCATTTGCCGATGATTGCTGTTTTATAGTTAGCTTTTTTTAATTGCCTGGGGAGAAGACGTGCACCAGCCTTGAGAAAGCCAAAATTGCTTTCAGGGGTGGATCTTACCAGGCCGGGCACGCCCACCATTTCAGGATAACGGCCACTCATAAGCGAAGCCCTCGTAGGCGAACACACAGGCGAGTTCGCATAAAATTTATCAAAGCGCATTCCCGACTTACATAAAAGATCAATATTTGGAGTGTGAACATATTCAGTTCCATAATAGCTTACATCGTGATAGCCGAGATCATCGGCCAGGATAATAATGATATTCGGCTTTTGCCATTTCGGTTGCTGACCAAAGATTTGCAATACTAATAGCAAGTGAAAACATATAGTAACGTAGTGTTTCATTCTAATTTCTTTTTATGTAAACCGCTCATTATTTTGAACCGGCAACAGGTATTATCTTGTCGAGTTCTGGCGGTGCAGGAATAATAGCTTTTTGTTTGTTATAAATAGCACGCATTTCTTCAATGACCTTGGGGTGCCATTTGGCAAGATTGTATTTTTCTGAAGGGTCGGAATCAATATCATACAACAGGGGCAGCTCGTGACTAACAGGTGCCTCTGCAGAATAAGAAGGGTGCGTTATGAAATGAGCTTTCCATTTGCCTTTTCTTATAGCATATAAATTTTCATTGATGTAGAATAAAACCTGGTCGCGGATGTTGTCTTTCCTTCCCAAAAGCAGTTCTGAAATATCCTGACCGTCGAGTTCTACATTTGGAGACAGTGCAGCATGAGATAGTTTGGCAAATGTCGGCAGCAGGTCCATTGTTGTAGCTAGAGCCGTCGAGATGGTATTAGGTTTTATTTTTCCGGGCCACCATGCAATAGCGGGCACCCGCATGCCGCCCTCGTAGGTAGAGAATTTACCTTCATATAATATTCCTGCCGAACCTCCATGATCGAACTGGGTGAGCCAGGGCCCATTGTCGCTGGTAAATATTACCAGCGTATTCTGGTCTATTTTAAGCGATTTTAATGTTTTCAGGATCTCTCCGACACTCCAATCAAGTTCTTCCACCACATCACCATAGGGCCCTCTTTTACTTTTACCCGCAAAAGAAGGAGAGGCGTATAATGGTACATGTGGAAAGTTACTGGCGTAATATAAAAAGAATGGCTTGCTTTTGTTTTCCTTAATATACTGTACCGCTTCTTCCGTATACCTTTTGGTAAGAAAGTGCTGATCAGGTTCTTCTTCTATTTTCTTATCATTTCGGAATAATGGCAATGGAACGGCGTTTTCTCTTCTTAACGACGCTTTCGGATTATCAGGGTTAACCCTCGTGGTAGCAATTTTGCCCATATCGTTACTATACGGAACACCAAAATAATAATCAAAACCTTGCCGCAATGGTAAGAATTCAGGCAGATGGCCCAAGTGCCATTTGCCTACCATACCCGTTTTATAACCCTTGCTTTTAAGGGTCTCCGCGATAGTATTTTCTTTTAGAGGTAGACCGCTGGCGGAGTTTGGGAACAATACGGCATGGTTTCCATAAATGCCGGTCCTGATAGCAAGCCTACCGGTAAGTAGTGCGGCGCGACTGGGGGTACAAACGGCCGCGCCAACATAAAACTGTGTAAACCGCAGCCCTTCAATTGCCATCTTATCCAGGTTAGGGGTACGTATGGTGGGATGCCCATAACAGCCAAGGTCTCCATAACCCAGGTCGTCTGCGAGTATCACGATAATATTGGGTTGGCCCGACTGCGAATGACCCGAATAAAATTGCATGGAGAAAACAAGAGCAACGATAAATATTCTGCCAATTTTTTTCATTGATATCGTATTGGTTAAAATGTATGGTATTGAGATTTGGCTATCGGCTATCAGCTATCGGCTATCGCCTTGCTGTTAGCATAACGAATAAGGATAAGGTTGATACCAGGTTTTCAGTCTCAGCATATTTTTCTTAAGGCAATAGGTCCCCTGGTACAAAGATGCTGTATTTTAAACGGAGATCGGGGGTGTTGTAGGGATTAAAAGGATCGAATCCGCTGGCATGAGCACTGAATTAATTGCCATCACTTATTTTTCAGGCATCTACCGAAGCGGCTGTGGGCACCAATAACTATTGGTGTACTAATGGCTCCAGCGCCCGATCGGGCTAAACACGATATTTTACTTGCCAGGTTTTAATTAAAACGATTGGCATTAAAAATATTGTAATTCCCGGCGGAGCAATTATTACTATGAGTGAATCGGCGAAACGCTATCTGCGCAGCAAATAACAAATTACATCAACCGGTTAAATTGGTGGTACTCGGGTATATACATTAACTGCCTTAATATAAATAATTAATGTACTCTGTTAGTAATTACTGTATGTCTTTTTGTTTCAACCTTTGAAACCTTTTCTCAGCAAACAAAAGACAGTGTACCAAAACTGGCTACCGTTGGCACTTCCACTATTTGGGGCAAAGTAGATGGTGTGGATGTTGAAGGAATGGTACAAGGCCCTTCTACTGAAAAAACCGCTTTACAGGTAGCCTGTGTATTTGAAGATACCGAGGGGGATATATTTACATCTCCACCTGCACTGCCGGCTGGAGTAAATGGTATGCTTCATCTTGACAATGCATTGAATGGCCTTATAACTGAACTTCGTAAGAGTGGCAGGTTCACAGGTCATGCATTTGAAACTTTATTAATTATACCGCCTCACGGAACCATTGCAGCAGAAAAGTTGTTGTTAATTGGGTTGGGGGATAGAAATAAGTTTACTCCCGAAGGTATGATTAGTATTGGTAGTGTTACTATGCATGAAGCGCTACGCCTGGGTGTAAACAGTTATGCTTTTGCCAGCGATTTAAAAGATGCCGGTATAGATTCTCCGACGGCACTGGTGGCGGGGAATGTTGTAAGAGGTTCGTTCAATGCCTATCGTACAATGGCATATTTAAAATCTGCGAAAATGGCGGTTTACAAACCTATAAAGAAGATAATACTATTGGCCGGTCCTGCGTTTTTTGAAGGGGCAGGCCAGGGTATTAAACAAGCCATTGCAGAAATAAAAAATAAGATAAGAAGAAAGGTTTAATTTTAGAACTTCAACTAATTACGGCTACTGCTGGTAATGCCGAGGTATGAAGAAGTATAGCCCAGTTCCTTACCTGGAACATTTATGCGTTTACCAAAGTATGGATGCTGACAAATTACAAGAGCTCTTCGACTTTCGTGAATGCCGTCTTCAGCATTATGGCGCATTAATTATTAACAATCTTCGCGCGGGCTCTTGAAGACTGTTAATCGGTTTCAATTAAACGAATAATGAGAAGAACAAAACATGATCAATAATACCCGTTAAACCACGTATTTGTTAAAGGCTTCGTTTTTGTACAAAGTTGGAATCAGGAAGAAACAGCTTATGCCTGTTATAATAATTATACCGTAAAGGAGTTCCCTGAATTCAAGCGTTTCACGATAAACCAGGGAACGTTCTGCGAATGAAGCCCTCCATAAACAAAAGACCGTAAGAAATATAAATGCAACAATAAAAATGGCGCTTCCCAACCGGGATGCATTTATAAGGTAGTAATACAGCACCCCTGCTACAAAAACGGTAGTGGTAATCCCAAAAATTATCGTAGAAATATTAACGATCGCTGAGTAAGGGAAACCACTGTAATAACAAAAAACCAGATCATATAGCAGGGAACCGACGGTAGCACAAATTCCTGCAAATAAACCGGTGAGTGCAACTTTGCAAAACATGCCGGATTCAAAATCTTTTTCCATAAAATGTAAATTTAAAATTAAAAAATAGTTATTTTTTTCTTTGCCACAAGTTTCGTCCACGGACCATCAGCCTTTTTGTTCTGCCGGGTGAATCATAAGTATGTTCCTTTTGCTTTTGGTCGCTGTAGTATTCAAGGATAGATGCGGATGTAATAATGCCCGCCGGTTTTTATTTAGTTTTCCACCCTTCACCAGTAGAGTGTCGGTGTGATACTTTCCCATCATTTCTGCCGCGAAACCGACGTCATCCGTTGCATATACTACCGGCAGGTTGTCAACATCTGATGGAAGAGCGAGGAGCAATTGTTGCACCGTAACGTTCTGTAATAAGTCTGGCTCAAAAGCATCCGGTGTTTTAACACCTCTGCGTATAATCTTCTCCGTCATGATACTTCCTTTCATTAAGAAAAATGATATAAAATACGCTGTCAGGCAGGCGCCCAGCAGCGGTAATAACGCATTGGATTGACCGGTTGTTTCCAGCGCAAAAACGATGGATGTTAACAGAGCCCGAGATGCCCCTGCAAACATTGCAGCCATACCTATTAATGCTGCCATGGAGATACTAACATCTGCCGATGGAAGTAAATGCAATGTTGCAGTGCCTAAAAGAGCGCCTAATGCACCACCGATCGTTAATAGTGGCGCCAGCGTTCCTCCCGATGTTCCGCTTCCTAAAGAGATAACCCATGAAATATATTTAAGGAGGCATAACGATAATAACATGGTTAAAGGCATGGTGCCACTAAGTAAATTTGTGATGTTGGAATAACCGACACCCATAGTATACGGAGCAAAATAACCGGTAATGCCAATTGCAATTGCACCGATCGCTGGCCACCACATCCAGTGGATAGGTGACTTTTCAAAAAGATCCTCTATAGCATATACTGACTTTGATACAAGGGAGGCAATAAAACCGGTTATCAAACCAAATAAAATATACAATATCAATGCGCTATTAGAAGCAGCAGGTATCATAGCCATTGCAAATACCGGCTGATTGGTGAATAACAAGATGTGCATACCGGCGCCGGTAATACAACCGATACTTACAGGAATTAATGAACGTGGCGAGAATTCAAATAGCAAAAGTTCTACTGCCAAAAGCACTGCTGCCAGTGGACTCCCAAAAATTGCAGCCATACCGGCACAGGCCCCTGCTGCTAACATAATTTTTCTTTCGCTTGAAGAAATATGCATTAACTGTCCTGTTAAAGATCCGAAAGCACCGCCTGTTGCAATAATAGGGCCTTCTGCACCAAATGGTCCACCGGTACCAATTGAAATGGCTGCGGAAAGTGGCTTTAAAAATGTAATCGCCGGCGGAATTTTACTATCCTCAACGATGATCTTTTCCATAGCTTCAGGAATGCCATGACCTGTTATTGCCTTTGACCCATAACGAGCCAGTACACCTACAATAACTCCTCCTGCTACGGGAACAAACACAACCAGCCAGCCCAGATGATTACCCGCCGGTGATGACGGCGCGATAGAAAATTTACCATAAAAGGAAATGTTGGTGATTAAATCGATGAGATAAACAAGCCCTTTAGCTATTACTCCTATAACGATAGCGTTAAATATGGCCTGGATACTTAGATACAATACTCTCTTATTAACCGGGGCCTTCCTTATTTCCTTGCCCCTGCTCATGATCGAGTCTAAAGATGTCGACAAGGGAATCGTGTCACTTTTATAACGCATACCTTATGTATAATCAATACAAAAGTATTGTTTAAATAATACTTTATCAAATATTATATCTTAAATGAACATAATAATGCTGTATATACAACATTGTATAATTTTTGATAACAGAAGTCAATCCTCTTCAACCGGCCTTCTTTTCTTTTATGATTTAAGGAACGACCCCGAAACAATGTCACTATTATTCATTCACCCGGGTTGCTTTATCAACGCACATTGATAAATGATTTATTATTGCGGTATGCAGGAAGTGCCATGTAACTTATCGGATTGTTTTTTATGCAGTTTTTGTATTCCGGAATGGAAAGAAGCCATCGCTGTAAAAAAAACAAGCTTGTTAATTAAAAAAGGAAAACAGGTATTTAATGAGAGAGAGAAAGTAATAGGCATCTACTTTATATATTCAGGAGCCGTAAAAGTGCATCAAAAATGGTTGGACCAAAAGGAGCTTATAATACGGTTCTCAAAAAAGGGCGACATACTGGGACATAGAGGACTGGGCAATTCGGACTTATACCCTGTTTCAGCAACCGCTTTACAGGACACCGTTGTTTGTTTTATTAGTAGTGATTTTTTAGAAGCTACCCTTAAATCAAACCATGCGCTCACCTATAAACTCATGCACTTATATGCAGACGAACTTCAAAAAGTTGAAAGGCGAATGCGCAACCTCGTTCACATGGAAGTTAAAGGACGCATAGCTGATGCCCTTTTAGAAATTCATAATTTTTTTGGGACAGACAAAGAAAAATATTTTAATACTACCATCAACCGCTCAGATATAGCCTCCTACGCGGGTACAACCTACGAAACCGTATTTAAATTTTTTACTGAGCTTGTAAACAATAAAATTATAACTACCTCCGGTAAAAATATTAGAATTAATGAGCTGGAAAAACTTCGTAATTACGTGGGGAAAAATGGCTGAGTGATTTGGGTGCTAATCATCACAAATACAATCCAGATTTTATTACAATATAGACTGGAGGATCAAACATTAAAAGTTAAGTCTATAATTATTATTGAGAAAGATGAAAATTTTAGAATAAGGCAAACTATATCCTTGCTGCAGAAGCTGGCATCCGTCGGTAAAAGGTGCGTTTGTGCTTTCCGGAATAATCCCCAATCGCTTCCGATACTGCTATTTTCTCCCAAAGAACGCGAAGGGCTGTTTTTGAACTTTAGCTTTCTTATATTAGCAAACTTCTGGTAGTAGAATCCACACCTTTACGAAGCGGCCCTATAACAACAGATTGTACCATTTAATTCTGATCAGTTGCTGATGATCATAGCAGCATCCCGCCCTTTTTATTTTTTATTTTTGTTATTAATTCAGTATTTAATCAATAAAAAAATGAAGAAAATTGTTGCGCGAAAAAGCAAATCTAAAGTAGATCAGACTACTTCGATGGTTAGATTTTATAACTGGTTAAAATCTGAACTTAAAATAAAAAATCTGTATATTTTGTAGATGTAAGAATTACAAACAGTATAAGCACAGAAAAAATTAATAACACTTTTTTTTATGGAAACGATAAAATCAATCAAAGTGGATTTGAAGGCCAGCAATGGTAAATATGTTTGTGCGGAGAATAGTGGAAGTTCCTCACTCAGTAAACAAAGATGTTATAGGCATTTGGGAAACGTTCGAAATGATTACGGAGGGAGACGAAAATGTAGCCCTCAAAGCGGGGAATGGCAGGTAACTATGCAACGAACAGAATGGTGCCCAGCCGCTTATTGCCAACCGGGAAACGGTTGGTCGGCCCCCGCCCTTGCGTTGCATGGCGCAAACCTCGCTGCTGCCAGTGGGGCTCAACGGTATAATTTCATTGGGCATAGCCGCGGCGCAGTCGAAAGCATTATGGCTGCCTGGTTTTTATATGCTTACGGCTCTGGAAGTGTCCGAAATATGCCGTTTAGCATATTTGCTATTGACCCCGTTCCGGGCACAGGAGAGTGGTACGGGATATTAACCCAGCTGCCGCCAAATGTTGTAAATTATGTGGGCGTCTATGCGTGGGATCAATCTGTTCAACCCGGGGACAGGCCTTATACGGCATTGGTTCCAAGGCCCAATGGCCTGATGACAAATAAACCGAACAACCTTAAGGCTGCAGGTAATGAGCGATGGAACTTAATCAGAACTGATGGAACCTTCAGACATCCCGGTTACGCCCAACCTTCGTCCGAGGTTGTTGTAGTAAATTAAACGGGGGCACGATATTTTAAGTGATAAACATAGAGATCTGGGCAGAAAAAACCTGTGTTGCAAGGTTACTTACATACAGAAAATCTTAATCTGTTCAGTTTGCTATGCTTATAAAAACTTAAATTAAAATTATGAAAAAGTTACTTTGTTTGCTTGGAGTTTCTATGATTACATTCGGAGCATTTTCCCAGGAAGGAAAAATGGATAAAAAAATGGACTCCAAAATGGGAGATATGAAAATGAAAGACGGTGTAATGATGAAAGATGGAAAAATGATGGTGATGAAAGGTAAAGATAAAATGGCCATGGATAAAGACATGACCATGTCTAATGGCACTGTTGTTATGACCGACGGTACTGTTAAGATGAAAGACGGCAAAACAAAAATGCTCAAGAACGATGAGTGTGTTTACATGGATGGAAAAATGGGAATGATGAAAATGCATGATAAGATGGACAAAAAAGTTCCACAGTAGGTCATAGTTTTAACGACATTCAAAAGGGTAAGCCAGAATAAAAAGGCTTACCCTTTTTTTATTATTGCGATGTTTTTGGACATGATAGTTACCGGGATTCAAATACGGCCAATTTTCAAGAGATGATTCGAAAAGTTTGTTTATCTCGAAGTAAACATCACCATGCTTCTTAAGAATCCGGTTTATATACTCACGATATTATTGCTATTGATAGTTTTTTCAGAATAGATAGGTAAAAAAAATTTCCATTTTCTTGGATCTTCATTGATTGTTATAAAAGCGGTACCTATATTGGCAAAATCATTTCGCTATCAAAATTTGGTTCTATCGATTATTAACGCGTTTACTTATCAATTGGCTATATGGAAATTTGTCTTAATACTAGTCGTGTTTATAGGGCTTTGGCTCATAGCGAATCAATTTATTTTCAAGAAAAAGGAATTGAAAAAACCACACTCATATTGATTTAAAATCGATAACCCGCCCGATTGAAAACACCCAGCGGTCGAATCTAAAAATATCCTAAAAGTTACATTCATTAATATTCGATAGTTTTCAAACGGATACACTAAATGCAGTGTATATGCCCAGGAGATCTGGGACTTAAAGATTTATGCTGGGACAGATCGATTAGAATCGGCTGTCTGAATTATAATGATAACGGAATAAAAACAGTATTTTCCTGTTAAACCTGGCGGGCAACAACAGTGTTCTCAATTCATTTTATTTGCATGTCTGCAACTTTTTTAAAAAAAGATTTGACAGCATCCTGCAGACAATATTTTTAAAAGTGGTTAATCTATATAAGTTTAAGGAAGCTTTAAATATATAGTGTCCATTAATGTGAAATTACAGTAATAAATCAAAGTGGTTTTTAAAGCTTAATATTCGGGGCTGCTCCGCATCGTTAGCTGCAGATAAAGCCGGCCCATATTTATACTCCCTTTAAATATAATAAGTAATATTTCTTACTCCCTGATATACAGATGCACATAAGTTGTCAAATGATTCCATTCACGTCGATGACAAAATATTTGCAGGAACCAACTTGCCGTTGTGGATTCCCATAATAAATTTATTCAAATATTTCTAACTATCCTTTTATTGCTCTACCATGAAAAAATTCTACATTTTTATTCTTTTAGCCAGTTTTTTGTTTTCAGTTCAGCCGTTATCGGGTCAAGTCGTTGAATCAGTTGTAGGCTGGACCACCTGGGTAAATTTTACTACGCTTCTGGCCGACCAGGGCACGGCGACCAACAAACTTTCAAGTACCTTAAATGCAATAGGTGCCGGCGCAGTTGTATTTTCTGACGTTGATGGCAATGGCACGAGCCAACAGGCATACGCTTTGGGATTTGATAACGGCGCTGGTACAAAATCATGGCAATTTCAACTTTCAACTTTAAAGTATTCTTCCCTTACCTTTTCATGCCGGATGTCAGGCACCAATAATTTTTTCAATTTTTTGGGACCACGTGATTTTAAATTACAGTATAGTACAAATGGCAGCACCTGGATTGATGTATCGGGCGGAACTTTGTAGGCAGGGAATGGGTATAATACTTTTAATAGTATCACAAATTTGGCACTGCCGGCTGCCTGTTATAATCAACCAACGCTTTACCTCCACATGTTGATGACATCGAATGTTGCGGTTAATGGCGGAACGGTTAATGGAGGGCAGAGCCATATTGATGACATCCTTGTAAAAGGTATAAGCGATCCTGAAGCACCTACAGATATCCTGCTATCAAATAGCAGTATATATGTCAACACGAAAGGTGGTTCGAGCAGTTCAGGAACTGTACTGGGAAACTTATCTTCTACTGATTTTAATTTGGGCAATACATTCACCTATAGTTTAGAGCCTGGTTCAGGAAGCACCTTCAATTGTTCGTTCAGCCTGGCTGGTAATATTTTGTCAACTGCCGCTATCCTTTTGCCAGGCCTATATTCTATCCGCGTGCGAAGTACGGATAACAGCACACTGTTCTACGAAAAAATCCTTATTATAAAAGTGGTAGAACCTAACCCGGTGACGGAAGGGAGCCGGCAGCGAATCAGTTTAATGGGTACTAGTGGCAGCACGGCATTTAATGCAACTGCACCAGCAAATATCTGCTACAACAGTACTGACAACGAATATTTGTCAGTTTGGCAAGCTGATGATAATACCTCACCCTCTGTAGACAACGAATTTGAAATTTATGGACAACGCATAAATGCGAATACCGGTTTGGTTAACGGTTTAAGGATTAGAATAAGTTTTATGGGTCCAGATGCTAACACTTCATATCGAGGATTAAATCCTTCCGTTGCTTATAACGCCACCAACAATGAATATTTCGTGGTATGGCAGGGAGACCTTAATACTGGCAGCCTGGTTCAAGGGGAAGATGAAATATGGGGCCAGCGACTTAATGCTTCCACAGGGGCCCTACTGGGTTCTATGGTAAGGATAAGCGCCATGGGGCCTAATGGAAATAATGCCTTTGATGCGCAAAATCCTGATGTTAGCTGGAATTCAGTAAACAATCAGTACCTGGTTGTTTGGCGTGCGGATGATAATACTTCACCCATGATTGATAACGAATATGAAATTTATGGTCAATTATTAGTGGGAAATACCGGCGTCTTATCTGGCTCTAAAATTCGTATAAGCACCATGGGGCCAAACGGTTCTACTGCCTACCAGGCATTTACGCCGGTCGTAACTTATAATGGTGCAGATAATCGATACCTGGTAGTGTGGCGAGGCGATGACAATACCGAATCCCTGGTAGATGACGATTTTGAAATATTTGGGCAACGATTAACCGCCACAGGATCTTTTTCTGCATCACGGATCCGAATAAGCACCATGGGACCAGATGGCAATATAGCTTATGCTGCACAGACGCCGGATGTTACCTGGAACAGTACTCAAAATAAATATTACGTAGTTTGGAGTGCGGATGATATTTCTCCTCTGATTGATAATGAAAATGAAATATTTGGACAGGCCCTCACCAATCTGGGTGTATTGTCGGGTTCCCGCGCAAGGCTAAGTGATATGGGGCCTGATGGCAACGCCTCCTACGACGCTATTAATCCTAAGGTAGTATATTCTGCATCGCTTGGTGAATATTGGGTGGTATGGGCCGGCGATGATGACTATACTTCTATAGATAATGAAAATGAAATATTTTTTCAACGGGTTAATTATTCGGGTGCAGAAATAGGAGATAATGATATCCGTTTAAGTTATATGGGGCCCATGAGTAATACCGCGTTTTCCGAACAGCAACCAGCAATTGCTTATAATAGTACGGATAACAAAGGTTACGTAGTTTGGACCGGCGATGACAATACCGCCCCGTTGGTGGATAATGAAAATGAAGTTTTCGGACAGTCAATGTTGGTCATGTCAGTGCTTCCTGTTACCTGGATTTCTTTTTCAGCGGAAATGCAAAGCAAACAAACGGTATTACTAAACTGGAAAACCGCTTCCGAGTGGAACACGAAAGATTTTACTATACAACGAAGTTCAACAACAGCTAACTGGAATAATATAGGCACACAAGTGGCTACAAATTCCCGTGGAAACAGTTCAGATTATAATTTTACTGACACTAAGCCCATGGCAGGTAAAAATTATTATCGGCTCCTTCAAAATGATCAGGATGGCGTCACCAGTTTTAGTAAAGTGGTTTTGATAGATAATAGCGAACTTTCGGTATTCACCGTTTTTCCGAATCCTGCAGTAACATTCCTAACCGTTCAACTACCTAAAACCGGAAGCTCTACCTTGAAATTATTTGACAATGCCGGGCGCCTGGTACAGCAGGATCAATTTAATGGACGCAATTTTGTACTGGATGTGAAAGGTATTACACCGGGAATTTACCATCTGCAAATTTCGCAGCAAGGAATTATTTACAACAGGAAGTTTGTAAAAAAATAGCGAAAACTTATAACTACGCTTATTTCATTTTTACAAAATTGCCAGGCATATATTTTAAAGATGCCTGGCAATTTTTTTTGGTAATCCTGACAATATAGTCTTATTGGAATTCTGTTCCATGTTCATTTT
Source organism: Chitinophagaceae bacterium (assembly GCA_039921525.1). Lineage (GTDB taxonomy): Bacteria > Bacteroidota > Bacteroidia > Chitinophagales > Chitinophagaceae > JADCRZ01. The sequence continues at coordinate 8,576 of JBDSBP010000555.1, read as the reverse complement.
TTTATGCAACTGTATCTTTCTCGCTGCTTTGTTGTTGGCGCGGTTCAGGTTGTAATATTTTGTTACGAACTGTATTTTATCGTCTGAATATTTATTTCACGTTATGGTGCTAGTATATCGTTCTTAAATTAACATTGCAAATAATATTGCTTATCTTGCTTTGCAAATCTTTGAAATGAGAAAAACTCAAAAAGCAAAATTGCAATGCACAGAACAGGATAAAAACATGTTAGTAGGCATCTCAAAAAGCAAGACAGCTCCTCATCGTGAAGTGGTAAGAGCCGGTATATTGCTTCGGTACATGGAAGGGTTTTCTATAACAGCTATAGCGGAAAATTTTAAAACAAACAGGCCGTTGGTAGAAAGGTGTCTCAACAAGGCCATTGCTTTCGGAATTCATACGGCTTTAAGAGATTTACCTGGCAGAGGGGTTAAGCCCATGATAACAGATGATGCCCGAAGTTGGGTATTGTCTGTGGCGTGTCAACCTCCTAAGCTATTAGGGTATGCTAATGAAACTTGGACATACAGCCTGCTTATAAAATATATACGGGCAAACTGCGAACAGGCAGGATATGGTAGTTTATTAAAAATAGATAAGGGTGTATTGCATACCATTTTAGCAAAGGGAAAGATACAGCCCCATAAGGTTCGTTATTACCTTGAACGGCGCGATGTAGAATTTGATAAAAAGATGGCTAATGTGCTACAGGTGTATAAACAGGTGGAACTAACCAATGAAATGCAAATACCCGACCGAGGCATTACAACCTTATCCTACGATGAGAAACCGGGTATACAGGCCATCAAACATACAGCGCCTCAATTGCAACCTGTGGTAAAAGAACATTCAACTATTCAAAGAGATCATGAGTACGAAAGACTGGGGACAGTAAGCCTGTTGGCTGGCATTGATTTACATACAGGAATTGTTATTCCTATAGTAAGGGACCAACATAGAAGCAAAGAATTTATTGAATTTCTTAGTGAAATTGATAACCATTATCCTAAGGACTGGTTGATCAGAATAATACTGGATAACCATTCCTCTCATGTATCTAAAGAAACCACTTCCTGGTTGTTAACTAGGCCAGGAAGATTTGAGTTCGTTTTCACGCCCAAGCATGGGTCATGGCTTAATATGATAGAAATGTTTTTCAGTAAGGTGGCAAGATCCTTTTTAAGACATATCAGAGTTGAAAGCAAAGAAGAGCTTGTAGAAAGAATTTACCAAGGAATTGAGGAGATAAATAAAGATCCGGTTATCTTCCGATGGAAATATAAAATGGAAGAAGTAGAATTAATTTGATATGTTATTTAAAGAACGAAATACTAGGTATTCAGCAACGTTAACATTGTCTTACATCCAATATCGGGGTCACGATTTACATTGCGCTTACTTATCCTTGCCAATGATTCGCGCCCAAGTGAACGACCCGTTAGCGTTGAACTGTAAAATAAAAATAGTTTTTGTTCATCGGGGTTCATCGAGGCAGACTTCTTCAGTGGTTTGGTAATATCCCGAAATCCGTCGGCAGCTTTAGGTCCCGTACCTGCTAAAATTATTTTATTTACTAAACCCAGTTCGGTCAATGTAATTTGCTGCGCAACAAACCCTCCCATTGAAAAGCCTAAAAGATTTACTTTTTTAAAGCCTAAAGCTTTGATAAATGCAATAGCGTCTTGTGCCATTGCCTGAATAGTGAGTTCTAATTGTGTGGGAACTTTATATAAATGAAGTTTGTTTTTTTTTACGCCGCCTGGAGAAGAAAAATGCTCTGTGGTTTCATAACCTACATAGATTTCCTGCGATTTCAAGTTACCCCAATCAGCGGCAACTTCAGCCTCCTTTGCCTCCACCGAAACCATTTGCTGGTTGATGCCCTTAGATCCCGCCTCGGTCAATAATTGTTGAATGACTTTTTCTGATTGTTCGTATCCGCCTTCCCCAAATTGATGATGCCGAATATTCCCCTTTGCATCTACAATGTAGAGCGCCGGCCAAAATTGGTTACCGAAAGCATGCCAGATAGAATAATTGTTATCAGTAAGGATGGGGTAACTGATAATTCTATTCTTTAAAGCCTGGCTCGGGCGTATGCACGCCAATCACAATCAATCCCTGAGACTTGTATTTTTCTTCCCATGCCTTTACATAAGGCAGTGAACGTAGCCAGTTAATACAGGTGTAGGTACAGAAGTTGACAAGCACGACCTTTCCTTTAAGATCATCTAAAGTCAATGGTGATGAATTGAGCCAGCCGCTTGCACTACCAAGTGAAGGCATTTTACCTTCATTGGAAATCATATCTGCATGTTTTGTTTGGCAGGATGGAGTGCCGGAAAACCCAAGTATTGTAACTGAAAGTATTTCAATTGCAAAAGCCTTAGTACACAAAAAACGGTGGCGTGTATAATTGAATTTTTCATACATATATTTCTCTTTTATTGAAATATACCCTGCACAATATTTGTGGCAGGTTTTATCCGGATTGCTTTTTCTTACACAAGGTTAAACTCAACTGGAATATTGCCGGGTATTGATTTGGAATAAGGACAGGTTTGGCTTGCTGTGTCAACCAGAGCATGGGCAACATCGTAGTCTAAGCCAGGAAGATTAACATTGAGGCGAGCCTGGAGGGAGTAAACGCCATCATCATTGCATAAATCTACTTCAGCATGAATGGCCAGATCCTCCGGTAACTTAACTTTCATTTTGCGGCCTTCAAATCCCATTGCGCCTTCAAAATATGCCGACCAACCAGCAGCGAATAACTGTTCGGGATTAGTGCCCGTTCCTATAATTCCAGGAGTTGAACGCTTAATATTAAAGTGTCCATCAGAACTTTTTGACATTCCATCCCGGCCACCGGTTGTATTTGTTTTTGCTGTGTATTGCACTTTATATGGTTGTGCAGTTTGAATCGACTCATTTATATGGACGGAAGCTGTTTGAGAACCGTTTTCGCATTTTTCCATTGTATTAATTTTTTGAGTTTTAAGATCTTTACATAAAAGTATTCTCACTATAAGCCTGCCTCCAATCACTAAGGAATTGTTAAGAAATAACATATTCAATATTTGGTCTAATTACATAATTCCATGTGGGCTGAAATTTGTTTAATTTTATATTTATGGTATCCCAATCAGCATTAGACACTTTCTTTGCTGTCTTATATTTCCTTTTATCAACTTTTGCTTTAACCCGTAATCCGGCTGCCGTGGTAGTAGAGGATATCAGATTTATGATTATCTCAATTGTCTAGAGCGGCCTTGCTCTCCAGTTTTTACTGATATCAGTCTGACGTTGTGTTTTCTTCAACTATAACCAATTTTCGGTTGCATCGCTACATGAAGGTTTCCTCAGGCTGTTTTCATCATCCGTCATCAGATTGTTTTATGGGAAAAGTGCATGAAAATGTAATTCGAGCAGAAATTATAATTCTTTTTCTAACTCATTTTTAACTACGGCAATTATGGAATCCTTAAGAGCTGCCTTTGTAGGTTTAAGCCCCCTTCTCAGGAGATACTAAAATTTGTTCGCTAACATCCCTTGAACTATTTGGCAGATCTAATAAGAAACCATTTATCCGACAGACAAATTGTACAATATTGTCACCGCCAGGATTTTGACGGATGGTTTTAATTTTCCAGTGTTGGTTAAAGCCTCCATTATCATCACGTGGTGATACTTGTACTGCCTGATTTTGCTGTGCAACCTGAAGGGGATAATCCAAAACCTTTCCAATTGAAACGGATTTAATTTTGAACGTAATGGCAAACATGTTAATAAGGCTCATTTGTTGATTAAAGCCGTAGTCGTAGCTATTGCTGTTCTAGGTTCCTTGAATTAAACGTAAATTGTCTGTTTGATCCATCTACGCCAACTGATAATGATTTTCCGCTGGCAACATATTACATGTTTAAATGGTATTAGCATACAGCGCGATTGAGTTCTTCAAAAAATTCCCAGTCATTTCTTGTCTTAAGGTCCATGATCTACGAATAGTCAGGATTATAGTTTAAAAATACGCCCGTTACTATCCCTTAATTCCTTTTTGTATTGCTTAAAATATTTCTGTTCTTTTTAACGCTGCCACTTCTTGAAATACCGCTTATCATTATTGAAATAATTCTTCCATTATTTTTATCACAACCAAGGCAAGCCTACAATTCATTTGCAAAGTTTAATCATTCTGAGTCGCCAGTTTTTTTTAGGGATATCACTTTTAAAACAAAGGATATTCCTTGGTTAAAGCTATTAATTCTACCACATTGCTTACATTAAGTTTTCTAAAAATGCGAAACTTATGGGTAGAGATAGTCGAAAGCTGGAGATTGAGTAAGGTGCCGATTTCTTTGGTAGTTTTACCCTGGACCACGTACGCTAAAATATCCATCTCTTTATTTGATAACGTTGTAAAAGGATTATTTTGGGTTTTTTCACCTTGTTTACGATTAATCCAAAATTGTTCACTTGCATAAATTTCGCCCCGTAGCACCACGTCGACGGCTTTGAGCAACTCCGTATTTTTAGCTTCTTTAGAAAGAAAACCCCTGACTCCGGCATTTAATAATTTTCCGGCATATATTTTTTCAGAAGCCATTGTGTAAATCTGGATTTTAAGAAATTGGTCCCTGGCTAATAAATTGCTGATAATACTAAAAGTATCGGTATCTGGCATCTGAAAATCCAGGATGAGCAGCTCATAATGCGACAATTTTATTTTCTCGATTATTTCATTGCCATTCTCCGCCTCGTCAATAGCCACCTGGGGATAGTCGGCTTCCAGCATAAGCCTAACGCCCATGCGTACTATCGAATGATCATCAGCGACGAGGAATCGCATAGTATGACTTTTTAAGCATTGGCAGAAACATATTTCCTTAGGGTTTGCCTGGATAACCCAGCAACTCCCTTGCTGCATATGCCGCGTCTGCTAAAGAATTATAACAGGTAAAAAATGAAGTACTACCCTTTCTAAAGTCATACAGCGGGATCATCACCAGAACAGATACATCATGATCCGGATCGTATAACATCATATTCAGGAAGCCCAGCCTTGCACCGTTATGACCGTAACCGATATTTTGAACATACGATGAGCCCAATCCATAATTGGGATTAGCAGCAGAAACGGTTCTTTGCATAATTTGGATCGTAGAAGGCTTTAAAACATTTTGACCTTTCATAAGAGTGCGAATATATTTATGTAACTCCTCCATTGTGCCGTAACCATTACCTTCCCCTATCTGAGCGGTCAAATTGTATTTGTCGTATTTTACTGCCCCTTGTGGCTCCAGGATGGTACTGGTGAGATGCGGATCCGGCAAGCTGATATCTGATGCAAGCACCGGAAAATGAATCTTTTTGAGCGGCACCGGCGCATGGTCCCCGATCATGTAATCGTTAATGTAATCCGCATAGGTTTTATTACTACCCGCTTTTTGTGAATACACTCTTTTGATTATTTCTGCGAGTATGGAAAAGCCTGTGTTACTGTAATGATAACCTCCCCCAGGTTTGAAATAAAAAAGCTTCTTGTCAGTTAACACTTTAACCATTTCACTGGTAGTAAACTGGTGCGTGGGATTGGAATTCTGAGTAGCTTCTGTATATGTCAAACCATTGTTGCCGGGTACCGGATCATTGTCAACATCAAAAACTCCCGCACTGTGCTGCATAAGCTGTTCGATCGTTATATCATTTTTATAAGGGAAATCCCAGTCATCCGTTGCAGGAACGTACGTTAGTTTAGTTCCAGGAATGACATTTGTAATGTTCGATTTATAATCGAGCCAACCATCTTCAAACATATTTAAAATGGCTGTGGCGGTAAAACTTTTCGTGTTGCTCGCAAACCGGTAGTAAGTGTCTGGAGTAACCACCTGGCCGGATTCTCCAACGGAGCTTACAAAAATTTTGTCTGTAGGCGTTTGAATCAGCAGGCTTAGTGAAGGAAATGAAATGCCAAGTGAATCAGACAGGTTCATACGGATCTTGTTTATTGCGGCCTGAATTTTTGCCTGCTTAGCATGCTGCGGCGGATCTTTCTTACAAGAAGACAAGCTGGCCAGGCACACGCATACAAAGATACTTAAAACTGACTTTGTCATAATAGTAATGGTCTTTAATTATTTAAATTGATGTTCATAAAATAAAAAAGGTTCTTGATCATTAATGAGATCATGATGGTTTCGCAGGTAAAATAAGTTGTTGTTTCAAATGTAAACGATACCAGCCGGGAAAATAAAGCTTAAGGCGAGAAAGTTGGAACTTTCGAATTAATTCTACAACGGAGATCAAGGAACAATCAGTGATCTAAAAGCAACCAAAATTTGAAACTGTCGAAAAATTTTATTTATTTAGCTGATGCTTTTTTTAGAAATCCATTATTTTGACTTATAACTTACCAGGAACCCCTCTACTAAACAAGTCGCTTTGGCGATCGGCATATGTATCTATCAATGGTCCGGCACCTGCAATGAAATTCAGCTGTCATAGATTTTTAATGCTGGCAGGGCTTCAATGTATGCTCTTTTATACAATGGCACAACAACCATACAGTCTTGTTCATTACGATGAAAACACCTTGCCACAAACGAGCATAGGCAATATACAGCAAGGTAAAAACGGGTATTTATGGATGAATACTCAATTCGGAATCGTTCGCTTCGATGGTGAAACGGTACGTGTTTTTACTACTGATAATCTGAAAGGACTTACGTCTAACAGAATACGAATATGTGCTAAAAGTTCCGACGGGTCCATCTATTTTGTAGATGAAAACAATATTATTGTAAAGGTTACATCACCTAACCAGTTTGAAACAATATCAACCGGAGATTGCATCAGGGAGTTGAGACTGCCTTTATACTCCCGGGAATGTAATAATGATTTCACTTACGTGAAATTTGACAGACAAAGCAGTTATAATAAGTTTGTCGATTTGATGAAATTCGATTTGACCAGAGAGTTTTTAAAATCGTATGCTACCGGCGAAAAAGAAGGATATTTATTTTATGCGGATCTGCAACACAAAGTAAGGCTCTGCTATTATAATAAAAACAACTTCACATCTACAATACAAAGCGATTCATTCAAGACACAGCATACTTTTAAACTTGGCAACCTGGTGTTCGCTCAAACCGGTTTACAGGAAGCGCTGCAATTTGATAGGGCAGAAAGAATGGAAAACATCCCGGTAACAGGCCTTCCCGCCCATTTTTCCCGTGTCTTTAAAGAAGAACCGCCGGTATTATTCTCCAATGAATCCGGCACTTACTTTTACTCCTCGGGCGAACTTTACCAATACGAACTCAAAGACAAACACCTTGTGGCAACGCCTGTTTTTAAAGATTTACCCTGCACGGGTGTTGTTAATGTAATGAGAGAAACAAGTTCGGGCGATTTTTTAATCAGTACTAAAAGCATGGGATTTTATCGTATAAAAAAGAAGCTTTTTAGTGTTGTCAATCTAACCGCCGCAGTCATCACTAAACCTGATGAATACAGGGATTTCAACAACAATATTGTTTATTCGCTTACTCTTTGGGACGAGATGCATCTTTTCTTCAATGGTTATATTACTCCGGTTTCAGGCGGCGTTTCCCGTAACTTCGACCCTCATGATAAATCCAACTTCGATTATTTTTTTCACCATCCTAAAGACAAAACGCATGTTTGGTTGAATAAGGGTGATGGTATGCAGGCTCTTGTGCAAAGTTTTAATAAACAAACCGGAAACTATAGCCCGCTTGTTAAGATATCCAATCCGAAAAAAGTTATTGAACTGTCGAATGGAACTTCCATTCTTATAGCAGCACGTAGCATTAAAGCATTGAGAGGCAGCAAGTCTACCGAATTATACAAAAATGAATCGGATGAATTTACGACAGCCGAAAAGATCTCAGAAGATTGCCTGGTTGTGGGCTCAATGAAAAGTCTTTATTATTTTTATCCTCACACCCGAAAGGTACAGGCTATCAGGTATAAAGAAACACTCAACGTGCGGTTTATTTTCAAAGACAAGTCAGGAAGGCTTTGGATTACTACGTACGGCCAGGGATTATTCTATGTATCAGGTAATACCATAATTCCTTTGCCGCTTGACAACGCTCGTTACCTTGCCATTAGCCATAGTATTGTAGAAGATAACTCCGGCCATTTCTGGGTTCCGACGAATCATGGTTTGTTTAAACTGCGTTACGCTTCCCTATTGTCTATCATTCGCAGACAAAGCAGTAAATTGTACTATACTTACTACGATAAAACAGACGGCTTTAATACAAATGAATTCAATGGCGGCTGCTATCCGTCAAATATTTATCAGAAGGAAACGGGGGAAGTGTTTTTCCCTTCTATGAACGGCGTTGTGAGATTTAATCCCGACTCAATACCAGATGTAATGAATACCAGCCCTGTTTTTTTTGATGAAATTGTGCTGAATGACACCGGTCACATACAATCAGTGCGCGGCAAATCCATTTTCCCGAAACAGACCTCATCGCTCCGCATTGACTTTTCTACGCCCTATTACGGGCACACAGAAAACGTTAAGTATTCCTATTCCCTG
>JBDSBP010000554.1:0-3167 GCA_039921525.1 Chitinophagaceae bacterium | reverse complement strand
AGGGCACTTAACCGTTACATGCAAACGCTTGATCCGTATCACATCAATCGCCAGGCGCTAGTTCATCATATTATTCAACTACTTTCTGATTCTACATTAACTACATTGCGTATAGAAAATGATCAATCAGCTAACGAGCTGATAATAAAAGAGATTCTACAATCTATGGTTCCTCTTCCAATGAAGTCCTGTGAAAATATTGGGCATCTTTTGGAAAATCTTGCCGGCAATGACACCCGGGCAATTTCGATAATACAAAAATATTTAAGGGAGAAAAAGCTTTCGGGTTATTGGGAAAAATACATGCCTGTTCTGATTCTATTTGCAACTTTGCTTCTTTGCCTGCTGATCTACCTGGTCAGTAGTGGGTATGAGGTTTGAGGAATGAGGAATGAGGTTGAGGTTTAAGCAGGAAAATATCAGCACGCATGATTTTAATTGAAAGCTCCAGCGTCCACATCTATAAATTTAAAAAGCATATTTTTTAGGTTATTTAAATCGTCTCATGGCCTCAATCGACAATTCATACTTCATCCCTTTAATATAACTTTCAATTTATTTACATTGTAACATCTGACCAACCTGGTGACCAAAGCCGATAGCTGATAGCTGACGGCTGAAAGCTAAACTCATACCTCATACCTCACACCTCACACCTCACACCTCAATTAACACGTAGCACCCTATCAAGTGGGCGCAAAAGTTTTTTTAGTTTTGGGCCGGGTTGTAACCTTTTAGAAAATATTAGCCGGAAATTACCGGCATTGAGTATATAACTGTTCCCTGACAAAGAGCCTTTGGCTGCAAACCTCGTATTAACCCAGAATGCATTAACGTTCCATTCGCCATCATTATAACCCGCTCCTACCCGATACAACATGTTGGCATTGGCACTTACATGATTGGCACTGCCTGTGTTCATTCCAGTTTCCTTTACTAATCCGAAGTTTACATTTACATTGACAGAACCTGTGGCATAAAAATGATAGGGAAGTACCAGTGTATATGCATAACCAACACCCGGACCAATTTCTAAAATCCGAACATTCGAAATGGATCTTCTATCATAAAATGAAAACAGCGTTGATGGAACCAGTGCGCTATCGCCCTTTATGTTTCCGTAATAAATTTCTGCTCCTGCCAGCAATGAACCTGCTGATTTTAGCTGAACCTCATCCTGAGTAAATGCAGGATGGAGCGTGAACTTATTAAAATTAAATATCCTGTATGCAGAAATACCTGCCAGGTTTACCTTTAGATCCGGTCTTATATAATAATTTTTATTATCAGCATTACCCCTTCCTTTTGGATAAACATAATACTGTTTATAAAATTGTCCATATCCGTCTATGGCCCATTTCCTGGAATACAAACGAAATTGTAGATCCAATTTCTTAACCTTTCCTTTTTCATCATCATTGTTCATAAAACCAAAACCCTTAGCTATATTGATGGATAGGTTGCGGTAGGTGGCACCAAAGCCAATATTAAGATTTGTATTGGGACGATATCTTAAACGGGGTGCATCATTCCCTTTCTTTAGCTCAAGCGTTGTATATTTTTGAGAAAGATAAACGCGGGCAATAATACTCTGTTGAAAACTCTTATAGTAGGTTGTGTCATGATTTGGTTGTGCAATGTCTTGTCCTAAACCATTCACCACCATTATAAAAAAGAAAGTATTTAAGGATATAAGCGCAGGAAGATTAAGGTATTTATTCATTTACTTAATTAATCAATCCGTGTGCCATGCTGATATAATAGTTTCCCATTAGCTTTCAAATAGTCTTCTACGAGCTTAGAGGTATTGCTACCTGCATTTTTGATAGCTTTTTCTAACTGTAAAGTAGAGATGCCCCATCGCCGTGACCAAAATTGAACTTCATGATCCTGGTTTAAATTAATCTTAATTGTATCAAGATTAATTTTCTTACTATTTTCTTTCATTAGGATTATTTTAACACTTATTCAATGACTTTTAATTGGCTCCTTTTTACTAAAAACCACCTTTAACATTTATATTCATAATGAACTATATATTAAGAAGGATATTGCGTTAACCCCAAAATGTTATTTGCCTATAGGTAAAATAGTTAATAACATGTAAAAAAGCAATTGATCACGGTAACTAATTAAGTAGTACCTTTGGAAATTATTTATTACCAATTTATACAATGATGGACAAAACACAAGGTACCGTTAAGTTTTTCAACACTGAAAAAGGCTTCGGTTTTATTAGACATGATGATTCAAACAAAGAAACATTTGTACATGTCAGCGGTTTAATTGACGAAATTAAAGAAAACGATCGCGTTGAATTTGACCTGCAAAACGGTCAGAAAGGCATGAATGCCGTAAACGTTAAATTGATCTGATCGGAATAATCCTGATCTTTTTTTAAGTTATAGGGCCGGATTTATCCGGCCCTTTTTTTATGTGCCATAGTCAAAGCATGCAAGCATTCATTCAAGTTAAATATACCCGATTGCAGACCACTGATTACTTGATTCTTATTGCTGACTTCTGATTGCTGACAGCTGAAAGCCCATACCCCATACCACATACCCCAAATCAAAACTTAAACACCTGCACCACATTACCATTTTCCAGTGATTGCGTCGATGCTGGTTGCCAGGCAAGGCCGTCTGCCTGTAAAGCCGCCAGGATATCACCGGAGCTGTTAAAAAATACCGGTATGGCTGCAATTGGATTACCGCCTATCCGAACAGGGAAAAATTCATCGAGCGTAGATTTTTTTTGACGCTGCCCGTTGAGGGGCAATGCCAGTAGCACCGGCTCGGGCAAGCCAAAACACCGATACAGGTAGTCTTCGATCATCAGCAGAAAAGTAACCAAACTAGAAAATGGATTGCCTGGCAAGGCGAACACCATTCCGCCAGTCCTCATCTGCCCGCACCACATAGGCTTGCCCGGCTTAATCGCCAGTTTATGAAATAATTTTTTCACACCCAATTCTTCGAGAACGCCCGGCACGAAATCTGCGTCCCCGGCCGAAACGGCGCCGCTGATTATAAGAATATCTGCATCCATCGCCTTGCGAAAAGTTTCCAGCATGAGGTGCCGGTCATCGGGTATATGTTTAATGTTATACGGTGTTATACCCCATTTTTTCAGCAGTGCGCCGATCAGGTACCTGTTGCTGTTGC
>JBDSBP010000553.1:0-4691 GCA_039921525.1 Chitinophagaceae bacterium | reverse complement strand
AGCATTTTAAAGCAAGTACTGGAACGAGACAAAACAATGCTGGATAAAGCAGCCATTGCATATGCGCTGATGGGCATTACGGTGTATGACGCTTCTATTAGTTGCTGGCAAACCAAGTATTTTTATAATGTAGTTCGTCCAATTACTTATATAAGAACTGTATTAGGACATTCAACATGGTCTCCATTGTTTGCTACACCAGGCCACCCGGAATACCCGGCTGCCCATGCAGTATTATCTGCTGCAGCTGCTGATGCGCTCAGTTATGTCTTGGGAGATAACTATAGTTTTACTGATCACACGTATGATTACCTGGGAATGCAATCAAGGTCGTATAGTTCTTTCCGTGCTTTTGGAGAAGATGCAGGCCATTCAAGGCTATATGCTGGTATTCATTACAAGCCTAGTATTATTGCCGGGTTGGGGCAAGGTAGAAAAGTAGCCTCGAATATTAGGAGCAAATTAAGGTTCTTAAAATAATTGATATAAACAATTCCACTACTTTCTTCAGCTTTAAAACTTTAATTATGAGAAAGCAACTTCTCTATCCAGTGTTAGTTTTATTATCCACATCATTGTTCTTTTTCTCATGTCGGAAAGGAGTAATAAACGAAAAAAAAACCATTCATGTTTCGGATGTGAATCAATTGTATGAAGCAGTCAATGATAGTGCAAACGCAGGCGCTGTTATTGTTCTTGCGGCAGGCACTTATACTTTGATTTCCAAGCAGCCAAACGCAGGACGGCTCGAACTGCAAAAGGATATGGAAATTGAAGGACAAGTAGGTCATCCTGGTCTTGTAATAATCGACGAATCCGCTCTTCCACCTGCTTCTTTTTCTGTTCCTCCGACGTTCAGAACAGGCGGCATCCGCATGGGCAGAGGATTTAATTCCATTCGCTGGTTAACTGTTCTTGGAAATCCAAGTACCAATGCGTTATCGGCCATAGATACAGATCTTACCTGGCCAGATGTAATTCAGATAGGGATCGCTCATGTGATAGTAAGGGGAAGTCAAAATGGAATTGACATTCGAAACCCCGGCTTTGCTGGTGTGAAGCGCGTTATAGAAGCAGAAATTGAGAATAACGAATTTGTGGAAAACACAGTTGCTTTTGGAAAAGGCATGCAAATTCAAAACGCCAATGGTGCAACCGGAAGTATCATAAGGGCTAACTTAAAAGGAAACTATTCCCATGGCAACAGACTTGGTTTAACATCTTTTAATACGGCCACAAGTTTAGCAAGTATTACAATTAACTCAATCAATGACCGGTTTGAAGATAATGGAACAGGATGTTGGCTAGCCGCAGGTGCCACCAGCGGTGCTACGGATGTTGCAAATGGAAACACTATCAATTTTGAGGCTCATGGCTCAAGTATCAGGAATAATCGAAGAAATAATAATACTGATGGAACTCCGCCAGGCGGCCTTTATGCAGCAGCGGCGCTTAGCGCTGTTAACGCAAACAGCACCTCTGATAACCGGCTTAAAATAGTCTTGTCACGATCTCTACTCTCCGGTAATGAGTCGGCAGATATAAATGCTTTTGGAGCCCACTCTTTTACTGCGGGTTTGGCAGGCACTAATAATATTACAGAAATATACCTGGATGACTACAGTAAAAATGCAACTGCAGTAATCGCTGCTAGTTCACCTGTTGAACCAGCAGGAACCAATCTTATTAAAATCTTTAAGTGATTTGATGGATGTTTTAGGCAGTAATAAAAAATGAGATTTTTTTTGGGAATTACAAATGCTGATCATGAAACCGGGAATGTGTTCATCAATTTATATTGTATTAGTAGTAGCAATAATATTGTCTGTTTCCTGCAGAAAAATGGAACAAGGGAGTGTCCCTCAACTAATAACAGCCCATGCCGGTATTGATCAAACCATCATAATGCCAACTGATAGTGCTGTACTTGATGGAAGCACTTCAACTGGACCAATTAAAAGTTTTCATTGGATAACAATTTCTGGTCCTGTTTCTTCTATTATTCTTTATACTGATTCGTCGAAAACTTTGTGAAAGCTTTGGCCAAGGGTGTTTATAAATTTAAATTAAAAGTAACAGATAATGGAGGGCTGTCGTCAAAAGATACTGTTCAAATTATTGTAAATGAGGCATCAGACACCGCAAAATGCAATATTGTAAACAGATCCTCTGTTAATGCGCGCCTGGTGCCTATTGGAAACCTTTCGCAATCAAGGGATGGAATTGCAATTGTTTCCGCAGGTGATAAAATATTATTTGCCGGAGGAGCAAACGAATATAATCTGTTCTCTACGGTTGATATTTATGACGTGAATACTCAACATTGGTCAACAGCATCCCTCTCTATTCCGCGGTATGCGATCGCTGCAGTTGCAGCCGGCAATAAATTTTTTTCGCAGGCGGGTATAACGGTGACGATTTTAATCCTATAACGTATTCCACCGTAGATATTTATGATGCTTCCGCAAATACTTGGTCCGTTACTTCGATGAGTGTTTCCGGGGGCGGGCGGGCAGCAGCGGTGCTGAATAATAAAATTTACTTTGCAGGCGGATTTTATTCTAACGGACTTTTCGCCCCCTATCCAGCCACTGGACGCTTTCCAGCCACTGTAGATATTTATGATTTGGTAACCAGCGCATGGTCTACGATGCAGTTAAGCGAAGGTCGGGAGGGGCTATCTGCAACGACGGCAGGGGGCAAAATATATTTTGCCGGCGGTTTATCCAATCAGCTTTCCAGTTCCAATAAAATTGACATTTATAATGGAAATGATGCCACCTGGTCTGTAATCACTATAAGTCAGGCGTGAGGATCCATGGCTAGTATTGCCACGAGAGATAAAATTTATTGGGCCGGGGGCTTAGTACAAAACCAACCTAATTCAAGCACAGTTGAAATACGGGATATATATACCCAAGCTTCATCATTTGCCTGTTTGTTCCAGTCGAATGCGTGGTTCGATGCGGTTTTAAAAAATAATAAAATTGTTTTTTTTACAGGTGCAGATTGGGTTCCCACGCGAAGAATAAATTCGACATATATGATGTAACAACCGATGCCTGGTCAATAGTAGTTTTAAATCAAGACATAACAGGTGCATCTATCATCTCAGTAAAGGATATCATATATGTAGCATTGGGTAATCAAGTATGGAAATAAGATTTTTAATTAGCTGCAATTATGAAACAAACCATAAAACTTCCTGTTCTTCTTGCTATTGTATGTATCATACTTATATCTTGTAAGAAGGTTGTTAATAACAGTCCTAATCCAGCAAGCAATAAAACGCCAGTTGCCAATGCCGGAGACGATCAAACATTTACTTTTCCCATTGATAGCACTTTGATGAACGGTAGTCTTTCTTCCGATCCTGATGGAACAATAGTATCCTACCAGTGGAACAAAATATCAGGGCCTTCTTCATTTACAATTATCACGCCTCCATCAGTACAAACAAAAGTGAATAGTTTAGTACAGGGTGTTTACCAATTTGAATTAAAAGTAACAGATAATGGAGGACTATCTGCAAGAGATACAGTTCAGATTATTGTCACTGATTCCTTACCCGGAAGGGAATTTGTTTTCTCAGATTTAATTTGGGACTATGATTATGACGGAGCTGGAAATCTATATATCGGAATAGAAAATATGCCTGAGCTTTTTAGCTCCGATAGGCTTGTGGAAGTTTCTCTCAAACGTAGTGGTGACAACATATGGATTGCTGCTGAAAAATTTCATTATCCCAATACTCCGGGTTATGTATATAGTATTTATTCGCAAAGTTTATTTGTATTCTTCTCGCCACATATATTCCCCTGGTCCGGTAATACACAACTTGCAGGTACAAAGGTTAGTTTAAGAGTGAAGTTTTTATAGGCTGTTATAACACTAAAATCTTGCAGCTAAAAAGACAAATTATTATCAGGAAAAAAATAATAAAATTTGCAAGTTGTATTTTACTTATAATAATTGCAATAAGTACTTCCTGCAGAAAAATTGATCAAACTAATTAGCCTGCTCCTCAGCTTACAGCCAATGCCGGTATTGATCAAACCACCATGTTGCCAACTGATAGTGCAGTACTTGATGGAAGTACATAAACCGGACTAATTAAAAGTTTTCATTGGATAAAAACTTCAGATCCTGTTTCTTCTGCTATTCTTACAAATAATTCATCCAAAACTGTGGTAAAAACCCTGGTTATGGGTGTTTACATATTTGAATTAACGGTAACAGATAATGGAGGACTGTCAGCAAGAGATACCGTTCAAATTAATGAAAATGGCGCAAATCTTGCTTGTGATGTTGCAAACAGAACCCTTGTGAATGCGCGCCTGATACCTATTATAATTGTATAACATCATCCCAAAATATCTCACCCACCGGCACCACGAAACAAAGATCTAAAACGTTCTCTAAATTAATATAATATTATTTTCATGCCTCCCATGTAGGAATCGAACCTACATAGTCAAAGCAACGGGGTTAAAAGCCGTTGTGGATCCCATGACAACGATTAAGAGATTATGAGTTTTTTATCTGTTTTACAGTATTCATTATCTGTTTTACTGTAACTATGCGGTAGACTAAGGACCTGCCCCCCAGAAATTATCAAAACTTATTCTATATTTACTTCATGAAAGAAATGATAAATAGTATAATCGCCTGCCTTTTATGGCAGTTGATGT
>JBDSBP010000552.1:0-2668 GCA_039921525.1 Chitinophagaceae bacterium | reverse complement strand
AGATTTAACCATAAAGCTGATAGCTGACAGCCGATAGCCGATAGCCGATAGCCGATAGCCGATAGCTGACAGCTGATAGCTGATAGCTGATAGCCGATAGCCGATAGCTGACAGCTAATAATACCTTCCAATTATCTTATTATCCACGATCATTTTTTTCATGGCGTCCGGATCAACCGCGCCCTGTTTTGCATACACAATTTTTCCTCCGGGCTCTACAAGAATTGTATAGGGCAGAGCCCCCTGCCATTTGGGATCAACAGCTTCAATTAGTTTGTATTTATCATCTTTACTAAAAAGATAATTGGTTACCGAAGACTGTTCCTTTTGCAGGAATTTCAGCACCTTTTCTTTTATGTCAGGGTCATCGGCACTGATGCTAACGAACTCAAAATCTCTTTTCCGGTACATCCTGTTCATAGAAATAAATTCAGGATATTCTTTGGTGCAGGGGCCGCACCAGGTGGCCCAGATGTTTATCAACCGCAATTTGTCTGAATTATTTTTCACCAGGTCCTGAATACCGGCTTCATCAATCATCTCAAGTTTAACTGGTTCCTTTGCCCATTGCAACGCGGCCTTTGCCTTCCAGCTTTCTTTCTCTGCCCATTTAATGGAACAGCCAAAAACTTTTGTTGTTGGCACGGCCAGATCTTTATTGTTTAATAAAGCATCAATTGCATTGCGCGTATCCTGGCTGGCAGGTTTCCTGGTTGGTTTTTCCATATCGTCAATGCGACCCGAATAACGCAGTTTTCTTTCTTTATCGAAAATGAAAACATGCGGTGTGGCAACAGGCCCATACGCTTTTGCAACAGACTGTGTTTTGCCATCGTACAAATAAGGAAAATTATACTTTTTCTGTTTAGCCCTTGTTTTCATTTCCTCGAAGCTATCACTCAGATCGGTGTAACCCAATTCATCCAGGTTAATAGCTTCGGGGTCGTTAGGCATTATCGCAATTATAGCTACTCCCTGATTGCCATAATCAGCTTTCAACTGGATAACCCTGTCTTCATATGCCTGCGCTGTAGGACAATGATTGCAGGTAAAAACCAGTACCAGCACAGGGGCACTTTTAAAAGAAGCCAGAGAGTATGTTTTTCCATCTATGCCCGGCAAGATGAAATCCGGCGCTTTGGCGCCAATCGCTAATGTTTCATGATCCTCGTTTGTCTTTAATGAAGGTTTGTAAAAAGCAGATAACAGTATTACACTGGATATGGAAAAAATTACCGATCTTTTCATGGCAAAAAAATTTACGATAAGGTACGATTTTAAGTATTGTTTTGTAATTTTTTTCAGATTACCACGGAGACAGTTTCGGCACAGAGGAAAACGGTATGCATGAAAGTTCAGGAATAAATACTCCGTGTCATCAGTGACTGCGTGGTTCATCACGATTGTTCAACCAAATAAAAAAGATATGACTTCCAGAAGATCATTTATCAAATCCTCCTCCATTTTATCAGCAGGATTTTTAATCTCACCATCATTAACAAAATTCAAAATTACCAACATTGGCCTGCAATTATACACGGTACGCGATGCCATGCAAAGCGATCCTTCAGGCACACTGGCCAGGGTGGCGCAAATTGGCTATAATACATTGGAAGGCGCTACTTACACGGGTTCACAACAATTTTATGGAATGGATGCCAAAGCATTTTCAGCTTTATTGAAAAAGAACAAACTCATTATGCCCAGCAGCCATTACCGGCTGGGGGAAGAAAAAACCAATGGACAAGATACTAAAGGTACTATGTTGCATGAATGGGATAAAACGGTAGAAGATGCGGCAACGGTGGGTATCAAGTATATGGTATGCGCTTATTTATCAGCCGCTGAACGTGGTGGACTGGATCATTATAAAAAGCTGGCAGCCCAGTTTAATAAAGCAGGAGCAACCTGTAAAAAAGCGGGGATTCAATTTTGCTATCACAACCACGATTTTGAATTTGAAAAACAGGATGGAAAATACCCGTACGAAATCCTGCTGAATGAGACAGATAAATCGCTTGTTAAAATGGAAATGGATATCTATTGGGTATCCAAGGCCGGTATGGATCCGTTGACCCTGATTAACAAAAACCCTGGCAGGTTTCCCTTATTCCATTTGAAAGATATGGACAGCACCCCTCAAAAGTCATTTACAGAAATTGGAAATGGAACGATCGATTTTAAAAAGATTCTTGCCCAGTCAGGCAAGGCTGGAATGAAATATTTTTTTGTTGAGCAGGATAAATGTCCCGGTTCTCCGTTTGATAGTATTACGAAGAGTATTACTTACATTAAGAAGAATTTGGTGTAAGAGGTGTTTGGAGGGGCGGAGCTTGCCCCCGCCCTGTTACACCGGATACAAGTGGGATGTTATTAATGTTCCGAATTATTGGATGAAGTATTCCGTTGACAGTGAACACGGAGGATTTTATGGAAGAATAAGCAATGATAATCTTGTTGATCCGAAAGCGCCTTAATGGGTAATGGTTAATGGTTAATTCTACTTTGACAAGTTAAACCGGCTTTTATTATCAGTTGAAGGTAGTCGGCATATTCAAATTTACATTACCGGAGCCGCCGTTCAATTTCGAACATTCTTTAAGGCTGCGAAATATATTTGTTACACAGAGATGCACGGAGAAGGCACGGAGATACACGGAGGCGCTCT
>JBDSBP010000551.1:0-3348 GCA_039921525.1 Chitinophagaceae bacterium | reverse complement strand
CTCTATGTCAGACTTTCGAAGTTTTGCAAACTTCGGAAGTCAGCGTCCATACTTGTCATTGGTACTTCGAAAGTCTGGATTTGAGAACCTCTATGCCAGGCTTTCGAAGTTTTACAAACTTCGGAAGACAGAGTCATAATTCGAAATAGTAAGTTTGACTACAACAATGATAAGTTTGACTACAGCTATTTATTTCCTACTTCCGAACTTCGCAATATAAAAAATAGGAAAATGAAAATTATAGTAACAGGTTCATTAGGAAACATCAGCAAGCCACTGGCACAAGACCTGGTGCAACAAGGGCATGAGATCGTAGTTATCAGCAATAGCCAGGAAAAACAAAAGGATATCGAGGCTTTAGGTGCTACAGCCGCGATTGGCTCAGTGGAAAGCGTTGATTTTTTAGCAGCCCTCAGCGGTGCGGACTCGGTGTACACCATGATACCACCAAATTTTGCTGTGCCCGATCCTGTGGCGTATTATGAAATAATTGGAAATAGCTATGCAAAAGCAATTAAACAATCCGGCATTAAACGGGTGGTTCATCTTAGCAGTTGGAGTGCTCATTTACCTAAAGGCACAGGCATCATTGTCGGTTCTCATCGCGTAGAATTAATTTTGAACGAATTGACAGATATAGCTGTTACTTATCTTCGACCGTGTTCTTTCTACAATAATCTGTATCATTATGTGGATATGATAAAAAGTGCGGGTTTTATGGGTACAAATTATGGAGGCGATGACAAAGTAGTATTAGTATCTGCAAAGGATATTGCGGCCGCCGCTTTAGAAGAGATTGTGTCACAAACCACAGGCAACAAAATAAGATACATAGCCAGTGATGAGCGTACCTGTCATGAGATCGCAAAAGTTTTAGGGATCGCCATTGGTAAGCCGGACCTAAAGTGGCTAACCTTCACGAGTGAACAGGTAAAAGAAACGATGGAAAAGAACGGGGTGCCGTCATCCATCGCTGCCAAACTGGTGGAATTGAATGCCAGCATTCGCAGTGGCGCCATACAGGAGGATTATGATTTACACCAGCCTGTCGTAATGGGAAAGGTAAAACTGGAAGACTTCGCAACGGAATTTGCTGCGGCATTTAAATAAAAAAATTATACGTTACATGACAAGCACGCAACCATTTCGAATTAAGTCAATAAACGCTTATCACCAGGTTATGCGTCTTGCAAAGCCGGAACACCCGTTAATCAGCGTGATCAGTTTTGAAGACATTAAGCATTTGCCCGGCGATGGGGCCATTAGTTTCGTTAATGATTTTTATTCAATAGGACTTAAACGAAACTTCGATGCTAAAAAGAAATATGGCCAGCAGCAATATGATTTTGATGAAAGCATGATGACTTTTATGTCGCCTGGCCAGGTGCTTAGAATTGATCTTAAAAAAGATAAAGAATTAAAACATACGGGATGGCTGCTACTGGTTCATCCCGATTTTTTTGGGGCACATCTTTAGCAAATACTATAAATAAGTATGGGCATTTTAGTTATTCGGTAAACGAGGCTTTGCATCTTTCTGAAAAAGAAGAGGCAATCATTTTAAATATCATCCAAAATATAGAGCATGAATATCACTCCAATATTGATCAATTCAGCCAAAACCTGATTATTGCCCAACTGGAGGATTTGAACATACGCAATCATTCAGTAAGTTATTCAAGACAAAAACAAAACGTTCGCCTTTGGAATTCAGACAGTCATTCAATTGATTGTGTATCAAAAGCAGACAGTTTTTGTCTCGATAACGTACAACCTCGTACTCATACTACCGCTACCGCCTTGTAAATCATTCAAATGATTATCCGGCACGCTCTTGGCGCATAGTTCCCACAATTCATGTCAACGAATTATTAATGTACCATGATTAGAAATTTTTTCAAAGTCGCCTACCGGAACCTTCTGCGTAATAAAGGGTTTTCTACCCTTAACATTATTGGTCTTGCAGTAGGCATGGCTGCCGCGATACTTATCTTGCTCTGGATACAAAATGAATGTAGTTACGATGAGTTTCATGCCAACAAAGACAGGATATACGAGGTATGGAATCGTGTACCAATTGACGGCAAACTCTCAAGCTGGAATACCGTACCCGCATTAACGGCCCGCGCACTGGAAAAAGATTTACCAGAAGTGGAGCGTGCGGTAAGGGTGAATTCAAATAATAATTTTCTTTTTTCATTGGGTGATAAAAAAATAATGAAGTCGGGAAGAATGGTTGATACCGGTTTTCTACAAATGTTCAGCTTCCCCATGCAGAAAGGCAATCCCCTCACGGCGCTGACTGACAGGCATTCGGTGGTGCTTACTGAAGAAACAGCTAAGAGTTTATTCGGGAATGAAGATGCAATGGGGAAAATTATAAAAATCGAGAATAGAGATATTTTCACTGTTTCCGGTATCCTTAAAGATTTGCCAGATAACACAAGGTTCCAATTTGAATTCTTATTGTCCTGGTCATATCTAACGTACGGCGAGGGAAAGGATTTTGGATGGAACGATAACAGCACGCCAACTTATGTGATGCTGAAGCCCAATGCAAACTATGCTTCGATAGCACCTAAAATAAAAGGATTGAAACAGCTATACAGCGATGAAGCCAAGACTGTTAAATGGGAACTATTTATATACCCCCTTAACCGCTGGCGTTTGTATTCAAGCTTCACCAATGGTGTGGAAGACAACAGGGGCCGTAGCACATTCGTAAAACTATTTGGAATTATCGCGGGGTTTATACTGTTGATCGCATGCATTAATTTTATGAACCTGAGTACGGCACGAAGTGAAAAACGGGCGAAGGAAGTAGGGATACGAAAAGTAGTGGGTGCCCAAAAAAGTTCTCTCATCACCCAGTTTATCGGGGAATCAATTTTTATCGCCTTCCTGGCTGGCATTATAGCTATCATTATTGTCCAGGTATGTCTACCCGGTTACAACCAGCTTACTAATAAAAAACTTTTCCTAAATTTTGAGAACATCAATACATGGATTGCATTTATTGGGTTTATTCTGTTCACTGGTTTGTTAGCCGGCAGTTATCCTGCATTCGTTCTTTCATCTTTTCGGCCCGTTAAGGTATTGAAGGGTACATTTAAACAAGTAAATGCCCTGGTAACGCCAAGAAAAGCATTGGTTGTATTGCAGTTCACATTTGCAACCATTCTTATCATCTGCACTATTATTATAAAACAACAAATGGACTATGCCCGTGACCGTGAGACAGGGTATAACAAAGATAATCTCGTTTACCATTTTATGACGGGTGAAATACCTGGGAACTATGCACTGATAAAAAATGAATTGCTGGCATCAGGTATTGCAACATCCATT
>JBDSBP010000550.1:0-5227 GCA_039921525.1 Chitinophagaceae bacterium | reverse complement strand
TATGCAACGGATGATCGTACCCGTTATCTTGTGCTTGATGATCGTCCAAATTCCATTGGATCCCTTGAAACATTCCCCGCTGGAAGTTTTGCCAGGTTGGTGGCTTTTGTGCGGGCCGGATTGAAAGGCCAGATCAGCGACAAATATGCACGAGGGACTAATACCTTAGTCGTCTACCTGCTTGATGCAAAAATTGAACAGATACTCTCCAAATGGAATAAGGAAGATTTAGACGGAAATGGTCTTGAAGGGAGCATGTCAGATGAGGCGGATAAGATCATAACAGCCATCCGAAGTGAATTTGCCTACTTGCCACCAACTGCAATGGTGCCGGCCATCTGGACAACGATTGAAGCCCGCCCCGTTTTACGCCGTATTCTTCAGTATGAACTTCCCCGTATCTCGGTTATTGCATGTCAAGAGATTTTGCCAGACGTGAACATTCAGCCTGTCGCTAGAATTTCCTTGCCGGCATAATTCTACTTTGGACATAGAATTTTGCTTTTTATAACTCTTAATAAGAAGTTGACAATGAAAATTGATTATGGCAAATGTCCCTGTAGCGGTGTTTATGAAAACCGCCAGGTAGAGGTTCGTATGAATGTCGGTGGTAAAGCCCTAGTGCTTAAAGATGTTCCTCAAGGTGCCTGTCCACTCTGCGGTAGCCGGGTTTATAAAACCGAAGTGCTTGAGAAGATTGAATCGCTGATGAAAGGTGAGTCGCAATCTTCTTCATAAATAACCTGAGTTCCGGCATTAGCTCTTTATTTGTTGATTAATAAAGACAGAAGGTTTATTGGGGTAATACGACATAAACAGCTACGCCGGCGAAAATGTGAATTATGGCATTAAGCGGAGATCGATGGTATTTTTAAGATAATTTACCTACTGAATATCAATGATATGGATCTCTGTCGAATTAGACCCTGTATTCATTTTTTTGATAGCAAACAGATCCCTTCCTGCTGTAATTGCAAATCCCCAATTTATGTCTGTAGGATGAAGCGCTGTTCCTTCCTGTAGAATGAATTGTTTATAATTACTCAATGCGGACAATACATGCACCTCGGTGGAATTGGTAGCTCCTCCCTGTTTTTTGATAGCAAACACATCACGGTTGGCAGCTACAGCGAATTCCCAATTTACGTCTGTGGGATGAAGTGCTGTTCCTTCCTGCAGAATGAATTCCTGATAATTACTTACTGCGGATAATACATGAAGCTCAGTGGAGTTTGTGCCGCCACCTTGTGTCTTGATAGCAAACAAGTCACGATTTTTTGCCAGGGCGAAGGTCCAGGTATTATCTGTGGGATGAAGCGCTGTGGGTACTATATTCAGAATAAATTGCTGATATGTACTTGCTGCAGAAAGAATATGAACTTCAGTAAAATTGGAGGCACCCCCCTGTTTCTTGATAGCAAATAGGTCGCGGTTTGCAGCAAGGGCGAACTCCCAGGTATTATCTGTGGGACCAAGCACTGTCGGTATATTTAGAATGAATTGCTGATATGTATGTGCTGCGGAAAGAATATGAACTTCAGTAAAATTGGAAGCGCCTTGTTTTTTGATGGCAAACAAGTCCCGGTTTAAAGCAAGTGCGAAATCAAAATCATTGCCGGTTTCATGTAGAGCAGAACCGGTATGCAAGACAAAACGCTGCCTAGTGCGTACGATAAAATATCTGTAGCTGTTTTCATCGGAAAATCAATAGATACTAATTCCGGATTTTTATTACCTGATTCGCTCAAGATCTGTTGGCTTGAATCCTGGGTTTCGCGTAAATAGCTTAATCTTAAACGATATTCTCCAAGTGACAAAGCAGAACCAGTAGGAGCAGTGATAAACATGCCGGTCCCGTCTGCTTTGCGAAGTAATCTGATGCCAGTAATAGTATTATAATTAGTTTCGGGTAAAAAGTGTTTTGTATGCTCAGGTTTTTTTTGGGATGATTGTATACGTAAATCAACTCCTTTATACGATAGTTCGGGCTTGTTCTCTTTATCGACTATGCTGAAAGATCGCTGAGTTAAATTGGAGTCATTCCCTGATACACTTGTATTCTTTGTAGTGCTTATTTTAATACGCATTCCTGCAGAAAAAGGAACTTCTTTTCCAAATCTATAATAGTTAATCCATTCGGGTAATGCAACTCTAACATCTGTAAAGCAAGCTCCGGAATTTGCCCAACAATAAAGGCCAACTTGTCCTTTAGCTAAATCTTTATCGAATGCTTCAAATTTCTCCACTCCATCTATATATATGATAATATGGTCACCCAGACAATCTACGGTTACTATGTAATTCCTGTTCATTTCGTAAAGAGTCGTGTCCTCTTTTAAAAGTCTAAACATTCCCTCAAATTTCTTCACAAGACGTCGATAGCCTCTTTCCCTATCCATGGAAAAACGATAGTAATTATCAATATCCTGATAGCGGAATACTACACCTATTGATCATCGGTATTCTGCGATTGTAAACGAACACATAAACGATAATCTGACCAGTTCTTATTTCCGGCCAACGCATATGTTCCAGCTTTAGTTAGATCAGCTGGATCTGTACTGCCATCAGATATCAGGCTTGTTTGGCATAACTTTCCAGTTTGCAATTGCCAATTTGAAGGAGCATTAATAAAACCTTCATCTTCATATGTCCATCGACTAAGATCTAAAACATTAAAGGATTCATTTAAAAGCCACCCATTAAATAAATAATCACTTGAATGAACCAGAACTTGTGAGAACCTGGCAGTTCCGTTTGAAGAGCAATAAAGTCCTACTTTTCCTTCAACCAGGTCAGGATCTAATAATTTAAAAACAGTCACATCATTTAAATAGCCCTCTAAGACGCCAGCAATAGCAACTACTGTAAGTTTAATTGTCAGAGATGGCTGATAAGTATTAGAATCTTCCCACAAAGAAGTAAACATTCCCCCACGTTTTTAACTAATCGCCGGTAACCAGCATCCATAGAGAACCGGTAGTAATTATTTTCATCCCTATATCTGAATAACACACCGATAGCTCCGCTATCTGATTCTAACTTTACATTTAAAATTATATCTCTCCAACCTACGTTGCCTTTTATAAAATGAGTGCCATATTTACCAATCCCTGTATCAGCCGTATGAATGTCGCTGACTTGTTTTAGTATTCCTCCTTCTATCTTCCAATCGGAAGGGGCATTTACATTACCTGCATCTATAGGACTCCATCCGCTTATATCATTATAAGGGAATCGATCCTGTAATATTGCAGAAACCTCAGCTGGCAACTTCAAAACTTCAATTTGTTCAAAATGGGCACCGGGGTTATCTGAACAATATAAGCCAACCATTCCAGATGCATAATCGGTATCAATTTCTTCAAACAATAGATCATCATCCATATAACCCACCAGCTTGGATCCGATCGCGTCAATACGCAGCACAAAAGATTCACCAACCTTAAAACCAGTCGTATCCTGCCAAAGAATTTTATAAACCCCTTTTTCTTTTTTAGAGAGCCTCCGATATTTATCAAAATCACTTACAGAGAACCGATAAAAATTATCTTCATCGACATAACGGAATATCATCCCAATTGAATTATCGGAATCTGATCGTACCTTAATAATGTATCTGCAATTTCCTATGTTTAAATCGTTCTTTAAAAGCATTGTACCTGGAAAATCTGGAGCACCTCCGCCTATCTTTGAAGTTTGATATAAAACGCCATCTTTAATTTTCCACTGAGAAGGGCTGTTAACCCGTCCTTCATCTAAAATAACCCATTCTCCTACTCTTCTTTCCAAATTCGTTACTGCGAAGTTATCAAAATGTGCGCCTGCATTATTATAGCAATAAAGAGCAATCTTTTCACCCTTTAAGTCTGCATCAGCACGTTCAAAAATGAGTGTGCCATCGAGGTAAACTTCGATCCATTTTCCAATAGTACGAATACTTAATTTATAAAATTGTCCTTTTATGTAGCTGATCTGTTTCTCCCAAACCACCGTTAAAATGCCACCTACCTTTTTTATTAAACGGTAATAATTTCCATACCGGCTCATGGAAAAACGGTAATAGTTGTTGGAATCCGCACAGCGGAACATTATTCCGATAACGCCATCTGTATCTGATTTTAACCGGACACAAATCTGCTGGTTAATTCTGGGAATATTATTTTTGACTAAAGTATAGGTGCCAGCCTGGCTATTAAGTTCGCCAATCCAACCAAAAATATCTTGAATATTATTTACTACCCATGGATTATTATTAGTACCGGCAGCAATTCCAGTAGCCCCTCCTTCAAACAAATTCCATGCAATGCCGTTCCACCATAAAATATCATGCCCTCCATTTACTACCTGAGTGCCAATTATCCAGGCAAGACCCTTAGGACCTACACCAATATCAGTTGCCTGGCCAGGCAAAATATTCCAAACATTTCCATTAAAATCGAATCGGTATATTGAATTAGCATCATTTATTACCCAAGGAACACCATCCGGACCAACTGAAATCCTCAAAGCACCACCAGGAAAATCTATCCAGTGATCCCCATACCAGGTAGCAATGTTGAAACCCCCGCCAACAGAATTAATTCCAGTTATCCAAACCGAACCGTCTGAACCAATACCAATGTCCGTAGCATTTCCAGGCATCAAGTCCCAGTCATTTCCGTTCCACCTATAGATATTGTTACTATCGTTTATTACCCACGGAACTCCATTTGGGTCAACGGCAATTCTAACAGCGCCTCCAGGCATGCCATCCCAGTCAATACCGTTGTAAGATAAATACCATATCCACCGAAAACTGGGTTTGTCCCAATTACCCATACTGATCCATCGGCTCCAACCCCTATGTCATAGGCCTTTCCACGTCTCTTCAGCCAATTACCATCCTTTGAATAAATAGGAGAAGTTTGGGTTATTATACCGGCATTAGCATTCCAAACCGATGGGCCTTGCAAAGTACCTGGCTCATCAAATACTTCAAGTTCCGATAAATCGGAAAACAGGGGATCCCATAATATAGAATCTGAATTTAATTCTTCCGCTTCTAAACCTTCAAAAAAGGCGCTTGTATTCCCCCAACAGTAAAGTCCTAACTTACCTGCGCTTAAATTTGGATCACGAAGATTAAATAGTAATTCATTGTTGCAGTAACCTACCAGGCGATCTTGAGAAGTAACTATTACTATATTGGTAGTTTGACTGGTGTCGACTTTTATATTATCCTCCC
>JBDSBP010000549.1:0-3657 GCA_039921525.1 Chitinophagaceae bacterium | reverse complement strand
AAATATATTTCGCAGCCTTAAAGAATGTTCGAAATTAAACGGCGGCTCCGGTAATGTAAATTTGAATATGCCGACTACCTTCAACTGATAATAAAAGCCGGTTTAACTTGTCAAAGTAGAATTAATTTACGTGTTTTATATGCACTATCTAATTCTGCCCCAGCATCTGTCCTCGATTTTCTTCCATTGCGGTAACGTAATTTTTGAATTTCAAATCTCCAGTAATGCAAAGCCATCCAACATTAGCTCCGATACGTAAAGAAAGCCATTTTTTGCATGGCCATTCATAAAGCACCATATCATCTGTAACCAAAAGATTTGTAGTAATATAAACCTGAAGCTAAAAAGCTACAAATCTCATTTGCCTCTTTAGGAAGCAAATTATCGAGAGTGTTTGTTGAGAATACATAAATATATTTCCTAGCACGATAAATATAGTCCAATCCTTTTATGTAGTCTTTTTCCTTACCCATACCAACATGTACAGGCGTGAGTTCATCCAATAAAAAATTATGTGTGCTCATAAAATAAATCTTGAACTGACTAAAATGGTATGAATAAACTTTTACCCGAACGCCAAACCCCGCCCCTAGAATGATTTCAAATTGTCAATGAGTAATATTTATCAAGCACCCTATTTAGGGAAAAGCCATAACCAAACAATATTGAATGGTTAATAATAAAGTCCTCTATTAATTCCCTACATTTTGCATTTCTTCTTCGGAACCACTCGTTCTCCTATGTGAGGCCTGAATGGTATTTTTTCCAAAGCGATATATGAAGGCAAGAATGGACACCCTTCTGTCGCGGTACGCGTGTCATTTTTCGATATAGTTATTGTAGCCGATTATCGCTTTGTGCAGGTTTGTTCAGCAGATATCTGAAATATTACAGCGTATTGTAGCCTTGTTTTTGGTTGCGTCTTCGTAACGAACCTCAAATGGGGATTCAGACACGATATAGCCATATTGCCCGCCGGAATTAAAGTTCGCAATTTAGTTCTGTAGTCCATTCTTTTCATCAGAGGGAATATTAAGGAATACATCCCGAAAATTTGCGATGACGATAATCTGGTTGATTTTGGTATGACTGCATGCATCCAAAAGTAAAATTCAGATTTTTCAGTTTATAACTCAATTTATAAAACCGGGTAAGTTGAGGAGTAATCCGGGTCTTATGGTGTCGTAGGTAGTTGCATCAATTAAAAAGAGAAAGGTATTTAGTTGCGAATAGCTGGACCTATCAATAAGCCGGCTAACGGACATCCCTAGTATTTGTTTCTCTTTTATTTTATAGTTGAAAAATGCACTGGGAAATAATTGAAAGTAGCTGGAATCTAATTCTATATTGCCTGTCAGTTGTTCCGTTTTAATGTGGGTATGCTCGCTTGGCAGGCCAACTGAAGGTCTAATCTTTTACCGTCTTTTCTGATATTAAGGTAAGCGGTATTGTTGTATTTATAATAAAGGAAATGATTGGTTTTATTTACATCTATTTTGGGACATTTTATATAATCATGTCAGCCCTAAGGGTTATCAAGCGCGCATAAGGTTTCTATGAATATAACGATAGCAGTATCTTTGGAGCTTCCTGTCTCCGTGGTTCAATCAGGGTTCAATGTTTATTTTACCGCTATCAGTCTGAAATCCGCATGATCAGCCAAACGATGATCAGGTGCTGGAAGAGTAATTGTTTTGCCGGGTGGAATATTATTGAAGTTTACAATTTTTTTATCAAGTATCTCATTTTGTTCGGTGTAATACCGCAGTTCAACTTCCGCTGTTTTCACTGTTTCTTTACTGGCATTACGCACCGTTACTTTTAAACCATGAACACCAAGCATCCAGTCTTCAGATGGCTTGTTGGTAGACACCTCTACGAAGTCGGCCAGGTTAATGTTTTCCGATGGCGGGGCCGTTACAATTGCCGCAGGCTGAGTTGCTTTATCATCACGATGAACTGCCTTTCTTTCCTTTGCACCGGTAGATGAGTTGGTGCTGGCTGGTGGCACTTCCGCAGGTGCTTGGTCTTCCTTTTTGCGGGAAAACTTGCTAAAAAATGCATCCACCTTTTCATTCAATGTTTTCTTCTTCTGGGGTGTGGTTACCGGCTTATTTTCAGCATCATTCTTACCGATTGCTTTTGCTTCCGGTTTAGTTGGCGGCGTTACGGGAGGAGCTTTAGCCACTGTTTCTTTACCCTGGTTTTTTGTTACCGGTGTATTTTTAAGAACGTCTTTGGCTGAGTTCGATTTATGAGTTTCCTTAGCCGGGATTACAAAAGCAGGAACCTTTTTTAGTGGTTTCTTTACAGGCTCTGAAAGAGGAATAATTTTAGTATTATCTGAAACGGCTTTGGTAGTTGTTTTTGTTTCCCTGTTACCAGCATTTTTTTCTTCCGCCGGTTGCATAGATAAAGTCTCCGTTTCATTCGTCGCCGGGGATATCTCCGTTTTGCTTATTTCCGAAGTTGCAGTTGGGGTTGAAACAACTACTTCTTTTTTACTAGAAGTAAACCTGGTTATGCCAAAACCAAGAGCCAGGGTGAATAATGCTGCAATTGATATAACAACGGCTTTCTTACCCTCCTGTTTTGTTTTTTTAGTTTTTTGATTGTAGATCCAGGATGAATATTCTCCTGCCCTATTTTCTAACGTACTGGAATATTTCGTAACAATTGTTTCTTCTTTTTTTTGAGTTGATTTGTTCTCCGGTGTATAAGACTGTGCTCTTTTCCGTAATTCTTCCGCTTTCTGTTCCAGTTTTTTGGATGCATCCGTATCGGGAGCATCTGCCGGCAGACTATTAGTTTCAACAGGTTTGCTTGTTGTTGCAGGCGCGCTAACCTTCGCGGGCATCGACACATATATTTTCCTGGAAGGCGCAGGTACTTGTTCAGAATAAACGGGGGCCGGCTTTTCAGGCGGCATATATGACTGGTTATTTGTTGGGGAAGATGATGTCGAAGAAGGTTGTATAATATTTTCTTCTACCGAAGGTATGGGCGAATCGTCAACTACATAGGATTTTAATGCATTTATCTCTGTTGGATAGGACCATCCCATACTTCTTCCTTCCACCCAAATAAGATCCAGAGGTTTCAGACCTAGTCTCAACAATTCCTCCAGGTTATGTGGCCCGGACTGTTTATTGTTACGGAGAAGTAGATACACCCTGCTCATGGCGTGTAAATTACGCAATTAAAACGTTAGGGAGCAATTGAATGATTTGGCTTTTCATAAAAAAATCTTAATAATGGTTAATTGTTAATTCTACTTTGACAAGTTAAACCTGCTTTTTGTTATTGGTTGAAGGTAGTCGGCAGATTCAAATTTACATTACCGGAGCGGTATTATCTGCGTAAAAAGCTTCAGAAAAAGTATAAAGCCCGTTAATCTACTTTCTAGAACGACTTGCAAATAGATAATTTTTCAATTACAAGTAAGGGTTCATTTTCGAACATTCTTTAACCCTGTCAAATAGATTTGTTACACAGAGATGCACGGAGGGTTCACGGAGATACACAGAGGAGCTCCATGAAACTCCGCGCCTTCTCCCTGTAACTCTGTGAAATATATTTGTTACACAGAGATGCAACAAAATCAACAGAACACTTCATTACTTGTAGTGGATAGTGGCTACATGAAGATAAACTATA
>JBDSBP010000548.1:0-13182 GCA_039921525.1 Chitinophagaceae bacterium | reverse complement strand
TTATCATTTCTATTACAAGCGGAAATGAGCGGTTTACTGATATACAAGAGAGTATTCCAGGTATTACTCCCAAGGCTTTGGCCAAAGAATTAAAAGCGCTCGAGCAGCATAAGCTGATAAGGCGGGTAATAACCGAAGACTATCCTGTTAAGATTACTTACAAATCGGAACCTCATGCAGATACATTAACTCCTATCATTTATGCATTAAAAGATTGGGGCTTGACCCATAGGAAAAAAATCTTTAGTCAGGGCTGATTTTGTGATGGCCAGATCTTGAGGACAGATTTAAGAAACGCATAAGTAGTGATTTTCTGTTTTCATGCCAGACAAAAGTATACGGCAGATTTCCGAGTTCGACATTGATATAACCTGAGGTTGAATTTCGTTTTGAGACTTTGCTTCAGGGCAATTTTACTCCTTTTATTTATTGTTGAATGTACTAAATAGTGTTTTGAGGGACGCTTGAAATTACCAGTATGCGACATATTAGATTTCCAAAAAACTTACTACGCTTATTTGATTATAGATAAAATTGTTCAACAGGTAAATATTCTGAATTCGCTCAAGAAAATACGGCATAAATAAAAAAGCTAGTGACATTTAGGACGAGTGTTCTCCAGCGATCAATTATAGGCTTTATTGAGACCCGAAAAAGTCAAAATTCCGAACCAAATATTGTCATGTTTTTATATATTTGGAACGCATTGAAATGAAACGCTCTTTTTTTGTGGGAAAATAAAATTATTGGATTTGATTCTTTAAATAGATTTTTATAGTCTTTGGAAAGTTTTTCGGCTAAAATTTATGAATTCTTTGCCGAAACTATGAAAACAGGCTTTGGTGGTAAATTCGGTTACCCAGGCTTACGCCTTTTCTGAAACTCAATACAGTTAAGCTTTTTAGCGAATAGACGCGGACCCGTCCGGTCCGCCATAAAGGTCTGATAATTAATATGTTATCAGGCCTTTTCATGTTATGACATATTAATTATAATGTTATAAAATAGCCTAACCCTTATCGTTCCAATTTTTAAAATAATTGGAATTAATTACGCAGAGTAATAACCTCATTTTAATCTATCATTTCATTTGTTGGGTATGTTAAATTCTCGCCTCACCGTGGGGAAAATTGTTGAATAATCGACACAATTATTACTTAATTAAGTCATTTTTAAAGTGGTAATAATATATAAAGGCCGCAACTGTTCCTTTCGCATTAGTGCTGGCCGGATATAATTTTGTTATAGGCGGCCAAAATTCTTACTTTACTAAATCTTCATAAACATTATTGCGTCGCTATCGTAACAATCTTTCACCTTACTTACGTTCGACTCACTATAATTGCACTTTCATAACTAGTCAACATTGAAAAAGAAGTGAGTTAGCGATCGGAAGGATATTTATTTGTTCCTGCTGATAAAAACCAAACCTTTTACAATAAGAAAATCTGTAGTACACAAACTGGAACTCAAAAAAAGCAAAACCCAGTATTTATAGGCTTCTCCGCCGATCTAGCTGCAATGTGGGCTAAAATGACAATCCAATTTATTGGAAAAAAATCAAGATTACAAGACATGAACTTGTGCCATTGTATAAACGAGTAGCCATCGCAGGGAATCGTTTCGAAGAGGCTACCGACCGGCATGTTGAGCCCACTCAATGGTCATCTTCATCCGGAAAACCAACGGGCAGGTCTGATTCAGCAGTGGTAATTAAATGCTGGCCGGTCTTCAACAAACCTTCGAGTTTTTGAAGCAGGTCTTTAACTATTTCATCAAAGCAAAAGCATCAATAAATTATTAATGATTTTAATAATGTAATACTAAGACTTACTTCAACAGGAAATGAGGAACCATTCTTTCGTGGAGTCAATAAATCTCTGCCATGCCCTATAATGCGAGGCTCATATGTTGATAATATTGTTCCCGCATTTTATATGTCGGGTGTGGGTTGAAATTGGCAAAAGCACTTCAACTACTGCGCCGAGAATTTCTTCTTTTGAATAACTAAATTGGGTGTCAGCTTATTTTATTAAAATTGATAATCCTCCCATCGTTGTTAATAATAACAATCTTAATAGTCGCAAAATCAAACAGCTGAATACCGGCAGCTTATCAGTCGCCATAAAAAACCAGGTAGCTGTGTATCTCCTCTTTGCATCGCACAGCCAATGCACAAATATCATCTATCAGTGTATTTGTTTCGAGCTTCTCCAGGTTCCGCAAATCTTTTATTAAATCATCTATCTGCAAACGGTTAAAAAACGTATCTCCGTATGGGTCAAGATAACAAAGCAATTTGGAATCCTTCAGGTTATCACGAAAGGCAATATAAAACTCCCGATCCAGAGAGGCTATTCTTTCTTTTCGTGCGTCTTCTAATATTACGGTCCACCCCATACTTTTATTTAGCCGTTGATGTCATCGGCGGTTTCTATTGTTATTTCTCTTCGGTGGCCCAGGATAGGCAGTGATCAGTTTCCCTTTTTTATCAGTAATTACTATTATTGTACTGGTCGACACCCCTCCGCGCGGCCCTCCATATTCCTTTCTATACTTCCCAATATTCCTGCCAGCATCTACTTTTCTTTTAAAAAGTCCGTTGTCCTGTTCTACACCTTTTACCCCATTTGCTAACTTGACCAGGGCGGTTATTTGCGCCTTCGTATTTACATTAAACTTACTCTTGTTCTCATAATTTACGTCACCACTTACTGTGTGCCGCGGCAACACGTGTTCATCAAGGCTTCTTTGAGTGATGTTAATGGGCCCTTCCTGCTCCTGGAGGCCGTCAGGATCCACATATACTACCGGGTTATCCCCTACATAGACGTATGGAGACCTTGCAATCTGACTTGGTTTGCTCCATGAAGGATCCACACTTACCCAAAGACTGGTTCTTGGATCATAGTAGCGTGCTCCGTAATAGTATAAGTCTGTCTCTTCATCCAACTCTTTACCAGTATACAGGTATGGTGTTCTCTCCTGGTTGCCATGTTCGTCTATAAAAGTTTCACCGAAGGGGAAATATTCCAGGTGCTGATATACTTCGCCGGCGGCATCGGTAATAAAGGCTGAATTGCCCAGGTGATCGGTATGATAATACACCTGCACTCCCTCCTGCTTGTTTCCTCCGCTGGTACCGGTACTTCCGCCATTGCCACTCACGCCCAATTTGCTTACGATTCGTTGTCCGTCTATATAAAAGTGTTTGGTGTAGACACCGCTTCGTACTACTTCAAAAGGATTTACATAAATGGTGTAGTTGCCTGTGCCACCGGTTGTAGCAGCTTGCTTGCCATTAAGAGAAACGGTTTGTGCATTACCCGTGCTCTTAAGAACTCTTGCTCCTGAAGCATCATAAGTATAATTAAATAACTCTCCATTATCAGACAACGACTGTACACGATTTTCTTCATCCCAGATATATTGCCTGTTTTGAGCGCTCACATCATGCTGCCAACCCAATTGATTGCCGTTTGGATCGTAAGTGAATGCCTCCGCCCCAATATGTAAAGGCGCGTTAGGCTTGGCGCCCGCATTATAATCATAATTAAAAATATAGGTGGTTTGGTTTTGTGTTGTCCAGCTTTTGCCGCCATTGCCACTTGTCTCATGAACCTGGTTTTTACTGACTATGCTAAATAAATTATTGTATCCCATTGCCAGGGTAAACCGGTCAGTGTGGCTGCTGGCTATGAAACTTCCACTCGCATTCGTTACGCGGTACAGATCATCGTAATTGTATCGATAAGTGGATTTTCCACCCATCAAATTACTTGGAGGAACAGGCGCATTGTTGTCAACGCTTTTAATGTTATTCAGCCTGTCGTAAACATATATATTGTCCATCATCAAACGACCGACGGAAGTTTTTGCCTTAAGGTTATTGAGACGGCGACGCTCAGGTTCGAAAGCATAATTCATGTCCGTTCCGTTGCCATAGCTCATATAAATCCGTGTCTCAAATTTGTCATAGCCCATTTGCTGGAGGTAGTTGAAAGTCTTACCACCTTTCACGCCAGACATTTTTTCCACAAGGCCACCAACGTTATAATTATAAGTCAGTGTTTCTCCATCAGGGTAAACCATATTGGTTAGGCGGTTCCAGGTATCATAGGTCCATTGTGTAGTAAAAGTCAATGGAGTGCTGCCTGGCACGTTGATTACACGAACATTTTTCACCATTGCCCCCAGCGGGTTGTAGAAAAATTCCTGCGTACCGCTTCCATCCTGTTGTAGCACTAACCGTCCTGCCCTAAAGAAGGCTGCCCCCGCTGCACCATAAGTCATCGTCACATTGTTTTGGGGATTTAGTGGATAGGTAATCTTTGACAATCGCTCCTGGTCATAGGTATATTTAATTCCTTTGCCACCAGTTTGCAAATTGGCCGTAGTTTTCTCTGTCAGGTTTCCGGCGAGGTCATATTTATAATTGGTCGTGCCTGCATCCGGTTGTGTCTCGCTGGTTTTTCTGCCAAGCTGATCATATGCCATGGTGATCAGGTTATTTTGATCATCGGTTACATTGATCAACTCATTCAACGGGTTATAGTTATAGCTAGTCCAGACATCCTTACCCTGACTGTGTTGTTGTTTGGTTGCTTTCAGTAGCTGTCGCACATTGAAGAAGCTTTCCAGCTTAACTCCATTGGCATCAACCGATGTTTGTTTGAACTGCACTTCGCCGTTCCGGTCACTTCCAAAACCATAGGTCGTTGTTCCCACGGCCTGGTCTGGCAATGTAGTCGTCAGGGTCCTGTCTGATACGTCATAGGTCATCAATTCCGGTGTAATTGCATCTGAACCTGTATTATACACACCAATTGTTCCTTTCGGTTCTGTGAGCGGATACCATTGTTTTATTGGTCTTCCAAATGCATTAAAGAGTGTAGAGCCTGATACAGACATCACTTCCTGATCAGTTGCCTGTGGACCGCCGAAGATGGCAACATCTTTTTTTGTTTGTATCTGGCGACCGAGCCCATCATGAAATGCAGCTGTTTCGATAAAATTAGCAGGATGTGCCGGGTCAAAATGTTTAGCCATTGCCCAGGGCACAACATCATTCGGGTGATATTCAATTGAAATGGTAAAAGGTTGATTGGCCAAAATTTCAAGCGGGTCCCTGATCGTCAGAATCCTGCCGGCATTGTCTAATGTATATTGTGTTTGCTGACTATTGAGATCCGTTTCTGACAACATCTTTCCGAAACGAAAATCGTACACAGCACCGGAAGAGTAACCGTAAGAATCCGATGTTTTGGTTTTGTAAGTTTGTACCTGCTGATCGTATTCGTAAGTATAGGTCAGACGCTGCCCGGTGGCATTTGCAGGACGCGCAATGCTTGTAAGATTTCCAAATACGTCGTAAGCCATATTGGTTGTAGCAACATCGCCGGATTGCAGGAATTCGCGGCGTTCTGTAATATTCCCTGTATTGTTATTTATGGTAGAAGCGCCCTGGCGATAAACATTACCGCTTCCGGAAACCGTTACGGAACTCGGAATGTTCATGATGTATTTTGCCGGAGCGGAGTGATAACTGATGGCAGTAATTAGGTCATCTGATGCGCCCGGATCACCAAAATCCGTTGAGCCTGCTAAATTCCCTAACGCATCATAGGTATATGTTGTGCTGGTAGTTTTTCCGGGAGCAGCCTGACCTTCATAAAATAGTTTTTCCGCGATTACAAGTGCAGGGAAAGCTGCCGCTTCATCACTTTGCTTAATAGCAGTAGGCAGAGTAGCACCCGTATGCACATCTTTCAGTTCATAGGTATTTTTTATCTCGTTGAATTTATCACCCGCAGCATTTTTTATTACCCTGGATTTCAATAAGCCTTTTTCGTAAAAATTATCAGTGACGAATTCATCTACTATCGTGCGGAAAAGGGCATCCTGGTTTTCCGTATCATTATTAAACGTGATGACTTTTCCGAAACCATAAAATTCTCTTTCATTGCGGTCGTAATGGCCGGACTGGTATTGGAAGGTATTGTTCGTACGGTCTGGTCCATCGCCTGGTACGCCATCAAACACATCCACCGTCGCCAGGGTCCATACTGTATTGGGCATCTCGTAAGTGTTACCGACCCTCGTATAGTCCAGCGTGAAGCTTCCGCCCAACGGACGAGTGACTTTTTTGAGTTTGTTGGTTCGTTGTATCGTCGATTGGGAAACTGTAAGCTTGCTATCTATTTCAGATTGTAAAAAGTCCGGGTAGCCATCACCGTTAATATCATTGAATTGTACGCGTGTGCGGTCAGCTCCCTGCCCTATACTGATTTGCGGGTTGATACACAGTTTTATCACTGGAAGTATCGGGATAAGGTGAATACCAATAGTAAACGCTATATTAATTCCCTCACCTGTAGACATGCCCTTGCGGATTGCATTTGCGCCCGTCCACGCAATCGCCGGACCAAAGCCATTTCCTGAATTGATTCGCACTACCAGGGGAGAAACGCTGGCGATATAATCCGGCAGTCCATCTCCGTTCATATCCTGGAGTGTTCTTGTTGCTTCCGTTTCACTCCTTGCAAGCGAAACGCCGGCAACGATACTGTAACTGGAAATATTAATGCTGACGCCCCCACCGTAATCTAAGGTGGTGCCATCATTCAGACCATTGTAACCCCATTGTTCCTGTGGCAGGAATGAATAGCCAAGGTTAAGTTCTACGTTGCCATTCTCATATACCCTGTCTGGTAAGCCATCTCCGTTGATGTCTAAAAAAGCAAATTTCTCGTTTTCTGTAATCAGGTTAAACTTTGCACTAATGCCAGGTGCAACCCTTGTTTTGGACTGTCCTTCTGATGATTTTGAGCCTGAGGTTGCAGACGAAGCGCTTGGCGAATTGGCTTTCGGGAGTACACCTCCGGCGGTGAAGCCGGCAGAAACATGGTTGGACTGGGAAACAACTCCAAAACCAAAACTGTTGTTAGCCGTAGGCTCGAGGCCACCGTAGGGATGTGTGTACTGAATTTTACTATCGGATAGAATATCAGGGTATCCATCCCCATTCATATCATTAAAATCATACACTAGCTTGGTAAATCCGCCGCTTATGCTACCTCCCAGGTTCTGATCCGGACCTACAGCACCACCGAAAGAAATATCGTCTGTCTTTGTCACCCTTTTTATTCCTACCGCACCCGAGGTACCAGCCTTTGCTGTGGTTATAGGGTTTATCGGCAACAGATCATCCTTTCCCATCCGGGATGAACTGATGGTATCCCTTTTTACATAGGTTAGGTCATCATAGCCGATCCAAGATTTTTTAGCATTGTCGGGTACCAGGTAAATAAACTTGTTTTCCTTGGGTTGGTTTCCACCCTTGGAGGCATAGATGGCCTGCATTTCATCTGCATCTTTAGCTGCGCTTAGGTCAATGAGAGGGGCTGGAGTCATCAATGCGGGAGCCAGTTCAAGGTCCGTTTCTATGATTGGCTGATCTGCACGTGTTCTATTACCATTGTAGGCAAATTGCCCCCAGTGACGATACATCGGTCCGAAAATGAATGATTCATCCATAGTGTACAAACCAGCCACCACCGTTTGTTTCCCCCCGGGATTGGAACTTACCTCGACGTCAGTAGATGAAAAAGCATTTGCTATGCTGGTACTTGTCGTATGATATTCAAAAAATAGTTTTTCACCCTGGTCCACAATTACCATTAGAGCCGGGATTGCTCCCAACGCGCCATTCGTAACGGGTATAATTGTTTTCTGAATTAATTCATTTTCTTTTTTGACGGAAAAAGTGATCTCGCCATTTTTCAAGTTGGGATTGAGGACAGGTTTTGCTTCAATCGTAAACGTATCTTTTACAGGCACAGACCAGGGAAGCCCCTGTTGCACTGTATTTGTAAATGCCTGGAAATCTACGGTTGGCGAAAAAAAGATTAAAGGCTTGCCATCGGTGCCGGTGACCTGTGGGATTGTTGGATCAGTGGATGCCGTATAGTAGAGGAAAGGATTCCAGGTCAGTGATGTCCAGTCAATATTGGTTTCAGAAGAAACACTGAAAAACAGTTCGTCACCTTTCAGCACATTTTCATCAATTGATACGGGCAGGATGATTGCCTGGGCTCCCGTATAGCCCTGCTGCAGCAGGGTAGTGTATACGTCATTTGACCTCTTCAATAATTTCACTGTGACACTGTCAGATGTCAGCGGCTTGATGAAATCCCCCTGTATGTGAATAGTCCCGCCAATGCATGCTGCTATGGACAGTGGTGCGGACATCAGAAAGTCTTTGTCGGAATTAAATTGATAAATGGGTAAGGCGTTGGCGTCATTGAGTCCGGGCACCTGGTTGCTATAGGTTATTTGTG
Organism: Chitinophagaceae bacterium; assembly: GCA_039921525.1. GTDB lineage: Bacteria > Bacteroidota > Bacteroidia > Chitinophagales > Chitinophagaceae > JADCRZ01. Next base: position 4,843 of record JBDSBP010000548.1, on the reverse strand, counting down.
GCGTCCACAACAATTGATCATTGGCACCATTGAATATGGATTGCACACGGAAATAGACCCTGTCCCCTTTTTGTACCGCGACAGATGAAACACCGGTTGGGGTTTTAGGCGTGAAATCATTTGCATCAATTTTAGTAGACCAAAGTTCAGTGCCTTTACGCTGGATGGCCACCCGCACTCCATCTGTGATACCCGTAGGCGGACCGTCAGCGGTGTTGTTCTGAAGAAGCGTTACCGGTTGACTAATGTTTATCGTACCTGCAAATGGCGCCACCCAAACTTTTACAACGTCATGTAAGGGGTTGTCATCGATGGCCTTTTCCAACACTTGTGGATCGTTTGTCACCAGGTTTTGATCAATGCCGGAAGATGCCTTAATGGGGCTTGGCGTATCAGCGCTTGATGTGGTGAAAACCGGGTTGCCGTTGGTGTCTATATGATTAAAATAAACGGTACCGTAGTTGACGATATCAATGAGTTGATCACCATTCACGTCGGACAAGTAAACAGAGTTAATATTTTCCGTATAGGTATAGCCAAACCCTAAGTATACCTTCGTGAAGGTGGCCTCGAGCCCTACGTTCACGGAAAAGGCTGCTCCCTTATCGAAGTCGTTAATGCCGATGATATCCTGGTTAGGTCCAAAGACAACATTGCCCGAAGGACCTGATTTGTTTGCCCGGTAAAAAAGCTTTCCGCCTTTTTTATATACTTTATCCACCAGGCCATCGCCGTTAATATCTACCATGGCGAGCATGCCTTCATTCGCAGAATAGTTGAAGCCGAATACCACGCCTACCGTGTTTGTTTTTGAAGAAAGGTCGTCATCATCGGGGCCAACGGTAACAGCCACACCGAAGCCACCGCCTTTAGATTTATTTCCACCGAGCGCAGAAGCATTGTCGGTGAAATCGCGGAAGGGGTTTATAAAACTTCCATGCACATCATCATTTTGCGGGTTCCACTCTTCAGGAGCAGTCAGCGGCTGGTAACTGCCACCAGCCACCTGAACATCATTGAAATATTCGAACGTATGGGTAGTGAATAGTGCGCCGGCTGCATCAAATTCTTTTATGTTTTGCAAGAGGGTTTTATAAAATGCCCCCTCAGTATAATTCAATTCATAGGATCTTACATCCTGGCCATTGAACTTTATGGCAATCTTTTTGAGTAAGTCAGCAGTCACCTGCTTAAATCCCAGCCTGGCATTGATGTTAACGTCTTTTCTTTTTGTTTGTCCCAACTCCCGGTCACGTGTAAACGTAACGCTGTATTTACCTTCTACATTTCCATTACCGGTGTAGGTAATAGAGGCGAGATAAAGATTGGAACCTGCTACGGCATTCATCACTCCGCCGTCAAACACTTTGGTATAACGATATTTCACGAAATTGTTATTGGCATCCCTGTCTTCCGTCAATGCCCATTGCGCGATGTTACCCTTTGCATCCGTCAGTACTGCAGCCTGGTCTACACCGGATGCAGAGGTACCGCCAAAAGAATGGCGAAGACCGCTTTTTTCTATCACTTCCCACCAATAATTGGAGGGATTGTTACCATGCCTGGTGATTTTTTGAAAGTCGTTATTCACGCGCGGAAAAAACTGTTTTTCACTCGTTCTGGCAATCGCAACCGTACGGTGGGCTACCGGATTAAGTTGCGCTCCGTCAACAGTGTAGGTTTCTGACTCCAGGTTTGCGTCATACCTCGGTACTCCCCAGCGGGTTTCGATTGAAACAAAGGGTATACTCAGATCCCAATCGGCCCCCATCCAACCATTTGACCCTTCGCTGTTATACTGGATCGTCAATTCCGGCTCCATTCCGTTCCGGCCGGCGGGCAATTTGATCGGGTATGTCAGGGCTGCGGTACCCATCTGATTTGCCGTAGGCGGCGCGATCATTACAATTTCTGAAGTGGGGTCGGGCGTGATGCCAGATACAGTGGAGGGCGTAAAGGCCTTGGTCTCGGGCGATTCTGCTACTTTAATCACGGCATCAATCATGTCAGTAAAATGCGTTGTCGTAGAGGCAACTATTTTACTGGATTCGTCGACAAAATCTTTTGAAAGCGCTACCCAATGTTTTACTTTCTCATCAAAGAAAAAAGTGGCGATATCTTTCGCCGTATATCCTGCCGGAATCTTTGTTTCGTCATACGCCAGGCTGACTGATACTGCTTTTGCAAAATGGCTACCGTGTGGTAAAAAACGATAGCCCTCACTTCCTGCTGTAACGTTCACCATTCCCTGGTCCAGTGCGGGAACATCAGCCGTCGGAAGGGCCGTAATAGATATTAAAGCAGGGGATGTGATAGCGCCTGCCGGTAGATAAAGTTTGGCACCGAGCAGACTAATATTTGTCGTGGTGATACCTGCCCATTTTTCCGTCTTCAGTGGTTTAAAACCGGAGCCCGAATAATTTTCCAGGTTTTTGACCGGCATTGCTTTTGTAGCAGCAAGGAAACCTGTATTGGGTTTCGCCGGGTTAAGATTCGCTGTAGCCTGTGTACCAGGACTATTGAAAAAAATGCGGTTAAACGAAGGGATGAGAAAGGCGAGTGACAATAAAGCAACAGCCAGTAATACGATCAGGCGACAGGAAAAACTTTTCATAATAGTTCATTTTTTAAGGACCTTAATGAGGCCATTGCGAAAAGGATTTTAGTGCTTGATAATAAATTTGGAGAATTCTTTATCAGGAGTAAACAGCTTGATAATATATGCGCCTGCTGCCATTTTGATATTTCCTGGCAGCAGATAATTTGCCTGACCTGTTACTTTTTTTGATTCTATCAGGCGAAGATTAATATCATATATCTTTATATTTATTTCAGCAGGCTTATCGAGTGTAACAGCCATTGTATACGGGCCGTCTTCTGTGACGGGGTTAGGATATACCTGGAAGGATACCAGCCTGGCAGCATCTGGGGATACTTTAGCCGGGAGCCTGGTTTTCAGTCCAAAACTAAAAGCATCTTTCCCCGAATGATCCGCATCCCAGTACACCCCACTAAAACTGGCGATTCCGTCAGGAGATATATTTTCCGGAGTGAGATAAATACATTTTTCCGGCGAAAAATTACCTGAACCGGAGGGGTCTATTACCAGGTAAAAATTTTCTTTCCCTAATGTTGCAGGAAGCAGGGTCTTCGTATCTATTTCCAACGCAGTTGAAATGGCACTGGCAGTCCTCCCCGAACTTTTTATCATCCATTTCTTTTCTGATAGCTGAATATTACCTAATCCTGGTTCCTGGTTCTGGCTAAGTAACAATGGCTGCCCGTTATCGCCCCATATCAAATAGTCCCTGTTGCTGAGCAAACCGGTATTGGCGGCATTTGCGGAAGCAATTTTAGTGACGCCGATCGTCAGCTGCTCCGATGAGCCTGAACTTTTGCCCTGTTTTTGATAAAGTGTGGAGAGATCGTCTCTTCCAATACCGGCTATATTGTTCGAATACAGCGCTTCATTTTTTCGGTTCCAAATAATTTGCCCAATACTATTCACATAATCTTTTTCCAGGGTGACCCCATATTTTAATGCGAGGTAGCTTTCTATTTTGGCAATGTCCTTTTCTTTGAGGATTGTCTCGTATACTATAAACTCTGCGATTAATCCGGCGGATTGATCAACCGGTTTGGATGCAGGGCCAAAGTGAATAGCAATATCTTTATCGGCATCATCTTTGGAAGCAGCAGCAACGCCTTGTCGTATGTAGGTGGAAATGATGGCTTCAGGCTTTGCGTCTGGAACACTGGCCGGCATCTTTTCAAAAACCATATTCATTTTCTCATTCTGGCTGGTTAGTTGCCTCGTCGATAGCAGGATATCACCAAATTCTCCATTCATTTGCCATACAGGAATCTCCTGCTGCAGCCCCTGACGTTGATATACTGTAAAAATGGTAGCCCTTCTCAGTTCTTCAATATTGCCGGGCATATTGATTCCCTTGCTGATATCACCCATAGTAGTGGCTGGGTTAAAATTCAGCGTTACACGTTGGGTGGAGTCGGAAAAAATATTCCCCTGTAACCAAAACGATTGGCGCGTCACGCCACCGGGCGACTGGGCAAAAAGGCTGCAGGATAATAAAAGAAGGACATATACCAGGGCTTGGTTATTAAGTTTCATGTACTTGCATTTTAATTAAAGTATAATAGATACGTCTCGATGAGAAGCAGAGGTATTCTTAATGAGAAGCAGAGGTATCAGATGCTTTTAACTTTTTGCATCGTTTATGAAAGTTGATCAATGTAGTATTTATTTCTTTCATTTACTATTATTTCATTTTTTTAGGGGAAAGGCGCATGGCGAATGTTTGTCTTTTTTGCACGTTTTACTGTCAGCTAACTTTACAAGCCTGTACAGCAAGCATAGTGCAACTTTTGGTAATGGTGGGTCTTTTTGCTGTTACATCTTCCAAATCTTTTTAACGGCAGCATTACCTGCTAATATCGGCCGGTTGTTTGTCAGGCTCACTGCGTCATCTGAATAAAAAGCGGCAAGTGCATTTACATCACGGGCATTGTCGACATTAGCCCATGCGTTCTTAAGTGCCTGAATCTCGGCTTTCAATTTAACCGGGTGGGCTTTTGTTGTCGTTAAATGAATGGAATCCGATTTTATATCGGCGGTTTTGTCGCGTTGGAGAGATTGCATCCTGTTGCAAATAAGAAGGCACCACAAGCTGAGAATCATGGTACCAAACAGCTTGCCGCCAATAACCAGCCCCGGGTTGAAAATGGTCATATACAGCATAAACTGTGTGGTCTAAATCTTCTTCCAGCAGCATTGGATGGCGATAGCAAACAGGCCGATATTGATAAACACATACAGCAACTA
>JBDSBP010000547.1:0-4118 GCA_039921525.1 Chitinophagaceae bacterium | reverse complement strand
CAGTTGTCATCAGAGAACAGAATTTCAGTATCGGAAAATGCAAAAGCCATATTTTTATTTTGAGAATCTACATAAGGCGAATTTGATGGCTTTCGATACCAGAAATGGTCTGTTGACGGATAATCATAGAGGGAGTTAGCGTTGAAATAGGCGAACCCATTGAAAGCGGGTAACATACAGCTTCCTGCCGTTACAGCGGCAGTCCCAATAAACTTGCGCCTGCTGAATAGCTTTTGTTTTGTCATATCCTTATGTATTTGCAAGATGGCGTTTAACACTATTCATAATATCTTCTTTTGAGGTAATAAAGTCACTACACATATTTATTGGGGATTAACCAAAGAGAAAAATGATATTATTATTCAAAATACAACTTGCAGTAATTACCGCTAATTCAATTTGTGCTGTTGTTGATCATTTAACCAGAAAGAATGTAATTTTCTTCTTCATCACGTTAATTAAACTATCATATTCCATATCTTTTATTGAATTATTAAGTTCATAAGGGTCTTTTTCCAAATCATAAAATTCATTCATTCCTTGTAAATCCGTATACTGAATATATTTATAGCGATCTGTTCTTATTCCCTTATAACCTAAATTCACCGCACGAGGCCACACAGAATCTGAGTAATATTCCATTAAAAATGAATTACGCCAGTCTTCTGATTCGCTCTTTTTGAATAGTGGCAAAAGAGATTTCCCTTCTATAGATGGACCCGGCTCACCGCCAGCCAATGCAATCAAAGTAGGTGCAATATCAATATTAAGAACCAATTTTTCAGATATCATACCCTTTTCGATCATGGGCGGATATCTGATTAGCATAGGTATTCGTAAACTTTCCTCATATGCCAAACGTCGTTCTTCATTCAAACCGTGCTCTCCATAAAAATAACCCTCGTCTCCTGCAAATATTATCACAGTCTTGTCCAATTCTCCTTTTTTCTCTAATACATCTAATATTTCTCCCAAGCCTTCGTCAATAGCCATTAACATTTCAGCCCGATCACGAATATCCTGTTCCGGAGTAGCGGTCTCTTTCCCTAATATAGGTAAATCTTTTATTTTGCGCATTAAGGCCGGTTTATCCTTTGGAGTTATGTATGCATTTGGCCGTCTTACAATAAAATCGTCTTTATACATCCCTTTATGTCGTTCAGCAGCTATAAATCCTCCCTCGCCAATCTTAGTTAGTTTTCCGGTAGCATCCTGGTATAGATTAGGGTGTAATCCTTTTTGAGAAAGATAAAGTAAAAATGGTGTATTGGGATCATGGTCTTTTATAAAATTCAAGGAATATTTTGTCAAAACATCTGTCACATAGCCGTGCTCTTTAATCTCCTTTCCATTCACATTGAATTCAGGATCAATGGCCTCTCCCTGGCCCTTCAAAGCTGCCCAAAAATCAAATCCCGGTCTATGTGTGTTATCATTTCCCATGTGCCATTTTCCGATAAAAGCAGTTTCATATCCCATAGAATCCAGCTTCATTGGAAAGGTATTTAAATGGTGACTCAGTTTACTTCGATCTGTATTGTCTATAATCCCGTGTGAATGGGCGTATTGCCCTGTTAAAAAACCCGCACGGCTCGGAGAACATAGTGGAGTTGTAGTAAAAGCATTTTTAAACCAAATCCCTTCCTTTGCAATTCGATCAATGTTGGGAGTTTTAATATATTTATGTCCAGCCAATCCAAATTCATCCCAGCGTAAATCATCCACTAATACCATCACAACATTTGGAATATTTGCTGATTTATTTGATACCGTTTTATCATTAGAACTACATCCATAATAAATACAATGAAGCATAACATATATCAGAATATATTTCATTTTGAATTTTCTTATCATTATGATTGTAATTTGATTATAGTAAATGAATTCTTTTTTATAAGCCTCACCTGCTTTGTTTAAATCTATTGTTTCTACTTCAACGCCTTTAAATTGATATATTTAATAAATATATCCAGACAATAAATCTATTATATATTTAATTTTTTTAGTTCCCTAACTGCATAATCACATGCCCTTGCTGTCAGTGCCATATAGGTAAGAGAAGGATTTTGACATGCTGATGAAGTCATACACGCACCATCCGTAATAAATATATTTTTAATATCATGCATCTGATTCCATTTATTCAAAACGGATGTTTTCGAATCTTCACCCATACGAGCAGTACCCATCTCATGTATTGCAGCTCCAGGTGCGGAATCTGATTCATATCCTTTTACTTCTTTCAAACCAGCTATTTCCAACATTTCAATAGCATCATTTAACATGTCAACTCTCATCTTTTTCTCATTTTCCCGGAATTGACAATCTATTGCTAAAACAGGTTGCCCCCATTTGTCTTTTTTCGATTTATCAATAAATACCCGGTTTTCATAATGAGGTAAAGCTTCCCCTAAGCCATTCAATCCCATTACCCAGGGACCGGGAGTACTGAGTTCTTCCTTTAATTCAGAACCAATGTTCATCTCCGCAATTGCTCGTTGCCAGCCAGTACGGCTACCTTTTCCTGCATATTGAAAACCTCGAATATACTCCCTTTTATCGCTCCCAATATTTCTATACCGTGGAATATATATTGGTGCTGGTCTTCTACTAAAGTAATATTTATTTTCAAAACCCTCGGCAATACCAGACGCACCAATCCTACAGTGATGGTCCATAAGATTGTGTCCAAGTTGGCCACTACTATTTCCCAGACCGTTAGGAAAGGTCTCCGAAACAGAATTAAGCAATATAAAAGCTGTTCCTAAAGTAGAGGCATTAAGAAAAATAATCTTCGAGTAAAATTCTCTGATCTCATTGGTCTCTTCATCAATTACTAAAACACCTTTTGCTCTACGATTATCTTTATCATAAATAATAGAATTTACGATGGAATGTGGTCGCAATGTGAGATTTCCCGTAGCAACAGCTGCTGGTAAAGTAGAAGACTGGGTGCTAAAATATGCACCATATTGGCACCCTCTGTTACACAAATCCCGGTATTGGCATTTTCCACGACCATTGTGTGGCACTGTAAGATTTGCCATACGAAAAATGGTCATAATTCTTGACTTATTATAATGTAATTCCAGCCTTTTTTTTACCTCTTTCTCAATACAATTCATTTCCATAGGCGGAAGAAATTGTCCATCTGGTACTTGTGCGAGGCCTTCGGCCTGACCACTGACACCTACAAAACGCTCCACATGATCATACCATGGTGCTATTTCCTTATAACGAATGGGCCAGTTTACACCAACTCCATCCTTTGCATTGGCTTCAAAATCCATCTCACTTAAACGGAGGCATCCTCGTCCCCACATCAATGATCTTCCACCGACCTGAAAACCCCTATACCAGTCAAATCGCTTTACTTCCGTATAAGGACAATCCAGATCGTTTACCCAGAACTTTTCATTATACTCACTGTAGAAATTACTCCTTGACTGTACCGGATGAGTTATTTTTTGCTCCAGAGTCAAACTTCCCCGATGCTGAAACTCCCAGGGAGACTTCATTGCCGTATCATAGTCCTTCACATGTTCAATATCCCTGCCTCTTTCAAGGAGTAATGTCTTTAAACCTTTTTCGGTAAGTTCTTTTGCAGCCCAGCCACCTGATATACCCGAGCCAACTACTATTGCATCATATGTATTTTGCATTTCAATATTAGGTTTAGATTACTGACAAACTCTATTAAATACAACTAATCGTATTATGCATCCATTATATCTTCCCGGAACAAGACATATTCTAATACTGGTGTACAGGCAATCTCGGAAGTAAAACTCCTTAAAAGAGTGAGGTCGCGAAATAGCTCAAAAAAGTGAGGTCGATAAGTTTTCAATAAATTATTTTTTCCAAGGTTTTTCAATCTCTGTTCTTAGCGATATCATTAACAATAGTTTTTTTCTTGCCTGCACTAAGTTTTAATAATTTCTTACCACATCGCACTTTTGACATGGTATTCAAATTGAGTACCCCTTCACTAAATTTCTGTAGAAAATTTTCAGGATAGCAATTAGCAATCATCCTTCAATGTCGTTGACTTAAGGAGTTTAATTTCAATAAATATTCAACGTTTAATGAATGTCATTTTAGTTAAGCAAACCAGG
>JBDSBP010000546.1:0-4199 GCA_039921525.1 Chitinophagaceae bacterium | reverse complement strand
ATCTCAGTCAGGCATTGGATCACAATTCTGTTTATTGGCGGATGTTATATAAAAGGTTTGAGGTATGAGGAAGAACGTTTTATTTCGGTTTTTCAAAACTAATCTGTTAAATGGTTGTAATAAGTGGCCGAATTTACAGCTCCTCATACCTCACACCTCATACCTCATACCTTTATTTAAAAATATCTAGCCAAAAAACATTTAACCCTTAATTTTACGCAATCATTATACAACGATGCCTGAAAACAAGAATCGACAATTTTTAGATTTTGAGAAACCGATAAAAGAGCTATTCGATGAAATCGGAAAACTCAAACAGACAGCGGAGAAGACAAAGGTTGATTTAAGCGAATCGATCCGTAAATTGGAAGACCAGGTAATCGATCATCGCAGAGAAATTACCCTTCATCTTAGCAGCTGGCAAAAAGTACAACTGAGCAGGCATCCGGACAGGCCTTATACCCTCAAGTATATTGATAAAATGACCACCAATTTCGTGGAGCTTCATGGTGATCGAAATGTTAAGGATGATAAAGCAATGGTAGGTGGCTTTGCGCAGTTAGGAGATGAAACGGTAATGATTATCGGTCATCAGAAAGGAACCAATACAAAAATGCGGCAGTTACGTAATTTTGGAATGGCTAATCCTGAAGGTTACCGCAAAGCACTTCGCCTGATGCGGCTGGCAGAAAAATTTAATAAACCGGTTATAACTTTTATAGATACGCCTGGCGCATATCCGGGTCTGGAAGCGGAAGAAAGAGGGCAGGGAGAAGCAATCGCCCGGAATATTTATGAAATGGTTCGGCTTAAAGTACCCATTATCTGCATTATCATCGGGGAGGGTGCATCAGGTGGAGCTTTAGGCATCGGAGTAGGTGATAAAGTGTTCATGCTGGAAAACACCTGGTACACTGTCATATCACCGGAAAGTTGCAGTTCCATTTTATGGCGCAGTTGGGATATGAAAGAAAAGGCCGCGGAAGAATTACGTTTAACTTCCGACCGTATGTTCAATTTCGGTTTGATTGATGGAATAATTCCTGAACCTGTCGGAGGCGCTCATTGGGATTACAATGAAGCCGCTCAATTGCTAAAACAACACCTGTTACCTGTTATTAAGGAGTTGAAAGAATTAACGCCTGAACTTCGAACACAACAAAGAATAGAAAAGTTCGGGAAAATGGGATCATGGGAAGAAACAACCGTTCCAGGTGATGGTCAAATTTTGGACCTTCCATAGCATTTTCATCCAGTGGCATAATAAAAGTTGGTATTCAAAAGCACCTGTTAAATCAGTCCACTGCATGCATTTAAAAAATATACAAGGAGCAAATATTAATAAATTATAATTTCAAATGTTAAGAGAACAATTAAGAGGAACCGGGGTAGCGCTTATAACTCCCTTTGATGCTGATCACCAAATTGATTTTAATGCCCTCGGAACTGTACTGGATTTCGTGATCAGGGATGGTGTGGAATATATAGTTTCACTGGGTACTACTGGTGAAACACCTACCTTAAGCATGGATGAAAAAATTGATATTGTAAATTATACCTATGAAAAAGTAGATGGTCGCGTTCCAGTTGTGGTGGGCATTGGCGGAAATAATACCCAGGCCGTTATCGATGAAATGGATAAAATTCCCTTAGAAAAAGCCATTGCGATTTTAAGCGCGTCCCCGTATTATAGTAAACCTTCACAAGATGGATTATATGCTCATTATAAAGCTTTGGCGGAAGCAACCCCCAAGCCGATTATTTTATATAACATACCCGGAAGAACAGGAAGAAATATAAACGCATCTACCGTAATTCGCCTGGCTTCCGAAGTCGACAATATCGCCGGTATCAAAGAAGCTAGTGGAGATATGGCCCAGTGCATGGAAATACTTCGTGATAAACCGGCTGATTTTTTAGTGTTCAGTGGAGATGATGCGCTTACTTTACCACAGATAGCCTGTGGAATGCAAGGAGTAATCAGCGTTGCTGCTAACTGTTTTACAAAAGATTTTACGGAGATGGTTCGCCTTTGCCTGAAAGGCGATTTCAAATCGGCTAAACGATTAAACGATGAATTAATAGATGCGTATTTCCTGCTATTCAGTGAAAACAATCCTGCCGGCGTAAAAGCGGTGCTTAGCGAATTGGGATTAATAGGCAACTACCTGCGCCTGCCACTTGTTCCCCTGAGCGAAAACATGCATTCCAAAGTGAAAGAATATTTAAGCAAAACAAAATAAATACATCGTACTTCCAGTGAATTTAAATCCTTAATTAAAATAAAAACACTGAATTTGAAACATTGCCGATAGTTGGCACCTCATACATTTTATATAACTTCCAAGTTATTGACCTTGTAACATCGGACCTATCTGGCAACCAAAGCCGATAGCTGATAGCTGACGGCTGATAGCCATACTCATACCTTATACCTCATACCTTCAATGCATACTGTTTCAAAAAATGCAACTATCATAGATCCGGCCTTCTTCATGCCCCAGCTTAACCGTACCAGGAGGCTCTGGCTCTATCTTCCCGAAGGATATACAAAATCTAAAAAGCGGTATCCCGTTCTTTATATGCATGATGGTCAGAACCTCTTTGACGAGGCCACTTCTTTTAGCGGCGAATGGGAAGTAGATAAAACGTTAGACTCTCTTTCCAATGCATGTATTGTTATCGGGATAGATAATGGCGGACATTCGCGGATGAATGAATATAACATCAATGATTCAGAACAATTCGGAAAAGCGGAAGGCAGGTTGTACCTGGAATTCGTTGTGGAAACGCTCAAGCCTTACATCGACAAAAATTATCGCACGCTGCGATCAAAAAAAAATACAATAATGGCGGGAAGTTCTATGGGGGGATTAATAAGTTTTTATGCCGGCATCCTTTACCCGCGGGTATTTGGCGGGTTGGGAATATTTTCGCCTTCTTTCTGGGCAGCACCGCAAATAGAAGATCAAATAAAACAATCCGTAAAACGCCGTACGCATTCCGGTCAGAAATATTATTTTTATGGCGGTGGGGCAGAACACCATAGTTTGATTAATGATATACAACAGGTTGCTGAGCTAATGCATACACTCGCCAGGGCAACCATTGAAATATCCTTTAACCAGGAAGGACAGCATAGCGAAATTTATTGGAAAAGAGAATTTCCGGAGTTTTATAAATGGATCCTCCGTTAGTGGAATCGCACTAAAAGTGAACAAAACTATTATAAAACGGATCCAAATGTTGCTATTAAAGTAAAAATAAGTTTGATGCGTAAAACTTGTTTGTCTCCCTCAAAAAATCTGAATAGTAGTTACGAGTAAATAGCAATTCAAATACTTTAGACCTTCGGTATTTATAAGCAATTAAACTGTTATTTTTGTATCAATTTGAAAGTGAGAATTGAAATGATGCAGACAATAACGGTAGATATACTTAACGACAAAGCCGTCAAGCTTTTACAGGACCTTGAACTCCTGCAGCTTATTAGTGTTCGTTGGGAAAAACAGCCCATATCAGGTGCTAATTGGGCCGCCAATTATAAAGGGGCGATGACAAAGCAACCGCTGACTGATGTAGATAAACAACTAAATGAACTTCGTAACCAGTGGGAATAAAATATTTATGGGATACTAATATTGCCATCTATTATTTACAACAACAGTTTCCTACAGCCGCTGAAAAATTTATAGATGATATCCTGAAAGACTATCATCCTATAATCTCTGCCATTACTGAGATAGAACTTCTGTGTTGGAAAACCGCTACCGACAATGATTTGAAAGTGTTGAGCAATTTTATTAACGCTTCAATCATAATAGAATTGGAAAAGTCAATAAAACAAAAAACAGCCGAAATACGCAAAGTGTATAACATTAAACTACCCGATGCTATCATTGCAGCAACCGCTCTTATTTACAATCTGTCTTCGATTAGCCGCAATGTTTCTGACTTTAGTCGCATTAACGGTATTAAAATCATTAACCCATGGAATTTGTAAAAGCCGTTTTACCTTTGCAGAAAGCATACCTACACCCTGTAACTCACCCCTTCTAATGCCAAATCGCTGTTAGGAAAAACCTGCCGGGTTTCGTTTTCAAACTCATCCAGTGTTTCATATTTAGAACTAAAATGGCCTATCAGTAATCGATGCGCGCCTGCATTTTTTGCTACGGTAGCAGCCTGTGTTGTAGTGC
>JBDSBP010000545.1:0-11830 GCA_039921525.1 Chitinophagaceae bacterium | reverse complement strand
TCTCGCAAACGCAAGCTTTTACTTTTCTGACAATATTAATTATTGGCACTTCCTGCACCGGACAAGTTAAAAAAGACGTAGCAAAAGAGAAAGTAAGTGAATCAAAAATAATATCTGACGGACAACCAAAACTCATAAAAACCCAGGGTTCCCAACCAAGTGACAATGTTCATTGCAGTCTGCAGGACAAGGCAGGTAACCTTTGGTTCGGCACAACGGGCGAAGGCGTTTATAAGTATGACGGAAAATCGTTTAGCCAATTTACAGCGGCGGTTGGACTTAACAATAATATGGTTTATTGTATTTTGGAAGATAAAGATGGTAAAATTTGGATAGGTACCGAAGCTGGAGTTTGTCTTTACGATGGTAAAACATTCGCTAAAATCCAAATCGCTTTACGAAAAAATATGCCTCCCAACAAGTATCGCAACACGCGTGATGTATTCAGTATAATGCAGGACAAAAGCGGAAAACTATGGTTCGCTATTATTGATGGTGTTTATATCTACGATGGTAAGACCTTTACTCCGTTTTTAGTTAATGAAGGTGCAGGTGGTATGATGAGCAGTAACAATAACGTGGAACGTATTTTAGAAGATAATGCAGGCAACATTTGGTTTGGTGGACGGGTTAACGAAGGTGTGTTTTGTTTCGATGGTAAATCCATAACCAATCTTAAACCAGATGGTGACAATTGGGCTTGGCCGGTTTTGCAAGACAAAAGCGGAAATATTTGGTTCAGCAATTGGGGCGGGGCCTACCGTTATGATTGAAAAACATTTACAAAAAATGATGGCTTATCTTATGGTCCTGTCACCAAAATCATTGAAGACAAAGATGGAAACCTTTGGTTTGGAGGCGGTGGTCGTGGAATTTGCCGATACGATGGAAAAACCTTCACATGTTTTACCACAAAAGACGGATTAATCAATAATGATGTTTGGTCAATTTTGGAAGATAGAGCAGGAAAACTTTGGGTGGGTACAAGGAACACAGGATTATACTGCTATGATGGAAAATCCTTTACTAGTTTTTCGGAGTAAACGCAAGCAAGTAAGCAACAGACAAACAAAAGCAACGAAGCGCCAACAAGTAGTTTGGCAAAAGCACAGTAGACGTGTTTCACTCAACTTTAGGGCTAAAATCGAAATTAATTAATACAAACGCTGAGTAGACTTTGTCCAAAACCGAGTCTTCGCCAGGCTGCCCAGAGTCAGGCGCATGCTATAAGCCTCACCCGTCTTGAAATTGGCTGAAACGAAATCACGTTAATCTATCAGGCAACGCATGACAATTAACAAGGTTTTCGGCGGTTTTACAAAGGTTTTACATCTCCGTTACAACTTTTTACTATTAAAAAGTTCCAGCGTAGTTGACCCCCGATATCTTTACCAGATTGTTTCACCAAATCAATTTTAGTCATGAAAATCTATAACCTTGCTTTTTTCCTCCTTTTTCAATACCCCTTTACATCTCCAATCGCAGATAGTCAGCAAAAACCAAATAATCACTGGTCGGGGGCTGAAAACATTGTTTATAAATCTACTGATGCTGGACAAACCTGGCAGGACATTAGCGAAGGGCTACCCGAAAATTTGCAGGAAGATGCTATTCAGAGAGATGGTTTCTTTGCAAATGAAAATGGGTTCTATCTCCGTGCTGGCGATGGGATATATCACACCAAACCAAATTCCACAGCTCCTTTTTGGAACAAAGAGACTTTCCCCGACAAACAGGGTAGCATTGCCCCTGGTAAGATCGGGATATTTGCATACACTTATACCGGCCAATTTGTACAAAAAATAAACGGAGTGAGTCTATGGGCGCCTATGTACACGAATTTTCAACAGAATGTAGTACGCACCATGTTTGAAACTGCCGGGGGCACCGTTTTCATCGGCTCCGACAACGGCCTTTTTAAATCCACTAACGGTGGCAAAACCTGGAAACAAGTCCATACCGGAGGCTGGGTAATGAAATTGGTAGAGTCAAACGGTGTACTCATGGCGACCAGCCAGCGGGGGATAATTAGATCGACTGATGAAGGGGAGAAATGGGATGTAGTCATTAGTGAAGGCGGTGTTGGCATCGCAATAGAACACATCAAAGGCGGATTTGCTGCTATCACTTTCAATACAGCCTCTTATACCAGGAGAGTGCGAACGTCCTACGATGGCGGTAAAACCTGGCAGCCTATTGATGCTGGCCTTACGGCAAACCTCTCCATTGCCTCAATTATTGAGGTGGGTGAATACTTCTTTTGTGGTCATCCTACCGGCATTTTCAGATCATCAGACAAGGGAAAAACATGGAAGCTGTTACTTCCTTCCATAGAAAATAAGGTTTTCAATTTATTTGTTTCAGGCAACGTGATTTATGCGATACCAAGAAATGGAGGATGTTAGAGATTCAAATTATCTTCTTGTTCTTTGCGGGTGTTCATCCATGTAACGGCGCAGTTCGTTGTTGCGGCACCAATTGCCTACAAAGCCGGCATTGAAAACTTTCAAGACAATCCATCTATAGCTAATACCTTAACTTAAGAAATATAATTTATGTGTTACTTCCAAAAAATCGTGACAACATTTGCCTGTAAGAAGACGGTTTTATTGTTAACCGCTGGATTCTTTACACTAACGAGTATGGCCCAGGATCGCGGCAAATTTTCTGGTGAGTGGAAACTAAATGAGTCGAAAAGTGACTCTGTTCAACAGTTCCCTCTTTGTATATTCGGCGGCGGGGATCGTATGAGATCCAGAACGATGAAAATAGCCGGACATGCAGATTTTCTAACGGTAGACGTAGCCAGCGAATCTGCTGACGGGGCACTGGTTACAAGACAAGAGAAACTGACTTTCGATGGTAAAGAAAGTGAAGCTACTTTTGTCGGAAGACCAAGGGAGAAGTCTAGCGCAAAGTGGTCAGATGATGGCCAAATGACTGTTACTTCAGTTAGATCCTTCGATACAAATGGTGAGAAAGCAGATTTTAAAGTAACAGAGGTCTGGAAGTTGATCAATGAAGGAAAGTCTATTTCCGTCCAGGTTAATTCTACCACAATGTCCGGCGGCGAGCATACCATGAAGCTCGTATACGATAAACAACGGGCTGTGGATTATCGGTTTTAAGGCGTGAAAGAAAACGATAAGGGAGTGCTGAGTTAAGTGTTTTGCCGGGGTTTAGTTCGTTTTGATGCTACTCTCTGTGACCACGAAAGGATTCAAACATTAATGGAAGAGTGGAATTCAGCTTGCGTTTCCAATAACTTTTTTAGTTCAGTTCACCGGTTTGTTCACAGGAGATTTAATGCCAAAAATAATTTTTTTTGGGTTGTTTTACTAGTTATCCTTTTTTGAAGTTATTCAGAAATACAGAAGATTATTATATGGACATGAAATTCTTTATGGATGTTTTCCTTTAAAGTTTACCTGCTGATACTACCTTTATCTGTCTCCGTTATAATCACTGCTTTTAAAAGGTGATTTTTCGTAAATTGCCATTATCATACTATCACTCTAAAGAGTTGGTATACTCATTATGTTTTTTGACGGATACGAACAACATACGAATGAAAGCGTCAATCCTGCTTTGCTTTGGGAATTTGACCTTGCGGACTTCAATTTCAATGACATGCTAACTTTAGTTGTACAAAGAGTTATAGAAAGAGGGTGGACAAGGGATTGGTATGCAATCTTAAACATGTACAGTTTGAATGGAGTGAAGCAGGCTATCAAAGATATTCCTTATCTAAATGAAAAAGATATGCATTTTGTAAGCCTGGTTTTTGATATCCCTTTTAACGAAATGAAATGCTTCATAAACAAACAGTCGATGCCAGCACATTGGAACTCCTGATTGTGCTAATGGGAGATGAGCAACTTAAGGATTTTATTTTAGTAGGAGGTACTGCCTTGGCTTTACAGATTGGGCACCGCAAGAGTATAGACCTGGATTTCTTTTCTGAGAACACTTTCAATGAGAATGAACTTTCCGAATACCTCCAAACATTAAACCACTTTAAATTAGACTTTCTTTCTAAAACCACTTTAAAGGGTGAAATAAATGGCGTAAAGGTAGACTTGATAAAACAAGGTTATCCACAAGTTAACCCACCTGTTTTATTTGAAGGCATACGGATGGCGAGCATTGAAGACTTTGCTGCAATGAAGTTAAATGCCATTATAGGTAACGACACCCGGCTTAAAGATTTTGTAGACATATCCTACTCCTCTTCCAGCATCTGCTTGAATGATATGGTTGCTGCTTTTGATAAGAAGTATCTGGTCCGTAATCCGGTAATGGCTGTTAAAGCGCTATCTTATTTCAAGGACATCAATTACAAAGAACCTATTCAGTTGTTACATGGAAAACTTAAATGGTCAGTTATAGAAGAGCGGCTTACGAAAATGATTAAGTTCCCATCAAAAGTATTTCCTTTTATTTTGATGGACGTTAAGGAAGTGAGAAAGCCAAGGCATAGGTTATAAAATCATCTCTGTCATGCAATCAACTTAGAATTGATTCCAGTGATTCAAAAAAGCGGTTATATTTAATAATGCTATCCTGAGATGCTGCTTAAGCTTTCGATAGGTTACCGTTATATAATTCCCTGGCGATCTTTCAAATTTTTCCTGCTTAAACATATCCTATTTTTCAGCAAACCATAAGGGAATTCCCAAGTGATTTATGTTCCTGTTTCATATGATGGTTTAACTTTTCCCCGCCGAGTTCTGAGGCAAAGGGGAATGGATTTTGACTATGACTACACGACTCGAGTGCGATTCGTTACATTAAAATTTTTTCCGTAGAAAAAAATGAAAACAAAGTAAATTTGGGATAGTGAAACTTAGCTGTAAGTAGAAATCGCTTTTTTTCGTTCACTTTATTTCGCATGCAAGCGAATTTAATTCCCTGAGTTATTAATTTGTTTATGAGTCTTCGATCAGCGGCGCCGATATCACCCGTGTAAATAACATTTTTGATGCGCGGCGTTTGTAGGGGCAGGGCTTGCCCCCGCCCTGCTACACCGGATACGTGTGGAATTTTGTCGACGTCTCCCATAAATATACTAGCAGTTTTGTATGCAGTCAGGGCGGGGGCAAGCCCCGCCCCTACAAACGCCCTACATTTTAGTCAGGCATTGCATCATAACTCTGTTTATTGACGGATGTTATAAAAAAAGTGTGAGGTATGCGTCTACGATTATATTTTAATCAGGGTATCCAGAAATGTTTTAATGATCTATTAAGTGATGTTGCCCAAGCTCCGGTAGGAGCTCCCGGTGGGTAGAAAAAAAGTTTTTGTGTTTCTGCTTCGCCAGGAGCAGATGTCCCGGATTCTTTTTCTACCCAACAGGAGCTCCTGGCGGATCTTGAGAAGCCCTTAAAAAATAAATTATCAAAAAAAATTTCCATTATCACAAAACAAGGTGAGATTCACATCGTAAAAAGATAGATAAAAATTTAAAGTTATTTTAAACCGTAATATTGGTTCGGCATATTGAATACCTAACACCTAAAAAATTGAATATGAAAAAGAATAGCTTCGTTTTCTTTTTTTTATTATTTGTTGCGAAACAAGGCTATGGGCAGATCGCTGTTATTGGTGAAGCTCTCCCCTCCTGGCAAAAAGGTTATCTTGATCTGCATCATATTAATACAGGCTGGGGTAACGCTGCATTTTATATTTTTCCGGACGGCACTACCATGCTTTTTGATGCAGGAGAAATGAATCCTACAGACAGTCGTGCTTTTACACCCCGAAATGCAGCTATGCGGCCGAACTATAGCCGGAAGCCGTATGAATGGATTGCTTATTACATCAGGCAGGTTGCACCTAAAACAGACAGCATTCATATTGACTATGCCGTGATCTCCCATTTTCATGATGATCATTTTGGCAGCTGGTACCCGGGTGCTCCTCTTGCAAGGGGAGGGAAGTACTACCGGTCAGGCATAACCGGCGTTGCTGACCTCATCCCATTCCGTCTTTTACTGGATCGTGGATATCCTTCTTACAACTATCCTTTTAACATGAAACGCCTGGTGCAGCAAAACAGTGGCGGAGAAATAAACTATGCCAAAACAATGTCAAACTATTTTGACTTCATAGCTGCTGCGAAATTAAAAGGCATGCAGGTAGATCAATTAAAAGCAGGCAGCCGCAAACAAATTCAAATGGTTTATAACGCCAGGCAATACCCTGACTTTTATGTACAGGGAGTTAAAAGCAACGGCACGATCTGGACAGGCAGAGACAGCTCTACTTACCAGCATTTTCCGACCTTGGATACAACTGACAGGAAAACCTGGCCAGATGAAAATGCGCTTAGCCAGGTACTGACAATAAATTACGGCCCATTTAAATATTATACGGGCGGTGATTGCCCGGGTACTGTTTTCCCGGGCGATGCACCCTGGCGTGATGTAGAAACGCCCGTGGCCAAAGCTATCGGCGAAGTAGATGTTGCTACCATGGATCATCATGGTAACCGGGATGCTGTAAATAGCTTCCAGGTTCTGACTTTTAAGCCCCGCGTATGGATCGGTCAATCATGGTCATCGGATCATCCGGGTCATGAAGTACTTGTAAGAATGACTTCTCCATACAGTTATACCGGCGCACGTGATCTTTTTACTACTAATATGCTCGAGTCTAACCGGTATGTAATCGGACCATTAGTAGATAGATCCTATAAAAGTCTGCAGGGCCATATAGTCATACGTGTAATGCCAGGGGGTGAAAATTATTATGTTATTATTTTAGATGATAGTAAAGAAGATATGCTTGTGAAGGAGGTATTCGGGCCTTATGCGTCGAAGAAGAAGTAGACTTGAGGTTTGAGGTATGAGCAGAACTCAAATAAGTGTGACATTTTTCACGTATCGTGTCAAACATTTAAGCTATTATACGTTTACACCAGCTGTGAACTTTAAACTTTGAACTTTAAACAAATTTAACGATGAAAATACGAGCTATTATCACTGGAGTTACCGGCATGGTGGGTGAAGGGGTTTTGCATGAATGCCTGATTCATCCAGACGTGGAAGCTATTTTGGTCATCACTCGCAAACCCAGTGGTTATACCCATCCTAAACTCACAGAGATAGTTCATAAAAATTTTTATGACCTCTCCTCTATTGAAGGATCATTAATAAATTACAATGCCTGTTTCTTTTGTTTGGGGGTGACATCGGTTGGTAAAAATGAAAACGAATATTATCATCTAACTTATGAACTCACCCTGCATGTAGCCAAAATACTTGCAAAATTAAATAATGAAATGACCTTTTGTTATGTTTCGGGAGCCGGAACAGACAGTACCGAAAAAGGAAAAAGCATGTGGGCCAGGGTGAAAGGTAAAACAGAAAATGCTTTAATGCAATTGCCTTTCAAAAAAGCCTATATGTTTCGCCCCGGCTACATACATCCTACAAAAGGACTAAAGAATACGTTGAAATTATACACCTTCTTTTCTTGGCTTTATCCTCTATGGCGATCGCTTTTCTCAAAATATGTATCTACTTTAAAAGAAGTGGGTATTGCTATGATCAACACAGTAAACATGGGATATGAAAAGCAAATCCTGGAAGCAAGGGATATATTGAAACTGGCTGGCAAGGAATAGTGTAAAAGCCTGAAAAATGATTAAATAAATTAGTTATGCTAAAACCTACCTTAGCCATTTTGGTTTTCATATTAGTATTACAGGAGATTACAGGTTGCAGGGATAACACTTCCATAAAAATCGCTGAATCCTTATCCAATCATTTCAAAGAGTACGCAGGCAAAAATAACAAAGAACTGAAATCATTGCTTATTGATAGTATTATGTATACACTTACAGACTCCACAACTTATTATAATTATATCCTGCATTTATTAGACCAAAGAAGTGAATCTTATGCAAGAATAGCGAGGCTAAGAACTAACCTGGCAAAAGCCCATATGGATTCTTTTTTAACTGCTGATAAGAAAGAAAACCATCAAAAGGAAAAAGACAAACGCGACCTGGATAAAAGCCTCGAAGAATTAAAAAATAATGAACGGGAATGGGATATTGTTAATGATTCAATGGATCTTTTATTAAATGCCATTCATAACACAGACACATCAAAAAAAGTTTTTTATAAAGTGAGTTATCATTTAAAAGCAAACCTGGGAGAGGGAATATTTGTGCGGCATCAAACGAATGCAATCCTTAACCAGGATGATTACAAAGTGGTTTTTGCCGAAATGTGATTATCAAATACGAATTACGCTCTCTGCCAGTCGTAATTCGTAATTCGTAATTTGTAATTGATTATCCCCTCGCCGGAGATTTCAACAACCCCGCCGGCACCTTCAACTCACCGGTAGTTGCTTCAATCAAACCATTTCGTTCATCCTCAATATTAGTTGCCTGCGTATATACATCACCGGCAATCGGGCGCATGCGCAATTCCGTTTTATATAATTTTATCAAATCCGCTCTTTCCGCATCTTCTTTTGGACCACCATATTCTCCAAAACCAAAACCACCCCATTCGCTTACCACCAACGGAACCTGCTTCCGAAAGAAGAAAGGATCACCTACCACCAGCGGATAAGCAGCCACACCCTGGATGTCTCCACCAATCAGCCTGTCCAGTTGCTCCTTCCATCGTTGAAGATCCGGCGTATAAAGGTGAGCGGTTAACAGGTCCGATTTCAGCCGTCCCTCATGAGAAACATGCTGCCAGCCATCATTATCCACCACCAGGAACTGCGGATGATAAATGAGCATGTAATGATACATGTCTATAATATATTGCCTGGTATCCGGATTGCTGGCAATATCCTGGGCGCCCCAATCTTCATTGTAAAGGCTCCATATAACTACTGAAGGATGTGTTTCAATAAGCATCAGCATTCTTAGTAATTCTGCCCGATGATTTTCCCTGCTTTTGTTGCTGGACCTATGTGGACTTGGCACTTCCACCCATAACAACAAACCGATTTTGTCGGCCAGGTTATAAATGCGGGGATCCACTCCTGCTATATGAATACGAACCAGGTTGCAACCCAGTTCCTTCATCGCATACATATGCTTTTTGATTTCCTCGTACGTGGAAATGCCGGGCTGGTATAAAATACCATCCAGGTAAATAGCTTTATTATTCAGGTAAACACAACAACCCCTGGCTTCTATTTTTCGCAATCCAAAATGCGTTTCTATTTCAGAAACATAACCCTGGTCATCCGATAACTGGGCCACCAGCCTGTATAGATGGGGTGTTTCCGGCGACCATTGTTTTGCTGAAGGTATCTCCACCACCACACGCTGCTGTTTTTGCCCCGCTTCTAGTCTTAGCGGAAACTCATCAATAGCAATAGGTTCGTTACCTACCTGCTTTTTATTATATACTTTGATCCGGAGTTTATAATCGCCCGGGTCGTGAATACGGGTAGTAACATTGAAGCGAACGAGGTTATCTTCTACAATGCTTACCACTCCAACGCGGGAACGCAGGCGGTTACGCTCCACCACTTCGAGCCATATGCTGCGTACCGCACCGGTATAGGTTTGGTACCAGATGCCGCCTCTTTTATACACGTACGATTCCTGCTTACCGCGTGGAATATCTGCATCCATATCATCCGCAATACGAACGGTGAGCCGGTTTACATCCTGCAAATTCTCATCACTTAATTCATAAGAAAATGAGGTGTATTCACCCACATGCACCTCGTTGCCTTCAATTGTACGGAGCGGGTTGCCATTTAGCCATACCTGGGTTTCATAGCCGCAGGCGCCAAACGTAAGTTGTATCATGGTACGTGAGGGCGTATCTTTCACTTTGCGCTCCGGCAGGGGGAATTCCCGCTCGTACCAGGCCACTACTTTATCGTGCCAGCGATGGTTAGCCATTTGGCCTTTCTCTGCTGACATATGTTCCTCGATAGAGCCCGGCCAATTAGCGGTTTGATCGTATTCATGTCCTAAAAACCATTGTTCCTGTAATCCCCGATCCTGGAGGTCTACGGTAAATTTCCATTCCCCATCCAGCAATTCATAACTATTCGGCCGAAGCACTGCGCGTGGCAGGGGATTGCTCTTGATGTCTTCTGATCCTGTTTCTTCCTTACTTATTGACAATCCGTAATTGGGATGTATTATTTCCATTCGGGTATAATTAGTTGAAAAATTTTGTTTTCTGCTGTAAGCTATCGATGTTAGTGTCATGTCAAACATAAACTGCCGGTTATGTTGGCTATCAGCAGTAATTATCAGGAAAACAATGCGAGAAGTGATTTCCTCATGATAGCTGATAGCTGAAGGCTGATAGCCAAACCGTCATTTTAGAGTACATAACACTAGTATTAAGTGATCAAACGTGATGTATAGTTTCTTTATTATAATTCACGACGTTATTTTGCGTTTTGTTAGTCAGTGCCTTAAAACTGATAGCTGATAGCTTGTCACCTGCTTCATTTCGCCGTTTACACGCACCATCACTTTTTTACTTTCGGGTGAGGATATACGATAACCGGTAACTTTTCCATCCTTCCATGCCATATCTACCATGAAATTCCCACGGGCTTTTAATCCCTTAACTTCTCCCGAAGCTTTCCAGGCATCGGGCAAAGCGGGTAACAAGTTAATAAAACCTGCATGACTTTGCAACAGCATTTCGGCAATACCAGCGGTTCCGCCGAAATTTCCATCTATCTGGAAGGGCGGATGCGCACAAAACAGGTTAGGATAGGTTCCTCCACCGTTCGACATATTAAAACCCTTATTTGTCGTGGGCTTTAATAATTGTGTTAATAATTTATATGCCCTGTTTCCATCCTGTAGTCTTGCCCAGAATAATAATTTGTATGCTTTAGACCAGCCCGTACCATCGTCACCTCTTACTTCAAGGGATGCCTTTGCAGCGCGGGCCAGTGCAGGCGTAGCTTCGGGCGTAATAAGCGATGCCGGGTAAACCCCGTATAAATGGGAAACATGCCGATGCCTGGGGTCTGTTTCCTTGTATTCTACCAGCCATTCCATCAGCCTGCCATCCCGGGCAATGTTACCGGCCGGCGGCAGAAATTTCACTTTATCCTGTAACGAATTTCTAAAATCCTCATCCAACCCTAAAATTTTTGAGGCTTCCATTACATTGTTGAACAGCTCGCGAATGATTTGGTTGTCAACCGTTGGTCCCATACAAATATTGGCGGTCTTGCCATTAGCCATATAAAAAGAGTTCTCCGGCGATACGGAAGGTGCAGTTACGAGCCACCCGGTAACACTATCTTTAATTAGCACACTACTGTAAAATAGAGCGGCACCTTTAATTATCGGATAAATGTTTTGAAGGTATTTTTTGTCGCCTGTAAACGCATAATGCTCCCAAAGATTATTGCACAACCAGCCCGATCCTGAATTGGTGGCACCCCAGGAGGCATCTTCTCCGGGTTCGGTATACCCCCAAACATTGGTAATTACATGAGCCACCCAACCTTCTGCATTGTAATACGCTTTAGCTGTTTTTTCGCCTGGCTTTACCAGGCTTCTTACCAATTCTACCAGTGGCAGATTTAATTCTGAAAGGTTAACAACCTCGAGCGGCCAGTGATTCATTTGTACATTTACATCAAGATGGTAATCACCGTTCCAGGGTGTCTGAACCTGTTCGGCCCACAAACCCTGCAAATTAGGAGGCAGTAAACCCACCCGCGTACTGCTTATACTTAAATACCGGCCGAATTGAAAATACAACACCGCCATTTTACTGTCTGCATCGGGATTGTTATAAAACGCCACCAGTCGTTTATCTGTGGGCAATGAATCGGCATTATTCTTTCCAAGTGTCAACTG
>JBDSBP010000544.1:0-3524 GCA_039921525.1 Chitinophagaceae bacterium | reverse complement strand
AAGCAGCTTAATCGTCCATACCTCCATCTCGGCATAAAAAAATCATTCCCTGGCGGAAATACGCTTGGTATTGTGGCACAAGACTTCACCAATTCTTCCGGAAAAAAAACATGGGAATACTACCAGGCCGAGCTAGGCATCCGCACATTTGGCAAAAATAATTTTTCTGAAAGGCAAGTGCGGGTTACTTACATGCATTTGTTCGGCAATAAAAAACTTTCCGGCAAAAGAGAAAGAAAAACAGGAACTGAAGAAGTAAAAAGCCGGATGTGATAGCAAATGTTTTTCATCGTTCGTTCACTGCTCAGCCGCAGTTCCGGACAAATTTCCATGTCTGACCCACCAACCCGAAACGGTTCGGCAGAAATTTACTTTGACGGCTTATAAAGTTAATGAAACAATAAAGTATCTTACTTTACAATTGTATGAGGTCTTCTGAAGAGTTCACGCTTCATGGTGAATTCTTTGCCTTTAATTATAATGGCATTGACATTTTATTTATTGGTGTCTTACAAGAAATACTTAAGGAAAATATCTGCCAAAATGCAAGAGGGCATTAAATGAATAGCCAAACAGCATCTTTTTTGATAAAAGTTACGGAGAGTAGCTTTGCTTTATAATCTTTCCTGAAATGGAGAAGACTAATAAAAGTATTTTGTATATTTATTGAGCAATATTACAAGTTAATCCTTTCACTAATCTTTATTTATTCTTAATGTCATAAAAAGGAGGAATCAATTATGAGTAATTCATCACAGACTAAGTGGCGTATTGCCGGCGAAGAAGCAGCAAGCTGTAATTGTGCCTGGGGTTGTCCGTGTCAATTTAATGCTTTGCCTACTCATGGAAGATGTGAAGCTTTGGCAGGATGGCAAATCCAGGAAGGTTACTTCGGAACTACCCGGCTTGATGGTGTTCGGTTTGCACGCATATACTGGTGGCCTGGTGCGGTTCATGAGGCTAATGGAACTCGTCAACTTATCATAGACGAGCAGGCAACGATTGAGCAACGTGAAGCTTTAATTGCAATTGAGAGTGGCACTCAGGGCGGCACATTCAACGAAATTTTTGCGACGGTTTGTCCAAATACCATTGAAACTATGATAGTTCCTATAACCTTTGAAAGTGATAGAGAAAAAAGGCAAGCCCGCGTGTACATTCCGGAAATTGGTGAACTTAGAACAGAACCAATAAAAAATCCTGTAACAGGTGAGGAACACCGGGCCCGTATTGTATTGCCCAACGGCTTTGAATATACGGAGGCAGAAGTTGCCAACACAGTTGCAATGCATGTAAAATCAACTGCACCACTGATTTTTGAAAACGAAGGCACTTATGCACAACTCAATGCTTTTGACTGGAGCAATTCTTAAACAGTAAGGCCATTATTTTTTTCTTAAGCGCCTAAACATGCTGCGTAAAGCCTGGTGAACAAATTGTATTTTATTAATCTCTTCACTTAAAAAATGTTCAGCAGTAATTCTTTAAAGTACCTTTTGAAAAGAGACCGCTTAATCATCATAAGTGGGCTTTTCATTATCACGTTGTTATCGTGGTTATATATCATCTATCTATACAATCAGATGATCTACATGGATATGAACGCTCTATTTTTTGCCATGCCCATGACACCTGAATGGACGGCTACAGATTTTATCCTCTTATTCCTAATGTGGATTGTAATGATGTTTGCAATGATGACGCCCTCGGTAACACCTCTTGTTTTAATTTTTGCAAGGATAAATCGTCAACGGAGGCAACAAGAACAGCCTTTTGTAAACACAGTTTATTTACTGGCAGGATACTTTTTAGTTTGGGCAGCATTTAGTTTAGCTGCTACCTGTTTGCAATGGCTGCTACAACAAATATCCTTGCTGAACCCTGAAATGAAAACAACCAATAAAATATTAGGAAGTGTTATTTTAATTGCGACCGGCATTTTTCAGTTAACGCCTTTAAAACGAGCTTGTCTCAAATATTGTCGCACCCCACTTAATCTTATTCTCCATCACTGGAAAGAAGGTAAACGAGGTGCTTTGATGATGGGGATAGAAAACGGGTTTTATTGTGTAGGTTGTTGCTGGATGCTGATGGTGTTACTTTTTGTAGCGGGTATTATGAATTTGCTATGGGTGGCACTTATAGCACTTTTTGTCCTTATAGAAAAAATCTCTCTCCAGGCGAAATGGATACCCCATGTAGCTGGTCTCATCTTGATTGTATATGGTGTTCTTTTATTTTTTTTATAAACTCAAATATGGTAACGAACCAATTGTAGGTCTACATGTAAGCAAGTCTGGCTACACTATTTACGCCCCGATTTATAAAGGGGTATATCAATAGAATAATACGATTAGACCTGCAAAATATCTTTGTAACCGCGATAAAGTGAAGTTCTAAATGTATTTTAATTCTGGCAAACGAAAAGCGAATCAGGCCGTCTCCTGAAATATTAAAGAAATTATTTAGTGACCACGGAATGGACATTGTTGGCCCTCCATTGCCTGTTGCATAATTATTCTTGCCTGTTTTAAAACGCGAACCGCTGTGGCAATCTCGTTTTACCACAATGACTATTATTAAGGATTAGCAGGAGTGCTCATTACATTATTTAATTATTTTAAAAGTAGGAAATCATAATTACTATTTTTTCTACATGACAATGCATTTTTTTAAAAAAAGTTATTGTCAGCATCCAGGTGTTGATTCAATTCAATTAACGGCTTCACTTGAGAAGTTAATTCATTGTCTGTTTCGCGTAAGTAAGATAGAAGAACTTCAAATTTGGAAGGCAAGCAAATGATTACAACTAATAAAAAGCCGAAAATCCGGTAAATATAAAGCTTGTGAATGCGGCCCTCAGTTGTTATCTTCAACTATATATTTTTAATTGGGCATTTGTACTGGGCAGACGTTCAATGAATTCACTGCCTTAGCAGATACCGTTCGTTGTAGGCTATGCTCGACAAAATCTCGTTCAACTTCAAGCAACGACAAACAGAACACTATTTGGAACAAATACTTTAGTAAACCATTTTATTAAAACCTTGACAGCAATTGGCATTTTTAATGTTGGTTGGTCCATAAAATATATTGACACTCAACAGGATATCAGTGGTTAAAATATGTGGCAGACCAGAGAGGCTTTTTGTAAATTTAATTTTCAATTCGTTACAAAAAACAACTGACGAATTAATTGAAATTGCACAATAAAAAATATGTCATTGGAAAAGCAACCACTAAAACAAAAGCACTTACACTCTTCAATCTTTTTGTGGTATTGCATTATATGGGTATGCTGTTTCGCTTTCAGTTCCTGCAACCATCAAACCTCATTACACCCCCAAAAGGATAGTGTTATGAAACCACAAGTCATTAATGATATCAGGAAAAATGGTTTTGCCGCGCCAAAAGAAATTCCTATCACTGTACACAATCAGCCCAAAGTGATAAAAGCAGGAAAACCTATTATCAGAATAGATTCATCCAATGGGGGCGCCCCATTCTTTATCAACTACGGTACG
>JBDSBP010000543.1:0-4629 GCA_039921525.1 Chitinophagaceae bacterium | reverse complement strand
GTTAATTTGGCTACAGAACGGGTTAGATCCCGGGTTGCCTCCGGAGGACATGATATTCCAGAGGTTGTGATAAAAAGGCGTTATTATGCCGGGATAAAAAATCTTCTTAATTTGTATTCCGATAAAGTAGATTCATTGTTGTTAATTGACAATTCAGAAGGCGATCCAGAACTTATAGCTGGTAGTAATTTTGACAATGAAATTGAGATTCTGAATAATGAAAAGTGGGAAATAGTTAAAAATATTGCAGACAATGACAAGCATTGAAATCAGGAATAGGGTCATGGAAGGAACCAAACTGGCTTTCGAAAGGTTGCTAGATCAAAAACGTCGGGAGAATGGATACATTGTTATTTCGGATAAAGATGGAAAAGTTATAAAAGTAAATGCCAGGGATATTAAGCGTTAAAAAAAGGTAACTGTAAAATCATTCCAGGGTTCAGCTCTCAGGATGATTTTATTGCCATATTCTACACGTTTAATCTTTTGTTTAAGCGGAATGAATGTAAGTGCCCGATTGAGCAGACGACGTTTGTTTTAATGAGATATAAAGTGGTGCCGTTAGTGTTACCACTATGTTATTCCGGCTCATCTATTTAAAAGATTTGCCAGCAAAGATAAACTGCTATTGTGCCCTTAGCTCAATCAATTTCCGGATAACCGCATCCTGCCTGACCTTAGAAGTCGCCTTTGCTTTCTTTGACAGATTTATTCGTGATAGTGGCTGAGTCAGGTTTTTATGGGAAAGAGTTGAACCGAGCGACGAGCTGCAGTTTTCATAGTCGAACGTGTTCAATATTGTTTCGTTGGTTCCAAAGGTGATATATTTTGCCTGTTGGGGATAATGCTGCTGACCACCGGTCCAGGTTGTTTTTGAAGGGTCCTGTTCGTATAATACTGAAGGGTTGCCAGCTTCATCATATAAAGTGATTTTTTCATTTGAATACCACCGCTTTCCAAGTTTTATTCCAAAGCCGGTATTTCCATAGAAGAAATTATAATCAAGACCGGCAAGAGATAAAAATGGATTTTTAAAGTTATCGTAATAAGCATATTCCCCCATCTGCAATGGCATTCCACCGCCAAAAAATTTCCAACTGATGAGCGCTCCGTCCGAAGAATATGTATTGATGCAGTAATAATCCTGGACGTCACTTTCACTACGTACCAGATTTCCCTTTGAGTCATAGGTCTGAATAAGATGGTCATGAATAGCATTGGTGGTAGCGTCGCGCCAGACTTCCTCTATGATCCTGTTATTATTATCGTATAGAAATTTAATGACGTATAACAGCTCACCTCCCACGTATGCTTTCGAGCCAATAAGCTTTTTATCAACGTCGTACTCCATTTTATAATCCGTTCCAAAATTGGTTGCCACATCAACCAGGCCATCCTTAAACTGAAAGTTATCAACAGTATGACGATCGATTTCTGAATAAGAATAATCATAGGATATCATCAGGCAGCTGGGTGGCGGCTCAGACTTTTTACATCCGGAAAACACAAGGAAAAGGATTGCGAAAACAAATGAATGCGTGGAGAACCTGCTCATGGTTAATGGTTTAATTCCAGCACAAGCCAAAGGGCAAATACTGATTAATTAATGAATAAATTCCATACGGAAAAATAAAGAATAGAACCAGCTTTCAGACACCAACTGCTACCCGCAGTAATTAGGAGGTACAAATAAACTATAATGAAAATAAAATCTTTATTTCAATAATCCAAGAATAAAATAAATATCTGTCTAAGTAACTTGTTATATAACATATTTGGATGAAGTGGATTTAAAAAAAGTTGTCTATCTGCTAGAAACGTTCAAACTTTAATTCCTTAATATTTTTTATACTACTTTTAAATAATAAAGCGTTTTAGCTCCAATGATAATGCGACAAATCATTGAACGGTCTTTCCATGACCGGGTTTAAGATTTTTCTCATATTAAAACATTATACATGATAATGCTATCATATAAAATTTTGAAGAAATTGTTTACATGACGAATTATCCGCATTTTTGTTCAAAAGAAAATTCATAATTTCAATTCGAACTAAAGGAATTGAAGAATTGAATAGCAGTAAATTTCTAATCGTTATAATTGAACAAATCCCTGGATAAGTTGGATCAAGTTCTGATTTTATCGGAAAAGTAGAAAAAGAATTAGTACAATAGATAAAATAGCGCTCCCAAAAAACGACGGAACCGTCGCTAATAAAAATTGCAAAACCATCGGTGCGATTTATCCTACGGAAGTTCAATTTACAGATAGTACCCTTTGGTTATGGGCATTCCGAATCGCGACCTTTTACATATATTTTACATATGATGCATTTAGCGGAGATTAGAAGCGTGCTACAGCAACTTAAGCCAGAATTAAGTCAAAAATATTTTGTCCAAACAATTGATCTTTTCGGTTCATCCCTACGCGATGATTTTTCTGCAAGCAGTGACGTTGATATCCTGGTCGAATTTTACCAGCCAATTGGTAAATCAGGATTTTTTTAAACCCTTTACTGTAGCCGTTTTCAGCGGAATTCACGTATTTTTAGAACTTTTAATTAGTACCAAATGTGGCCTCGACAGGGCTGGTTTGCGTTTTGATTTTCAATGGGTTGTGGGGGAGGTGTAAAACTGGTAGGGAGGTGTAAAACATTTTGGGAATTTATGAATAGTTATAATATTTGTAACTTTTTGTAAGGACAATAAATTATTGAATCCGTAAGGACTCTCATCATAATGGTGATAATCTTCCAAAATTATACAGATGTTTTCTGGTGAAAATTGTCGCATTAAATTAGTTTCGCAACGAATGCATTAAATTTAAATGGTTGACCATAAAACTCAAATCATCGCCATCTAAAACAAAAACCCTATCCTCTGAAGTTCCTTTCTCAAAATTATCTACAATTAATTTTCTGAGTCTTGTGATCGTCGGATCATCTGTAATTAAATTTTCTATCGCATTCTGGAGCACCTTTAAGTCTGGAAAGATTTGGGCTATAAAGGGGTCGAAAACAAATTTGTCGCTGACCGGCTGGTAATAGGATCTTATAAAATACCTAATGTACTCTCTTAAGTTTTCATTTGATCCGATGATATATTTATTTAGTCTTTCACTAGCTTTCGGATTTAAAATTATGTGCATTTCGCTGTCTCTTTGATAATCATTTATTAAGTAAAACTCATATGTTCGATAATCAAATGGGGGATATTTATCTAAATAGTCATTAAAAAGACTATAAATAATACTGAGCCATTCTTCTTTAGGCATCAAAAGACTTTCACTTTCTAGGTTTATAGAAATGGAAAGAAAACTTTTGGCCAGGCTAGCCCGATTATAATAAGGCAGTGATTGGTTGGCGAAGAGTTCATTCAAGAAATTAATAACTGACTTTTCATTAGCAAACAATTCTGGTAACAATTTTTTATAGCCGATTAAAATGGAGGTCGCTCTGGTAACAAATGCATTAGATGAATTTCCAATCTTTGAGAAAATAACGATAAATTTCTTAAGTTGGTCAACGTTTTTAAAAGTTTGATAATTATCAAGGATGTTAGCCAAATCTGCAAATTGGTTTTCCAACCATTTTATGAATTGCATTTCCATTTCAAGTTCACTGCCATCAATTGCTTTATTGAATTCTTTAATCGAAATGAGATTGAATAACTGGTAAGAAAAGTACAGGTAAAAATTCGATGGATCTTGAAATCTCCGCGTACTTTTGTAACTCTGATTGGATACCAACAGCTCGATTAGATTTTTTAGGTCATCGCTATAACTCTTGCTCCACGGGTTATATTTGCCTTTTAGATAATCATCCCAGCTTTCATTATCAAATTGATAATGTTTGGGAGTGTCGGAGGACAATTTAATAAGTTCTTTGTTCGATAATTTAACATATACCTCATAACAACCAACCTTTAATAACTCCAATAATGCTAAATCGAGAATATCAACTTCACCTTTTAATAACTCATGACTAATTTTGAATGAATTACAGAATCTTTTCACATCTCGTAAGTTATTAAGTATATTTTCTAGATGGCTCTGATGCCTTGGAATTCCGAGCCTGAAGGAATCAATAATCGATGCGTCGATAGCAATAATATCTAAAATTCTGTCAATTGAGTCTCTATCACTAATTTCCATTGAATCTACTTTTAGGATCTTTTTAAACTCTCGGCTAAAAATATCCTTCCTAATTTTTGGAAGAGTTATCACTAGTTGAAAGATCTTTTTTAAATATTGTTCTTCATTTGCAAGATTATTTGTCCTCTTCAAAACAGCTTCGATATAGGAGGGATCCATGGCGACAATGAAGAAAGTATTTGCAAAGTTGGCACTGTTTCTAAGTAAACACTAGAGCAAGTGCATGCCTTTCTTGTTATAATTTGCATTAATTTTGGTGGGGGGTTTCCCCTATATTTTATTGTACAAGATATAATAAAACTGGGCCTAGCCCGGAGGCTTTGAAGGAGATGGTGCGGGATGTATAGGATGAGGTTTCCATTTATGTGGTAGTAATTCATCGAGCCTGTCTTTGGGAAAGTTTTCAATTCTTTTCATCACATCCAACAGCCATTCATAGGGGTCTATGTTGTTCATACGGCAGCATTCCATTAAGG
>JBDSBP010000542.1:0-5964 GCA_039921525.1 Chitinophagaceae bacterium | reverse complement strand
AAATTGGTAATTATTCAAACTGAATTGGCCGGAATTTTTTAAACTCATGAAATGATCTCTCCACTGGTCCCCAGGCATATTTAATGGCCTTGCCACTGTCATAATCAAGCCGGTAGAAATTAGCGTTCCATATGGTGCCGCTTTTGGGTGGAACATTGCCCAGCGGATTAAATAATTTATAAGGGAAGAATATTTCAGCGCTCCAGGAGAGGATAGCGCTATTCATCTCCGCTTTGCCTCCCGTTACTGCTACCATTTTTTTAGTGCGTCTGTCATTTTCATAATGCCAGGGAATCCATCCATTAATCCTTCCGTCCAGGTTAGGTATTATCAAAACAAGTTCCTTGTTTAGTTGATTAATTTCATATTCAAAATATAATGGTAGCCTGGTATCAGTATGGAAGAAGACTTCAAACACATCTGCCTTGAAAAGATCTTCAAAATCATTTTGATAGGTGGTGGTAATCTTATTATCCTTTCCATTAAAAAGAACGTAGATGCCGGTAGGAGAATAAAGGATCTTGAATTTACTTTCATAGTCGGTTCCACCGGTATCTAATTTTTTAAGAACTGTCCAGGAGGTCCTTTCCCATGCGGCATCATCTCCTTTACCGGAAATAGAAAAGTCGTCGCATTTCTTTATCAGTAAATCGCCGGACTGAGATGCAGGCTGTGCTTTTGCATCGGAAGAAATGTTATTTATAACAATACAAGCGGCCAGTATCAGCAATAGTTTCATGATAGCTTAAGTTATATGGTAAATGTAAGAAGCCCGGGATTAATTACAAATATAGGTGTGAAGTGTGAGGTATGAGCTATGAAGTAAGAAATACGATGCGAGATGCCTGGCTTATGGAAGGGTGGATTGATATTTGCAATTCTATAAGAATATTAAACCATGATGGATATGATATTTTTTTAAAGCAATGAATCTAATATGTTCGCATCTTTTATATTAGTAATAATAATCACAGTTCATGATCTAAAAAATGATTATTTTCAATTTTTTACCTATAGCAAATAAGTTTGAATGTCAGTAACTGAAAGTCAACTTGTCGTAAAACGATCAACCATTCCTGCTGCAGGGAAGGGGTTATATACCAGGAAGTTTATCGCTAAAGGCACACGTATCGTAGAGTATACGGGTAAGATCACCACCTGGAAGGACGTTAATCATGATGATGGTAGTAATGTTTATATTTACTATCTCAAACGATATCATGTAATTGATGCCAGGCACCATACAAAGGTGTTGGCGCGTTATGCAAACGATGCGAATGGTTTGGTAAAGATCAAGGGTATTCGCAACAATAGCATATATGTTACTGATGGATTAAGGGTCTTTATTCATGCAGCAAAAGACATCCCTGCAGGAAGCGAAATACTTGTTGACTATGGCAGAGAATACTGGCAGGTTATACGACATAACTCCCGGTTAGATAAGATAGCCAGTAAAAAGGTATTGAAGTAAATAGCTATCGGCTATCGGCTATCGGCTATCGGCTATCGGCTATCGGCTATCGGCTATAAATAATTGGCAGCAAATATAAATAATTTTATAGGTATTAACGACATTGTCAATCGCATATTTCCAGGTAAGTAAAAATCTATGATTATAAATAATCCTGAAAGATATGTTTACAACTGACAGCTGATAGCCGATAGCTGATAGCCAAAAGTTCAAAAACTATTAAACTTCAAACTATGTCCAATGTTAAGTGGGAAGGTGTTTACCCGGCCGTATTAACGCCTTTTAAAAAAGACGATTCCATCGATTTTGAAATGTTTAAAATCAATACCATTGCTCAATTGGAAGCAGGTGTCGATGGCATCGTACTGGGCGGATCATTGGGAGAAGCAAGTACTTTATTAAACCAGGAGAAAAATGAATTGCTGCAATTCACTAAACAGGTCACCAATGATAGTGTTCCGGTAATTATGAACATCTCGGAACAGTCTACCAAAGCTGCCGTGCAGGCAGCTCACGAGGCGGAACGGCATGGAGCAGATGGCTTGATGTTATTACCTCCTATGCGTTACAAAGCTGATGATAACGAAACACTGCAGTTTTTTATTGAGGTTGCTTCTAATACTTCGTTACCAATAATGATCTATAATAATCCTATTGATTATAAGATACTGGTGAGTGTGGAAATGTTTGACGTCTTATCCGGTTATCCCAACATCCAGGCTGTGAAAGAATCTACCCGCGATGTATCAAATATAACCAGAATGTTCAATCATTTTGGTAATCGTTTTAAAGTATTAACCGGTGTGGATCCTTTAGCAATGGAAAGCCTGTGTATGGGGGCCGACGGATGGGTGGCAGGATTGGTAGACGCTTTCCCAAAGGAAACTGTTGCTATCTATCGTTTGATCAAAGCAGGTTACTACGCCGAGGCGCTTAAAATACACCGTTGGTTTTTGCCTGTACTTGAATTGGATATTCACCCTAAACTGGTTCAATATATTAAACTGGCTTCGGAAGTTACAGGCATTGGAAGTGAAAATGTAAGGGCACCACGATTACCCATTGTAGGCAGCGAACGCGAATCTGTTTTGGCTATTCTAAGCGTTGCCATGAAAACCAGGCCTGAGCTGCCTGACTATTTAAATCTGCAACCCGTAGAGAATAAATTGAAGGTGTCTGGATTTTAGAACACCTGAATATGGAACACCCAACTTTAAACGTTGAACCTTAAACGTGGAACTTCTCCTCCCCATGCCATCAAAGAAATTTTTTTGTATAGATGCTCATACCTGCGGTAATCCCGTGAGGCTGGTTGCAGGAGGAGGGCCATTTCTGCAAGGAGCCACGATGATGGAAAGGCGTCTTCACTTTTTAAAAGAGTATGATTGGATACGCAAGGGATTGATGTTCGAACCCCGCGGGCATGATATGATGAGCGGAAGCATACTTTATCCACCGAATGATTCACGGAACGATGTGGGAGTTTTATTTATTGAAACAAGTGGTTGCCTTCCAATGTGCGGCCATGGAACAATAGGAACCATCACTATTGCGATTGAGGAGGGTTTGATTAAGCCAAAAGATCCGGGCATAGTGCGTATGGAAACCCCTGCAGGACTGGTGTTGACGGAATATCGGATGGAAGGCAAAAAGGTGAAATCAGTAAAACTTACGAATATAAAATCTTACCTGGCCGCAGAAAACCTGCAAGTGGATTGTCCGGGCCTGGGCTCTCTTATTGTTGACGTTGCGTATGGCGGTAACTTTTATGCCATCGTTGATCCACAGGAGAATTTCCCCGGATTGGAACACTTTAAAGCAGATCAGTTAATTTCCATGAGCCGGATCTGCCGTCAACGGCTAAACGAAAATTATAGTTTCGTACACCCGGAAGATGCGAATATAAACGGGTTAAGTCATGTGATGTGGACGGGCGCTACTTTATCACCTGCAGCCACCGCAAGAAATGCCGTATTTTACGGAGATAAAGCGATAGACCGTTCTCCTTGTGGAACTGGTACTTCCGCGCGAATGGCTCAATGGTTTGCAAAAGGAAAACTAAAGAAGGGCGAAACATTTATTCATGAAAGCATTATCGGCTCTCAATTCATTGGCCGCGTAGAAGAAGAAACAACCATAAATGGCAGGCAGGCAATTGTTCCCAGCATTGAAGGCTGGGCCATTGTAACCGGTTATAATACGATCATTATTGATGATGATGATCCGTATGCGTATGGGTTCCAGGTGAGTTAATGGTTAATGGTTAATGAAATTTAAAGCCAGGTAGATTAGTCAATATTTTTCTCTTTGCAATTAATAATTTTAAATAATTTATAATTAACCATTAATAATTAACCATCAACCATTAACCATTAAAATGCAGGCTTTAGTTATCGGTGGCGGTATCATTGGGTTAAGTTCGGCCTACTATTTACAACAAAGTGGTTGGGATGTAACTCTGTTGGAGAAGACGGACCTTTCAGACGGTTGCTCTTATGGAAACCTGGGAATGATTGTTCCCAGTCATTTCGTGCCGTTGGCGGCGCCGGGTATGTTGACTCAGGGAATTAAATGGATGTTTGATAATAAAAGCCCGTTTTATGTGAGGCCTTCTTTTAACCCTTCGCTAATATCATGGGGTATTAAGTTCCTGAAAAACGCTACGCCAAAACACCTGGAAGCATCGGCCAATCCACTGCTTCAACTAAGTCTTTATAGCAAAAGTTTATATGATGAACTAGCTAACGAAACAGGATTTGATTTTTCCCTGGAGCGCAAAGGCATCCTGATGTATTTCAAAACGGAAAAATTTGCGGAGGAAGAAATACATCTTTCAGAAAAAGCGCGGTCGATGGGATTAGATGCCGTTCCACTCAACAAACAACAGGTTCAACAACTAGAACCTGATATGGACCTGGATATTTTAGGCGCTATCCATTATCGTTGCGACGCTCATTTATATCCCAATAAATTAATCCCCCAGCTTATTCAACATCTTGTTGCTAATGGTGTGCAGATTAAGACAAATGAACCGGTTATAAAAATAGTAACGCAAAAAGGGGCGATAAAAAAAGTGATCAGTACAACCGGTGAATACAATGCAGATATGGTGGTGATGACCGGCGGCTCCTGGTTACGCGACCTGGCAAAGCTGGCGAATATAAATATTTCACTAATGCCAGGTAAAGGATACTCGTTTACTGATTTCAATCCTCTTTTAAAATTAAATATTCCCGCAATCTTGTGCGAAGCCAGGGTTGCCATCACCCCCATGAATGGTTATATGCGATATGGCGGCACCATGGAGATAGCACCTGTTAACACTAAAATACACATGAATCGCGTATTGGGAATTGTTCAATCCATTCCGCAATATTTTACCAATATTAAGTTGGAAATGCCGGCTGAAAAAAACATTTGGTATGGCTTCAGGCCATGCTCGCCTGATGGCTTGCCTTATATTGGTTTCCCTGGTAGGGTCAATAACCTGATCATTGCGGGTGCTCACGCAATGATGGGATTAAGTCTTGGTCCTGCAACGGGAAAGATCGTTGCCGATCTTGCAAATGGCCGTGTTCCTGAAGTTGATATTAAAGCATTTGATCCAGGTAGATTTTCATAAGCGACTGTCAAACATCCTACTCATACTTCTTCCCTTTCGTATACCACAAATCCCTGTAAGATATATTAATCGTTAACTGCAAATATTTTTCTTTGATCAAAGCGTTTTGCGTGGTGCCACGGTTGCCTACCTCCAATGCGAGGTTTATATTAGTTCGCCCGCTTGCTGGAACGCCACCACCCACGGTAATTCCATAATCAGAAATCTGCCGATCAATCCGGAAGCTGCTTTCTTGATAGTAAAATCGCTATTGGAGTTATTTAAAGGATCTACTGTTTCGCCGGCATATTTAACTTGTTTTCCCTGGGCCGCGAGTTCAAAATTAAAGAACTGATTATCGAGTGCACTATAAGAGGCTGGATTAGCCTGGTAAATGGTTCTTCCGGAGCGTAAGGATATACCGGTATTAGCGATACCGGAACTTCGGTTGAATAAATTATTTTCAATGTCTCCAATTCCAATGATAGAATAAGGGGCATTAATATCCTGCGCGATAAGGTGATTAGATGCCACTAAACCGAAATATAATACGGATGTTATTCTTAAATATAGGTGCATAATAGAAGGGTTGTTAAGTTAATCCACAGCCAGGAAAAATATCTTTACCTGTACTTTACTCGTGCCGTTGGTATTGCCGAGATTAGGATTGAGTGTAAAAAGCTTCTAAAGAGAAGTAGTGATATCACAAGTATAACCGGTATTTTCTCCATATAAATTATCAATCGTTAAATTTCCGTTTTGTATGGTACCAGTGGATGAATTTTCTGTCAGTGCCGATCCTAATAAATTATTTTTATCTGTAGTAAATAAATTAAGGTCTGTTGGTAACCGGTATACTTTATTAAAACTTCCCGCAAGGGGTTTAATAATT
>JBDSBP010000541.1:0-19972 GCA_039921525.1 Chitinophagaceae bacterium | reverse complement strand
GGCCAATGAAAACGGATACTTTACAATTAAAACGAAAAAAGGTGCTGTACTGATTTTTAGTTTTGTTGGATACGCTCCAAAAGATGTGACCGTGAACGGTTCATCCGTAAATGCTTCCCTTACGAGTTCGTCCAAAGAACTAAATGAAGTGGTAGTTACGGCACTTGGCATTAAAAAAGAAAGGAAGTCACTCGGGTATTCTATAACGGAAGTAAAGGGTGACGAATTAACCGAGGCAAGATCTATAAACGTCGCAAATTCCCTTGTTGGAAAAGTTGCCGGCCTAAACATAGTAGGTACCGCCACCGGGCCCGGTGGGTCGAGCCGTATTACACTGAGGGGTAATGCATCCATCAGCGGTACGGGTCAACCCCTCATTGTAGTTGATGGCATCCCGTTTAATAATGATAATCTTGGATCTGTTGGAACCTGGGGAGGACAGGATCAGGGTGACGGTATTTCCAGCCTCAACCCGGATGAAATAGAAAGTATCTCTGTATTAAAGGGGGGCACGGCGGCGGCGTTATATGGCTCACGGGCTTCTTTTGGCGCCATCCTGGTAACGACCAAGAGTGGAAGCAAATCAGGTAAAGCACCTCTGATTGAAGTTGGCAGCAATTTCGTGGCAGAAGATCTTATAAATAAAAAAATTAAAGACTTTCAATACGAATATGGCACCGGAGATAAAGGAACGGGGCTTGTTGGTGTAAAACCCACAAGCGCAGATCCCAATTTAAACCAAACAAACAGCTTCGGCGCAAAACTTGACGGCTCGCCGGTTATTCAATATGACGGGGTTTCACGGCCTTATTCTGCCGTGAAAGACAACATGTCAAAATTTTATAAAACCGGCCTGACTTTTACCAATAATGTTGCTGTAAGCGGAGGTAATGATAAAATCACCTATCGTTTTTCCATGAGCGATTTAAACAGCAAGGGTATCGTTCCCAACAATACTCTCATTCGTGACAATATTGCCATGAATATCAGTGCTAACCTAAGCAAGCGACTTTCCGTATTAGTGAATGGTAAATATATCCGGGAAAAAAATAAAAACCGCCCCCGCGTATCCGATTCACCAGGAAGTGCTAATTATACTTTATGGACTATACCAACATCTTTAAGTGTAGAAACCATGAAAGCCAGTAAATACAATGCTAACGGTTCTGAAAAAATATGGTCTAATAACCAGTACGTGCAAAACCCTTATTTTGCTACAGAAGATTATAAGCAGGCAGATACCAAGGACCGGATCCTGGGGGTTGTTGAACCACGGTTCAATATTACCGATTGGTTATTTGTGAAAGGCCGTTTGGGCTTTGATAAATTTAACCGTCGTCAAAATGATGTTACTCCAACCGGTACCGGTTACCAGTTAGGTGGAGGGTATAATACAAACCTTCGTGATTTCAGGGAAACCAACCTGGACCTGATGTTAGGCGTAGATAAAAAACTAGGTACTTCATTTTCCATCAGCGGTATCGTAGGCGGTAACAGGATGAAAAGTGTGACTTCTGTTGATACCTATGGTGGATCGCCCTTTAATATTCCATTCTTTTACGACATATCCAACGTAAGTACTCCAAACAGGTCTACAGGATATTCATACACTGAAACCAGGACAAACTCCCTATATGGTTCTGCGGACTTATCCTTTAAAGATTACCTGTACCTGAACCTTACGGCCCGCAATGACTGGTTTTCAACGCTGGCACCAGACAGGAATTCAATTCTGTATCCTTCTGTAGGCGTAAGTTTCATTCCTTCCGATGCGTTCACAATGCCCAACTTCGTAAACTATTTGAAAGTAAGGGGATCATGGGCAGAGACTGGTAGTGGTGCACCGGCATACAAACTTCTCCTAAATTACGCATTAACGGGGGCTACCCAGGGTGCGCCTTTAGCCCAGATCAATCAATCCCAGGTGCCAAATGCATTACTACAACCCCTGGTAGTTAGAAGTTCAGAAATAGGAATCGAAGCGAGGTTGTTCAATAATAAATTGGGTGTTGACCTGGCGGTTTATGACAGAAAAACAACGGATGATATTGTTGCTGCTTCAATTACCCCTACTTCCGGATACACCAGTGCAACATTTAACGTGGGAGAAGTTACTAATAAAGGGGTTGAATTACTATTGAATTATAGAATCAAAAGGTCGAAAGATTTTAGCTGGGAAACTTCTTTCAACTTTGGTTATAATAAAAATAATGTCGTACGCATTTATGAAACTTTGGATAAATTATTTGTAGAAGAGCCAAGGCCGAGAGTTAGTGGGATATACCAGGTGCTTGATAAACCGTTTGCCCAGATATTGGGAAATGGTTTCAAAAGAGATCCAAAAAATGGCCAGATTATTTTTAACGCGCAGGGGCTGCCATTAACAGAGGGCCTGAAATCCTTTGGTTCGGGTGTGTCGCCATGGACACTTGGTTTTACGAATTCATTCAGGTATAAGCAATTCGGTTTAAGTTTCCTGATCGATAGTAAACTTGGTGGTTATATCTATTCGGGTACCAATGCACTGGCTACTCGTTACGGCCTTTCTAAAGCAACATTGCCAGGCAGGGAAACAGGTGTTATCGGACAGGGAGTTACAGAATCAGGAACACCTAACACGGTAGTTGTAGCTGCTCAAACCTATTACAGCAATCTCTACAATTTTGCAGAACCATTTATTTATAGTTCAGATTTTATCAAGTTACGCCAGGTTATTATCGACTACTCTATTCCATCGAGAGTGTATGCGAAAACACCCTTTAAGTCCATTACATTTTCACTTGTTGGAAGAAATTTATGGACGATCATGAAGCATACTCCTATCATTGACCCGGAATCAGCCTATTCTAACAGTAATGCACAGGGGCAGGAGTTCGCCGGTTTACCGGTCACCAGGACAATGGGCTTTAATCTTAATCTGAAATTTTAATTACACCAGCAAAACTTAATAGTATGATTCGTAAAATAATATTATTCACAATATTGTCAGTGTCCCTGGGATCCTGCACAAAAGACTTCGAAAAAATAAATATAGATCCAAACAGTCCGCCTTCCGTACCATTGGATTACCTGCTTTCACAGGCACAACTCTATATTGGTGGTTCAGCGGGCGATCCCGGATACGCAACCTGGAGGGCCAACCTCATTTATGCACTTCCGACAACGCAAATGTTTTCATCTCTTTCCACCTTTTATGCAGGGGATAAATATCTTTACCAGGCCGACCTTAGTGAAGCCTATTTTGTTACACAATATCCAAGTTCAATAAAGGGACTGGTAAATCTGGTCGCGCAATCTAAAGTAGATCCAAAAAATATAAATATCTTATCTATCTCCCGTATATTGAAGGTGCTTCAAATGAGCCTTATTACAGATCTGTACGGTGATGTTCCTTACTCTGAGGCTGGCCAGGGGTTTTTAGCCACTAATTTTCAGCCAAAATATGATGCACAGAAAGATATCTATGCTGATATGCTAAAAGAGCTTAGCGAGGCGGGCGCAGCACTTAGCGCTACTGCATATGCTCCGAAGACCGGCGATTTCATATATGGCGGCGATGTGGCAAAATGGAAGAAGTTTGCTAATTCGCTAATGCTACGGCTTGCCATGCGTATGCAAAAGATAGATGCCGCAAATGCTCAGTCATGGGCCAAAAAAGCATTAGACGGGGGCGTTATGACCAGCAACGCGGAAACATTTGCTATAAAGTATGCAAGTGATGGTGGTACACCCACTATTAATTCCAACTCTTATAATCTCGGGGAAGCAGATGCTCCCGGTCATAGAAATGAAGTATCCAAAGGAAGCATACAGTGGTCAAAAACACTCATTGATATGATGAAAGCCAGGGTTGACCCTCGCATTTCCACCATATCAATTTTAAAATCAGGTGATGCCACGGCCGCTAATCAAAAAGGATTACCGAGCGGGCTTGATGCAGGAACGTTGCTTGCGCTTACTGGCGAAACTGGCCCGGATGCCTATTCAAGGCCCAATCCCATTATGTACTACGCAAAAAATCCTTACATTCTATTGCCCTACGCTGAGGTGGCATTTATGAAAGCGGAAGCAATCGAAAGGGGTTGGTACGCCGGTACTGCTGCCACTGAGTATATGGCTGGCCAGGCTGCCGCCATAAACCAGCTTTCGGTGAACCAGGGAGCTCCGGTGATTGCTGGCCCAACTATCACAGCTTACCAGGCTGCGAACGCATATCCTGCTGCTGCCTCAGCCAGACTGGAACAAATTCATACTGAAATGTTCATATTGAATGCATCTACTTTGAATGGGTTCGAAGGTTGGGCAAACTATCGCAGAACAGGATTGCCTGTTTTAGTCCCCACTAAATACCCGGGCAACGCCACCAATGGAAGCATTATGCGTCGGCTAATTTACCCGGTATCTGAACAGGGCCTAAACGTTAACTATAAAACGGCTGTTTCTACACAGGGACCGGATTTATTTACAACCCGCATGTGGTGGGATAAACCATAATACTTAATTTTAGTTGAAGAAAAGGGAAGATAAAATTGAATTATTATCTTCCCTTTTTTTAATCTGGTTGTTATGAGAATTCTTTACACAGTCCTGTTAATTATTTCATTCTGTAACGGTAAGGCACAACCTCTTTTCACACTATTGCCAGCTTCCAAAACAGGTATCAATTTTCAAAACAATATCAAAGAGTCTTCCACGCACAATGTTCTCAAGTACGAATATTTTTATAACGGCGGCGGCACTGCAGTTGGGGATTTGAATAATGATGGCTTACCTGATATCGTTTTTACGGCAAATATGGACCAACCTAAAGTCTACTTTAACAAAGGGAATTTCGTCTTTGATGATGTTACCACCAAATCAAAGATCCGTGCCGATGGGTGGAAAACAGGAGTAACCATGGCGGATGTAAATGCAGATGGCTGGCTGGATATTTATATCTGCAGGTCAGGTAATGAAGAACCCGACCTTCGCAGGAACCTGCTATTCATCAACCAAAAAAACGGCACATTTAAAGAGATGGCCGCTTTATATAATATCAACGATAAAGGATATTCTACGCAGGCGGCTTTTTTTGATTATGATAACGACGGCGACCTGGACATGTATCTTCTAAACCATCCTGTAAAGCGTTATACCCGTTTTGATGTGGCTTATATGAAGTCGGCCCGCGACTCCCTGGCAGGCGATAAATTATTCCGGAATGATGGTGATCATTTTACCGATGTTTCGGTTAATGCCGGGATAATCGGGAACCCGATAGGTTTTGGCTTAGGCATTGCCATAGCCGATTTTAATGGTGATGGATGG
Organism: Chitinophagaceae bacterium; assembly: GCA_039921525.1. Taxonomy (GTDB): domain Bacteria; phylum Bacteroidota; class Bacteroidia; order Chitinophagales; family Chitinophagaceae; genus JADCRZ01. Next base: position 14,665 of record JBDSBP010000541.1, on the reverse strand, counting down.
ACCGACATCTACGTCTCGAATGATTACGACGAGGACGATTACCTATATATTAATCAGAAAGATGGTACCTATAAAGAATCACTGACCTCCTACATCGGTCATACTTCTAAGTTTTCGATGGGCTCCGATGTGGCTGATATTAACAACGATGCATTGCCGGATCTATTCACCCTTGACATGCTTCCGGAAGACAATAAACGACAAAAACTCCTTAAGGGACCTGAAGGGTACGACTATTTTCAAATGCTGTTGCGTAATGGTTATTACTACCAGTATATGCGTAACATGCTGCACCTGGCGCAGAAGAATGACGGGCAAATCAGGTTCAGTGAAATCGGCCAGATGGCGGGTATTTCCAACACCGATTGGAGCTGGTCGGCATTATTTGGCGACTATGACCTGGATGGATGGCAGGACCTGTTTATCACCAACGGTTATATGCGGGACTACACCAATATGGATTTCTTAAAATATGATACCCCTGAACTAATAAAAAAAGCCAGGGATGCCGGGAAAGAACCCGACCTGTTTGATATTGTTAAGAAAATGCCTTCCTCCCAGGTAAAAAACTACCTTTTTAAAAATACCGGCAAATTAGAATTCAATAACATGAGCCAGCAATGGGGAATGGATGCAGCTTCGTTATCTAACGGCGCCGCATATGGTGATTTTGATAATGATGGCGATTGGGACCTGGTGGTAAATAATATCAACCAGCCTGCCTTTATCTGGCAGAACCATGCGGAGGATTTAAAAAACAATTTCCTTAAAATTAAATTTTCCGGTACAAAAATTAATCCCTCGGGTATCGGAACCAAAGTGATCGTTTCGGCAGAAGATGGTTTTCAACAAATCCAGGAACTGGAGCTGGTGCATGGGTTTCAATCCTCCGTTGAACCCTGCCTGGTTTTTGGATTGGGAAAGCGATTATCCGTTACTGTTACTATTACCTGGAAGGATGGCAAAACACAAACACTCCGGAACCAACCCGTTAATAAGATTATTACTATTGAATATCAGAATGCAGGAAATGAAAAGATATCAGAAAAAGCACCACAAATGCTATTTGCTGAAAATCTCGCTGACAGCCTTCTTTTTAAACACCAGGAAGATGAGTATAATGATTTTAAAAGAGAACCCCTTCTTCCCCACCAGTTTTCGAGGAATGGTCCTGCCCTCGCTGTGGGTGATGTAGACGGGGATGGAAAGGATGATTTTTTTATAGGAGGTGCGAAGGGGCAGACCGCTGCCATTTTTATTAACCAGGGAAACGGAAAATTTATAGAAAATAAAAATTTTGTTTTTGAAGAATATAAAGACTTTGAGAACGTGGAAGCCATCTTCGCTGATTTGGATAATGATAAGGACCTGGACTTATACGTGGTGAGTGGTGGTAACGAATCTAATTTCCAGGATCATATTTTTTGGAATGATGGAAAAGGAAATTTTACTTACAAGCCCAATATTATGCTATCAACAAAAACTACCGGTGGTGCAGTGGTAGCATTTGATTTTGATAAAGATGGCGACCTGGATGTTTTCAGGGGTTCACAGGTAACAACAGGCGCATATCCCCTGCCGCCACAAAGTTATCTCTTACAAAATGATAAGGGAATATTCAGGGATATAACGCCGGATTTCCTGAAAAAAATCGGCATGATAAGTACAGCAGTGGCTGCAGATATCAATAAAGATGGTTTCATTGATTTGATCCTGGCGGGAGAATATATGCCTGTTACTATCTTATGGGGCCAGTCCAAATCTCCTTATTTTAGTGTAGACAAGCAACAACAAATCGCTCATTCTTCGGGATGGTGGAACTGTATAAAAATAGCAGACATTGACCAGGATGGCGACCTGGATATCATTGCAGGCAATCATGGTTTAAACAGCCAGATGAAGCCAACTATGGAGCATCCCATAACAATCGATGCGGCAGATATTGATAATAACGGTTCCATGGATGCGATAATTAGTTATTATATCCAGGGTAAAAGGTATCCCCTGCCTACCCGTGATGAATTATTTGACCAGGTGCCTTCGCTGAAAACAACGTTTCCAACTTATAAGGCCTATTCTGATGCCACTATCGATGATATTTTCACGGATGAGCAATTTAAGAAAGCCACTCATTTAAAAACGGAAGAATTCAGGTCCGGTGTTTTTAGAAATGACGGGCAGGGTTTCCATTTTGAGGCGTTTGTAAATGAAGCGCAAGTTTTCCCATTAAGGGATTTTTTAATAGATGATTTTAATCACGACGGTTTAAAAGACCTTTTGATGATAGGCAATAACTTTGCAGTAAGGGCTCAATCAGGCAGGTATGATGCCGGCAAAGGTTTGTTGCTGATTTCAAAATACCCAGATCCGGTATTTTCGCCTGTTGCCAATACTGGTTTTCTGGCAGCCAGGGATGCTCGAAAAATAATCAGGATTGATAACTATTTAATTGTTGCCAACAATAATGACAGGATACAAATTTTTACGATTAATTAGTTTTTTGTTCTTGTTTCTAACCAAACAAGTAAATGCGCAACCGCGGGATATTGCTATAGCAGAGCGAAGTGTAAAGTGTTTAACAGATGTAATGGTTCATGATATCACTTCTCCATTGGTTGCCAGCCGTGATTATGCCTATTCGCTCATTGCCTTTTATGAAGCGGTTCGTCCGGGTAAAAGTTCCCTTAAAAGTTATGCCGGACAACTGAATGGCCTTAAAGCATTGCCGGAAATTATTCCGGGTTCTCAATACGACTGGTTAATTGCCGGCACTACTGCTTTTTACAAAACCAGTTATGCCCTGGTTTTTTCGAAGGATCAATTCCAAATTGCATGGGATGAAATTGTAGCAGACCTGAAAAAACGCCGTATATCACCACTGGTATTTGAACGGTCGGTAAAATTTGGTGATCAGGTGGCGGAGCATATTTTAAACTGGGCAAAGAAAGATAATTATATACATACACGTACCCTTCAACGTTATACGCCCTTTCGGGAGGCAGGTTTTTGGAAACAAACGCCGCCTGACTATATGGAAGCCATTGAACCTTACTGGAACCAGATCCGTCCCATGGTACTCTCCAGGCCGGATGAATTTTTATTACCTAAACCTGCGCCATATAATTCCGAACAATTTTTAGCAGGATGTAAAGAAGTGTTTGAAACAAGCCAGAAAAATACTCCCGAACAAACGGCCGAAGCTAATTTCTGGGACTGTAATCCATTTGCCACGCAAACAATAGGACATATGGTATACAGCGTAAAAAAAATCTCGCCTGGTGCACACTGGATCGGGATAACCGGTATCGCCATTAAAAAGCAAAAGCAACCATTACAGGATGCATTATTGTCGTATAGCCTTGTATCAGTGGCTATTTTTGATGCATTCATCGCCTGTTGGGATGAGAAATACCGAAGCAACTATATTCGCCCGGTTACCGCAATACAGATACTTATGGCTCCTACCTGGCAGCCAATTCTTCAAACACCTCCCTTCCCTGAATACCCCAGCGGACATAGTGTTATTTCCACCGCTTCAGCGGTTATACTTACACGTTTGTACGGCGATAATTTTCATTATATTGATTATGTAGAAAAACAATTTGGCATTGCAGACCGCGTTTTTAATTCTTTTAATGATGCCGCCAACGAAGCCGCCATGAGCCGATTGTACGGAGGCATTCATTTCAGGCAGGCTATTGAAAATGGAAAAGATTTGGGACGGATGGTGGGGGAGAAGGTTTTGGAGAAGTTTAAACCCTGACTTTTTTCAATTACGAATTACGAATTACGAGATACCCCGTAATTTGTAATTCTTAATTCGTAATTAAAGTCTTGGAATAGTCATCCCCCCGTCCACCATAAACACCTGGCCGGTCGAATACGGAAAGCTGCCTGTCGCCAGGGCGGCAACTGCCTTGCCTACATCATCCGTTTCGCCCCATCGTTTTTGTACAAATAATCCACCTGCTATCAACGCGTCGTATTTTTCGGTGACACCGGCTGTCATATCGGTGCGGATAACGCCGGGGCGAATTTCATAAACGGGAATATTGTACTCGCCCAGGCGGGCAGCAAATAGCTGGGTTGCCATACTAACGCCGGCTTTCGCTACACAGTATTCGCCCCTGTTTACCGAAGCCAAGGTGGCAGATATGGAGGAGATGTTGATTATACAGTATGCATCGTCGTTATTGCTTCGCTGGTAGTGTATCATTTTGTTTGCTACCGCCTGTGTAAGAAAATAAGGGCCCTGCAGATTTGTTGCCAGCACCTCGGCAAAACTTTCTTCCGTAGCCTGAAGGATGTCATTACGCTGCCTGGGAGCTATGCCGGCGTTATTAACCAATATATGAAGTTGCCCGTACTGCTTTTCAATGTCATCAAGCATCCGTAATCTTGCCTCTCTTGAAGCAATATCCGCCTGGCAATAAATAACGTCTGCGCCAAAAGCTTTTAAACCATCTATCGCAGATTGTACAGCCTCGGAAGAAGCTGGCCTCACTCCATTTATGGCCAGGTTGAAGCCTTGCTTCGCGAGGGCTATTGCAATGCCATAGCCAATTCCGCGGGTTCCACCTGTTATAAGAGCCACCCTTTGCGACGTATGAGGTTTGATGTTTGAGGTATGAAGAGAGTCGGTATCCATTTATACGTCTTTATGAGTTAGCGAACTTTTTATTGGAAAATAAATATTCCCTGTTGAATCGTTGCAGAGCGACTTTGTAGGGTCCGGGCAATCCCCTTACAATTCCGGTACATCCACCCAGCATCGTTTTTCCCAGCTTTCAATTCCCTTCTCTGCCAGTTGAACACCTTTAGCTCCGTCCCGAAGATCCCAGGGAAACGGTTCATCTTTTACTACATGTTTCAGAAAAAGTTCCCACTGCACTTTAAAGGCATTGTCGAACGGTTCCTGCTCGGGGATTTTTGACCAGCCTTCGAAAAAATTTATTGGTTGTACCACATCCGGGTTCCAGACCGGCTTGGGTGTATTTCCATAATGCTGAATATAACACTCACGTAAACCAGCAACCGCAGATCCTTTTGTACCATCAACCTGTAAAGTAAGCAGGTCATCACGTCGTACTCTTACCGTCCAGGAAGAATTGAACTGGGCTATAATTCCCCCTTCCAATTCGAAACTGGCGTATGCAGCATCATCTGCCGTACAAACATAGGGTTTTCCCTTTTCATCAATCCGCTCTGGTATATGAGTTGCGCCAATACAAGATACCGAGGTTACTTTGCCAAAAACGTTATCCAGCACGTAGCGCCAATGGCAAAGCATATCAACAATAATACCTCCATCATCTTCCTTCCGATAATTCCAGGAAGGTCTTTGCGCCGGAATAGAGTGCCCTTCAAACACCCAATAACCAAACTCCCCTCTTACAGAAAGAATTTTTCCAAAAAAACCATTTTGGATAAGGCGTTTGATCTTCATAATGCCCGGCAGCCAGAGCTTATCCTGCACCACACCGTTTTTTAAACCGGCTTCATTGCAGAGCCTGTACAGTTCGAGAGCAGTTTCTGTATTTACAGCAATGGGCTTTTCACAATAAATATGTTTGCCGGCTTTAACCGCCTTACGAACCGCTTCTGCACGCCGGCCCGTGGTTTGAGCATCGAAATAAATGATATTGTTGGCATCAGCTAATGCTTCATCAACATTGGTGGTTATTTTTTTTATGCCCGACTGTGCAGCAAGCTTCTCTAGTTTATGAATATCACGTCCCACCAAAATCGGGTCGGGCATTATCACTTCATCCGTACTAACGGGTACGCCACCCTGCTTTATTATTTGTACGATCGATCGCATCAGGTGCTGGTTCGTTCCCATACGGCCAGTGACGCCATTCATGATGATCCCTACTTTAATTTCTTTCATAGTTTAAGAGTATTTATGAATGATTTAAATACGCATTTTTTATTTTATCCAGGAACATTGATTGATCTTCGACCCAGTATTTATTTGAAAAGATCTCCACTTCATTAAAGCCGGAGAATCCTGTTTTTTCCACCCATCCCCTGATCTGCCTGACAGGGATACACCCCTCCCCCATCAGTCCGCGATCATTGAGCAAGTCTAATGTAGGAGTTTTCCAGTCACAAATATGAAAAGCGAAAAGATGATTATTTTTTCCGCAACGCGTTATTTCTTTTTCAAGATCCGGATCCCACCATAAGTGATACACATCTACTGCCACTCCAATCCAGGGTGAATTTATTTCTTCCGCCATGTCGTTAGCCTGTCCAAGGGTATTTATAGCGGAACGGTGATCTGCATACATGGGATGAAGCGGTTCTATAGCAAGCCCTACACCGGCGGCCGCCGCATGTTCCAGCACAGCCATAATGCCATCGCGGATCTGCTTGCGTGATTCTGATAGTGCCTGTCCAGGAACAGCGCCACAAACCAGTACAACATGGGGGGCTCCCAATGCGGCCGCTTCGTCGATGGCTTTTTTGTTATCTTCTATGGCTAACTGCCGGCCGGCTACATTGGAATGCGGGAAAAAACCACCCCTGCATAATGAAATAATTTCCAGGTTACTGTCGCGCAACATCTGTCCTGTTTTTGCGATATCCCGTCCATGCAGGGCATCGCGCCACACCGTTATCCCCGCCACGCCCCGGCTTGCAAATTGCCTGGCAGCTTCTTCGATGTTCCATGGTTTGGTAGTTATGGTATGAATACAGAGCCTTGATAAATCAGTTAATCGCTTTGTATTCATGGCAAACAATTGTAAAATGTATAATATTTTTCGTTGTTAATGATTCGTTGAAGGTACAAGGCCACTTCACGTGCATGATAATCACCCCACATACTCGATTCTCCGTTAGGAATTTTGCTTCCTTCGGGAATATAATCCCAGCCATTGGGTCTATGATAGATAGAATGTAATATCAGGCCCTGGTGTTGCGGATCTTTGCTCAGGTAAGGCTCGTCAAAAAGGCTATCCAGCACCGTTAGTCCGGCCTTCCGGTATTTCTCCCCCGATTCGTCGCCTTTATCTACCAGGTATTTGCCCAATCGTAGCAATCCCTGGCTGCCAATTGCTGCTGCAGAACTATCAACCGGTTCAAAGTTGTTATACGGATCCGCTGTTGTATTCAGATACTTCCCCATTTTATGAAGATTCGGTGCTCCTGTATCCCAGTAAGGAATACCGTTACCGGGAGTATTTGCGATATAAAAATCACAGGTTGCCCTGGCCGCCTTCAATAAATAAGATTCCACTTCACCAAAGCCTCCGAAAGGCTCCAGGTCATCTTCTTTGGAAGAAAGCAACCACTCCAGTTGTTCCGCATAACCACACATAGCCCAGGCCAGGCCACGGGTCCAGGTCGTAAATCCGGAATAGCCCTGTTGAGCATTCGGGCAACGGAAGTTACCATCCTTTATGTTAAAGATGCTTTCGTGCGCGGTGCGCCCCCACTCATCATAGTTGTCACGCCCTTTGCCATAATATATGCAGTAGGTTGCCGTGGCTTTCATATGTTGCAGGGCTCTCTCCAACAAGCTGGTTCTTACATCTCCCTCTCCCTGCAATGCATGACCGAGGCCATGACTAACAATAAGCGACCGGCAGGATCGAATGGTATCAACAAAAAGCGAATGAGCGCCATTGAAAGAATGTATAAAGCCACCGTTTTTTATAGAAGTCCAGCGACTGGCCTGCACCGACCCGGATATTTTTAAAGCGAGTTCATAAAAGTTCTTTTCCCATTCATTGAAGGGTGTTTTTCCTTCCTGCATCAGGCGAAGCAGGTTCCCGTAAGTGCTTACATTGTTGAAGCCGTGGTCATGAACACCTGTATGACTGATATGCGGCGCCATCATCTCCAGTGTATTTTTTCGACCTATCTCCAAAAAGGATTTTTCACCCGTGGCATCAAACTGGAGAATGGCGGATCCATACTGGAATCCCTGGGTCCATTCGGTCCAGCCGCGCGTAGTATATTTTCCCCTGACCGTAAAGACGGGGGAGCCTTTTAATGCATCATAATTATTTTCTATCAGGTGAATTTTGCTGGCTGAAAGCTCCCAGAAATACTGAAGTTTTGATTGAAGGTCAGCGGCCTGCAGATCGTTTTTGATATGAAGCATGCTTGTATTTAATGGTTAATTGTTAATGGTTAATGGTCGTATTGATAGCCTATTGCATAAAACCTATAAGGTTTGATTTTTTAGTGCCGGCAGTCCGGGTTCAAACCTTATAGGTTTGGGTTGAGTCTGACCGAAAAACCTTTAAATGTAACGACATTGGATAGTAATGACAATTAATGATTAAATATAATTGTTTTGATGTAGAGCCCAGGGTGCTACCCTCATACCTCATAGCTTCTATATAACTTCCATGATATTTACCTTTTGACATCGAACTAACCTGAAGACCAAAGCTGATAGCTGACGGCTGATAGCCAAACTCACACCTCACACCTCATTACGGCAATGCAAACGCCACATACGCATCACCGGCTTTGGTATCTCCTTTCCCCGCGCCTCCGGCAGCGATAACAATATATTGCTTTCCATTGACTGCGTAGGTGGACGGAGTGGCATAGCCCGCGGCGGGTAAGGTTGTCTCCCATAAAATTTTGCCGGTATTTTTATCTATCGCTCGAAATTTTTCATCCTTGGTGGCACCTACAAACAACAAACCGCCGGCTGTAACAATGGTGCCGCCCAGGTTCTGGGTGCCCGTAACTGGAATACCACGTTTGGTTAGTGCCGCATATTCTCCTAACGGAACTTTCCAAAGAAGGTCGCCGGTATTCAGATCTATGGCATTTAGTGTTCCCCAGGGTGGTTTAACTGCGGGATAACCTTCCGCATCCAGGAATTGGGCATACCCCGAATGAGCATACCTGGGTTTTTGTTTCGAAGTATCTGCAGCAACCAGCTTTGTAGAATTTTTTTCCACGGGTTTATCAGCGTTCATAAGATAAACTGCCAGGGAGTAAACTTGTTCCTTTGCCAGGTTTGGGAAAGGTGGCATCTGTCCCTTGCCGTTAGTAATGCGGGTCTGCACTTCCCGGATGGATAATTTATTATCAATATTAATAAGCGAAGGAAAAGGCCGCTGCCCTTTGCGGTCGAGACCGTGACAGGTGGCGCAATTTATTTGAAAAATATTTTTACCGACAGACTGGGCGTTGTTGTCGCCAGTAACCGCTTCCACTTTTTTCAGACTTGTTATATTGGGAATTTCATTGGCATTGATATAGAGGATGCCTGTTTTCATATCAACCGAAGCCCCGTTCCATTCTGCACCACCCCGCATTCCCGGGAACACGATTGTTCCGGTTGGGCCTGCGGGCGTAAAGATTCCTTCGTTCCTGGCTTTATTAAATTGTTCGAGCGCAAAAGCATGCGCCTGGGGGGAGATATTCGTAATATCTTCTTCCCGGTACTTTTGCCTGACAAACGGTAGGGGTTTGATAGGAAAAGGCTGGGTGGGCCAATTCTTTTCGGATTCTATTTCCGAGGCCGCTACTTTTCGTTCTTCTACATCAAATAGTGGAGTGCCCGTTTCCCTATCCAATAAAAAAATATTTCCTGTTTTAGTGGCCTGTGCAACGGCATCCGTTTTTTTTCCGTTATGATTTACAACTACCAGGTTGGGTGAAGTAGGCAGGTCGTAATCCCACAGATCGTGATGAACAACCTGGTAATGCCAAACCCGCTTGCCGGTGGCTGCATTCAAAGCAACCACAGAATTTGCGAAAAGATTTTGACCTAAACGGTCGCCGCCATAAAAATCAGGAGCGCATGAACCGGTAGCGAAGAATACCCAGCCACGCTTTTCATCCAGGCTGAAACCAGACCAGCTGTTTGCGCCACCAATTTTTTTCCAGGCATCCTTTTCCCACCCATCGTAACCAAATTCGCCAGGTTGAGGGATGGTATGAAAAATCCACACCTGTTTACCGGTATGAACGTCATAAGCCCTCACATGACCGGGTGCGGCTCCCTCACCTTCGCTCAAATGGGAACCTAATAGCAGCAGATCTTTGAAAATAATTCCGGGTGAAGAAACATCCATGTACATTTCTTCCGGCTTACGGTCAAGCCCCAATCGCAAATCCACCGTGCCATAATCACCAAATGCCGTATCAATCTTCCCGGTCTCGGCATCCAGGCCATATAATTTATAACCGGCTGTAAAAAAAATCCGGCTTATTTTGGCATCTTCCCAGTAAGTTACTCCCCGGTTTACACCGATTGCTTTGCCGCCATTAAACGGGTCAAAAGTCCATAACATTTTACCAGTGGCGGCGTTCAATGCAATTACCTTAAGCGCCGGTGAGGTGATGTACATTATATTGTTCACTATGATAGGATTGCATTGAATAGTGGTGCCTTTATCTTTTGTATGGTAGGTCCAGGCGACTTGTAATTGATGTACATTATCGTGGTTTACCTGGTCTAATGATGAATAGCAGTTACTTTCTGGCCCACCGCGGTAAACCTGCCAATCCGAATACCTGTTGCCGGGATTTTTACAGCCAGAAAAGTTAAGCAGGCAAAATACCAGGCAAAATATTTGAATTCGCAGAAACATAGTTTAAATTTAGATAGTGGAAATGAATGGCATTTCAAACCACTAGTGTCTTGTCAATCATAACCTGTCGTTTATTTTGGCTATCAGCTATCAGCAGTCAGCTATCAGGAAAACAATGCTACAATTAGTTTCCTCCTGATAGCTGATAGCGGAAGGCTGATAGCCAAAGCGTCATTTTAGAGTTGACATAACACTAGCTTTTAAATGGTTCGAACGATCAATCCCTCCAAAATACAAAAACAATCCGGGTTTTGATTCACCAAATTTTTCTAATTTTATGACATGAATGCGCAAAGTTCGACCAGTTCCGAGTTTCGCAACCTGTTAAGATGGGGTAGATCAGGTGGTAAAATCAGGAGTAATCTCATTTGCCTGCCAATTACCATTTTAAAAACCAGCCAGATTATTTCCTTCATCCTGGTCATGATAATTTTCGTACATTCAAATGCACAGCGAGTTTACGACTGGAGAACTAATGTTGATATGCTTGTGGAGCGGGCAGACAGCCTCTCGCTTAAATCTCAAAATACATTTTACCAGAACCGGATCATCAAAGTGGATAAAACTTTTAAGAACGATAAAACGATCCGCGAGACCTGGTATTACACCATCAGTGAAGGAAGAGTCATTATCTTCCAGGTTCGTTATTTAATTGATTCTACTGAATATATGGAGACCTACTACCTGAATAATGGGAACCTGGTATGTTTGGAACAATACGAAAGTGACTTTTACTCGCCCTACGATGAAATCAATTGGGGAAAAGTGCTGTTTTTGGATAACAACACGGTAAAACTTAATGTTAGCGTTGGCCGTCGGAAATCGCAGGAGGAAAGTTCTTACACATCTTCCGAGGCCATCGAGAAGTTTAACAAGAGGTATACCGAGTTGTTAAGAAATCTTCGGATAAAAGCGAGAGGATGACTATTAATTGTTAATGGTTAATTGTTAGTTGTTAATGAAAGGCGTTACTTCGCTGCCTTCATTTGCGATTATTTCATTAAATAATAGAAATAAAAGCTGATGGCCGATGGCTGACAGCTGACAGCTATGATGCAAACCTGCCGAATATATTCTCTCCATTGCAGGTTTACTCTTCTTGCAATTTTATTAATCAGTTTCGTAATTGGTCAAGGCAATAGTGAATTGCCTGTGAGGAAAAAATTAACAACAAGCGACTTTAAGGGGGTGCCAGATGAAAGCGTGGATTATTTAGCCAATACTAATCCCGTGGTGTCTTTAACATTATACGGCGCGACCAATTGCCCGGAAAATGGAAAAATCAAATTGAAAGTAGAAACGAAAATTTCTTTGGGGGGGAAGACGTGGATGAAAGTATCTAAAATAAAAAAGCCTGAGTTACTGAATGCCTTGCTTAGCCATGAGCAGGGACATTATGATTTGGGTGAAATTTTTTCAATCGACTTAAAACGAACATTATCAGCCATTTGCTTTGATAAAAAGCGTTATAGTATACAGGTGGATTCCCTTTATAAGTTGATGTTTGCGCGCTACGACACGCTGCAACGCAGATACGATACGGAAACTGGTTATATGAGGAATAATGAAGTGCAAAACAAATGGAAACAAAAAATTGCCATTATGTTAAAGGATATACAATAATAACCCCCAGACCTATTGCCTGTAACGAATTCAATAAAATTTTTTCTCTCCCAAATCTTAAATCTAAGGGCATTCGTATATACTATTCTATTCATAACCCCTTAAGTAGAAAAGCAATTACCTGGTGAGAAAACAAAGTTCACGGTAATTGCTGCCATTAACCTTAGGTATAACCTTCAAAGAATTAAAACTTGGGAAGTTATAACTATTACTTATTATATAAAAATCTAGAGTGTGTCTATGAAAGCGTTTCAAATAACTCCATTTGTAATAAGAACCAATAGTATTCCATTTTTTTTAAACAGGAAATTTGCAGGTTATATTTTCCTATTTATCTCCATCACTATCGCTTCCAGTTCCTTTTCCCTTATGGGTTATTCTTCAGCGTCGTTATTCCGCGCCATATTTCTAATTCAGTTAATCAATTTTATGGCCTTTGGGATACTGCATACCGTATTATTGGAAAAGCATCCGTATTTTTCATTATATTCTTTAAAAGAAAAATATTATTTCTCCTCTGTTTTAACCCTGATCATCTACGGAATGTTGTTGCTCTTTTATTTCATTGTAAACGCCAACATGCAAAAAATAGTACTGGCCAGCTGTTGTGCATTTTTACTTCCTTATATGTTTTACCAGTCATGGTTTTATTTTCTTCGGATTCCGGAAAATAAATCAATGGTTTGGTACGGTTATAAAGCCACTGATGAAAACGCCGATATTATTTATTTAAGCACTATCCTGGTGCACCTCAAACTATCAAGAAAATATATGGTTTTTAAAGAGGACTCATTTTTAATCAATTCTCCCCTGCACCTTGAGTTAGGCAAACTCTTTAATTCCTTTTTAAGTGTTGAAAAAAATAGCGACTCTACAGATATTGAATGTACCGATAAGAATAATATTCCCTATGGCTGGAAATTTTTCGCGGTAAGTTTTGGTGGATTGTACAACCGGGAACTGGACCCCTCAAAAAGTTTGCATGATAATAAAAATATTCAAAAAAATACAACGATCCTGGCTAAAAGAATGAGCATGAATTAAAATTATTATCAAGAAAAATAAGTAATCAGATATGAAATCAATAAGCATTAACTCAATAAATTTTACACTGCTGAAATTCATCGGTTTTTTTACTGGATCGGTCATACTATGTGTAATCATTGTAAGTTCATTTTGGGGACCTTTACCCGCGCAATCACTGCAGGAAGATAGAGTTGCTTCCAATTCAAACCAGAATAGTTTTGGTGAGGAGCAATTACTACAAACCGATCAATTGCTTCACTCAAAATGGATGCGCCTGGAACAGATATATTCAGGTACCCCGACCGGTAAAATGGTAGTTGAGGCCGAAGCCTCTTTTAGAAAAACGCTGGATAGTATCAGGGGAAACAGGTCCAATTTTATAGAAGGCAATAAAATAGACAGCATAACTTCCTCTTTCGAGCTTGTTTTGAAAAACAGGCAGTCGCTTAATTTAATCAACCGTGCTACAAATAATAATAATAAGGATGACAGTTTAATGACGCAGCAAATGCAGAACCTGCAAAAGGACCTTCAAGGTAAAAGTATCCAGCTTGTAAAATTACAAAATCAACTTAAAACTAAACCAGTTCAAAGCAATGGTGAAGCGCCTCAATCTTCAAAAGAAACTAAAAAAATGAAGGATGAAATTGAGTTTCTGAAATGGGCCCTTCGATCTGAAGTCAGTTCAAACCATGCACTTACCAATAGCAACAAACAATTGAAGCAGGAAAATACCAGTCTTGTCAGCCAGGTTAAGGGGAGGTAGTATTGGCTATCGGATATCGGCTATCAGCTTTCAGCTATCAGGTATCGGCTACCAGCTTTCGGAGTAACTATTTTTTCGATCGTTTATAACAACTCCTTATCTAACTCATTAAACCTAATCAGAAGTCTTAATTTAGTAATGATTTTCCTAAAAGCTGATAGCTGATAGCCGATAACCGATAGCTGATAGCTGATAGCCGATAGCCGATAGCCGATAGCCGTAACTAAATTATCCGATCATGAAAGGTCTTAAAACCATCCTATTTCTCACCATCTCCAATACATTTATGACCTTTGCCTGGTATGGCCATTTGAAATTTAAAGATTTTGAATGGGGGAAGAACCTCGGTCTTTTTTCGGTTATTTTAATCAGTTGGGGATTAGCATTTTTTGAATACCTGTTCCAGGTTCCTGCTAACCGCATAGGATTTAAAGATGATGGCGGCCCTTTCAACCTTGTTCAGCTAAAAACAATACAGGAAGCTCTTACTATTGTTATTTTTATGGTATTCACCACCATCTTTTTCAAAAACGAAAAATTAGCATGGAACCATTTGGTGGGCTTCCTGCTGATTGTAATGGCAGTGTTTGTGATCTTTAAAAAATGGTAACTGTTAAGTGGAAGTTTAGTTGTTTAAGAGTTTGCTTTGAACAGTCGTATAAAATTGCCACCCAAAATT
>JBDSBP010000540.1:0-20596 GCA_039921525.1 Chitinophagaceae bacterium | reverse complement strand
TACCTGGCACACAACGGGAAAAACGATCGGATAGCAGCCATTCTCCTGCAGTTAGAACTGCCCAAACCCATGCCCAAAGTAATCATACCCTTTAGCCTGCAGATGCTGCAACGCACCGGTATAGATTACAGTATATGCCCAAAATGCACAGAAGGTAAAATGGAAATAACAGCCAGTTACCTGAACCATAATGGCAGCCTTGTAAACATACAAGACTCGAACCAGGCGCAGCACAAAAAACGAAGCGTCGCCATCTATAACAAAAAACACCTGATCCGAGAGCAACCTATGACAAAACAGATCAATACGGAAACCAACAAGCAGCCACCCTCTAAAAATCTGGGTAGGGGATACTATATGCCAATTGCAACTCAATCCCCACCTACAGCAACTAAGCTCACAGCAATCCTTCGTAAAAAGGCTGTACGATCACTCCCTCGGTTCTACAAAACCTCCTAATGCCCGGTGTCGCTGAACAGCGTATAGCCAAAAGCCCAGACCCCAATTGTTCTGGGCTTTTAAGTTTTATTCATGCTCTTTTAAATTTGGGGGCTTTCGGCTATACGACTAAATGTTAGCGGTAGTTTATGTCAGTAGTCACTATATGAGTTATTGTGTTTTAGGCTTCAACATAGTAGAGTGAAGCAGTTTAATTTTCCAGTCTTTACCTTGCTTTACCAAGAAAGCACTTTCTAACCATTGAACATTCATTCTTTGTCCGTTAACGATCATGTCTGCGGCGTTGTTGTAAGCTACCCATGCTGCGTTTCCTTCCACTTCTGTTTGAATAAAATCCAAATGGTTTATTCTGCTGAAACTAAGTCCTTTTAACTGATTTAATTTACTGGTGAGTGTATCCATGTTCCACACAGCGCCGTCTTCAAGTAGCAGGAAGTCTTTGGTTGAATACTGTTTAATCATTTTTGTGTCCAATGCTGCAATTCCTTCAAAAAGTTTAGTCACGCTCTGATTAACTCTTGCTCGCTCATTATCGTTTTGGGGTTGTGCATTAAGGCAGTCAGATGCCATAATAAAAAATATCATTATTAAAAAAGTCTTTCTCATAATATGCTATTTAGTGAAGGTTCTGTTCGTTGCAAATTACCGCTAACTCGTTTATGAATGCAACAAACCTACATAAATACAACAAAAAATATTGGCTTTGTATGTTTTTATTTTACAAATCATCGAACGGACTTTTGATGTTTTGAAGTCCACTATCGTAGGAGGTCTCATCCTGTGATAGAAAATAAAAAGCAGGATTCTATCCGGTATTTGAAGTAATTACTTTCCATATTGTAGGTTGTTTCCATTAAATTAGCATAATGATCATTGTAGGCACTGGACGGGGCGTCCAGCGCCAGTTGGGTTCGTTAATTGAAAGATTGTCTAAACTCCAAAGGCGTTAAATTGGTCTTGCTTTTAAACAATTTACTGAATGATTGCGGATGTTCAAAACCCAATATATATGCGATTTCGCTAACAGACAATTCTGTTGTAGAGAGTTTTTCCTTTGCTTTTTCAAAGGCGATATTCTATTCATTAGGAGTCCACTTATTCGATTACCAGAGAATATTTTAATTTTCGATTTTTTTCAGTTATAAAATTTTCACCTTGATTTTTACTAATCGACGAAATTTCATTAGAATTTGATTCCGAGTCGATATAAGCAAACCCGTAGCACCCTTTTTTAGTATCCGATTTTAATACTAATATGTATTTTTTCCCAGCAATCAAATTAAAATTAGGGTTTGTGGTAATGTTTCTTGCAGACCAACCAAGCGTCTTTTGGGGGATGTCTATGCTTGCAAGTGGACTACCTTTTTTTGTTATGCCGTCTGGAGACTCGTAGAAAGTGAGGGTGAGGTCCGCTGTAGGATAACCACTTTTTAGTGTCGTTATTGAAAACGACTTTAGCGTACCACTAGAACTGGCTGTGAATGACTGCGAGCGCTGAATTTCCCCACCAATGTCACATGAAGCTTTATAATCTTCATTTTTGGGAATTTTGTCATCAACCTTTTTACTTTTTCTTTTTTTGTTCAAAGTAAAGGATTTGATGCAATCCATTGGATTTATGGAACCATCTTCCGCAAATGTTAAAGGGGCCCAATAAAAATTTGCCAAGGCTTCGTTTTTGGCGGCATTATTCCAAAGGTCACTGCCGTAAAGATAATAAGTATCTAAATCTATTTTCAATGTCGACACAAAGGAAGGTTGTCCACCACAAGAATTATCGCTAATCTTTGTGCCTTCCGACCACTCTCCTAATGGCGATTTTGCTGTTTTATATGAAGTTCCTGTGCCAGCGCAGTAACCACAGTTCGGATCTGAATAGGTAACATAATAAATACCTTTTCGTTTAAAGAGTCCAGGTGCCTCTGTACGTCCAGAAGTAATTAAAGTTTTCACTTTTCCTGTTCCCGATAGGTAATCATCCGTTAATTGCTCGATTGCAATTGTTCCTGTTGTTCTCCAGTCTGTTATAGCCAAGTAACAGGTTCCATCATCATCCACAAAAAGATCATGATCGCCATTATTTAAACCAGCTGCAGGTTTATCGCTATTTACTGCTGTTTTCGGTTGTGCTACTTCAACAAAAGGTCCTGTGGGTTTTTTTGCTGTAAATACGCGGTATCCAGAAACATTATCATATACATTAATCCAGAGCACATAATTTTTATTTTTTTTATTATAAACTACATGTGGACGGAAACAACCATACGTCTTTCCATCACACCGAGATTGCCATAAAGGTGTTTGCGCATCAAATAAAAATCCTTCGTCTTTCCAATTTACCATATCTTTCGAAGAATAGGATTTAAAGCCGCAAAATCGTGCTAATTCATTTTGCCACTCAAAACCACAATCGTAGCTCGTGCCATATAAATAATATGTGTCATTGTAATAGGCAATTTTGCCATCATGAGCATCTACCGCATTTCCAAGTTGATCAAAACGAGTAATCTGTTCTCCATTTTCATCAAAGTTTTTAATTTCTTGTGCCTGTGCGGCGTAATTGATAAATACAACTGCGAATAGCATTTTGGAAAATTTATTCATAATTAAAATTTAGTTATTGAGTAAAAAACTATTATTCATTGCATGCGTTTTTTGTTGTTGCTTTTAGGTTTTTCAATTTAACTAATTTATGTTTCTTACATCGCCTTTATTTCTGATTGCTGCGATTTCTGGCGTTTGGGGCCTGTAGTCTTCCAACTTCCGCCATTTCTTATCGGTTAGTGTCCTCACCAACCGAAACCTAAACATAGATAAACCTGAATCTCAGGAAAATTGTCAATTCTTGTATAAAAAATGGATGGTTGGCAAAAGACCCTTTCTTTGGTTTCAAAATGAGTAAAAAAGAGGTAATCATGTGTTTTCTTTCACAGGAAGAGTTGCAGATACTAAATTCAAAAAATTTTGGCAATGCAAGACTTAATTAAGTGCGTGACATTTTTACTTTCAGTTGTTTCACTGGTCTGGCTTACATTGACGCTAAAAGGCTTAAACGTTCAGATATTATTATTGGAATCGACGGTGAAAAATGGGTGTTTACAAACGAAAAAAAACAGATTCATCTACCCGGATTCCATTATTGCCTACTGTTCTCGAAATCATGGATCAATACTCGAATCATGAGCAATGTTTGAAAAATGATTGCTTATTGCCCGTCCCAAGCAATGCAAAGTTGAATGCATACTTAAAAGAGGTAGCAGATATTTGCAATATTAATAAACATCTTACTTTCCATACCGCCAGACACACTTTTGCTACAACAGTAACATTAAATAATGGTGTTCCAATAGAGACCGTTAGTAAGATGCTCGGGCATAAGAGCTTGAAAATAACACAGATTTACGCAAAAATCCTGGATCGGAAGGTAAGTGAGGATATGCAGGTTCTCAGGCATAAACTTGGCAAGAAGGATGCCCAATTATTATCTTAGACTATTTAAATTCGAAACCCCGCGATACTTATATTGCGGGATTTTTATTTTACTTTAGGAAAAAATAATAGCATAAGGAAATTATGCTGATACTTCAACTTAGAAAGAATGAAGCACGCACTATATTTAAAATTAATGTAAAACAGAATTTAAATTTGTTTGTCGCGCGGAGAAACAATGACATGCTATTTTTTAATCCAACATATGAACTATAAAGATACTTCCTACTTAAAACGATTATTTCAATTAACTTATGTTACTTTTCTCTTTCTCAATGTTATGACCGCAACTATAACTGGGCCAACAACAGGAATTGCTAAAAGCGCAATAGCCATCAATAAAATCTGTCCGGTATTCATCCGTTTTTTGTTCAACACTTTGAGATAAATCCAAATAAATAACCCGCTTTTTAACATCAAAAATGCCTCCGTAATAACGACAGGGCAGTCCGCAAAAACTCATTTGCGCGATCTTTGTAAGTTGGATGAATTTGCGACACATCCACGTTTTTTTAACAATCGAATCAACGCATTCTACAATTCAGTCAACGGGGGTAGGAAAGACATCTAGGCATTTGCTACCTCGCAAAACTTATAAAGATATATGGTCAATATCGGATTTGGCGATTAGCTCATTCATTATTGCTCAGAAATTTAAAATACTTTAAAAGCTCCTCTTCTTCACCTGCTGTTAATTTCTCTGCAGATATCATAGCGCTATTCAATAATTTACTTTTGCCTCTATGCTCTTGGATGATCACTGCTGCTTCCAAAAGCGTATTAAGCTCTATATTGTATATGCAAAAAGCAGTATCTGCAACCGACGAATAATTTAAACCAATAAGCTCCGCTTTAGAATCAAATCCCGTTTACAGTAATGTTGTAAGATGATGATAAAAAGGGCAGGTCAGCATAATGCCGGGTCTGTAATATATGGCTTGGTGTTTTAATAATTCCTTTTACGGTATGTGACAAAAGTTAATTAAATATATGGCAATCATATTCACCAAACGGGGGTGAAAAGTGTTCAATTGTGAGCATTAATTAAATAGAGAATTTTCTATGAATCAGGCTACATGCTGCTATGAAACTAAAGATGCGTCGCACGCCCTGTACGCTTTATAAAATACTTAGCAATGTGTAAATGCCATTCCAATCTTGCTTCTGCTAAGATATTTTAGGTTACCTGGTATGATTCTGTCTGAAGATAGCCGGAGTAGTTTTATAAAATTTTCTGAATGCTATTATAAAATTTGATGGGGAATGATAGCCTGTTTTTAAAGCAATTTCTTCAAGGATTTCATTTGTTTTAAACATTAATTATTCAGCAGCAGTCATCCTGGCAGCCGGGTGAAAATCGAAGATGCTATAATTGAATAATAACCTAAATCCTTTCTATCCAACATGAGCGAAGTAATTTATTGGTACTTACTCCTTATTCATCATTTTTATATTATCCCGGTATTCTTTTGGCGTTTTGCCAGTGATGAGTTTAAAAAATTTAAAAAAGTTAACCGGGTTATTGTATCCGCAATCAACGTAAATATCTTTTATAGCCTGATCATCGTTTTGTAGAAGTTTGCAGGCCTGGCCTATTCTGATCTCGTTCAGGAAACGGATAAATGTTTTCTGTGTTCTTATTTTAAAAAACCTGCAAAAGGCGGTTGGCGTCATGTGGCAGATTTTTGCTACCTCAATTAACAGGATTTCCCGATGAAAATTTGTAAGCAGAAATTGATACACTTCATTAAACCGGTTCATATCATGTTTGCTGTTAAATCTGTTTGCATACCCAATGCTGGCGAGAAATTCAAATTCTGAAGTCTTATTTAAGATATGAATGACTCTCAGAAAATAGCCCATTCGTTCAAGCCCCTCACTGTTAATAATTTTTTTGAACAGTTCAATTATTTTTTCTCTTGTTTTTCCATAAAAACGCAACCCTCTCTGCGCATTATTCAGTAAGCCTTTAAATAAACCCAAGCTTTTAGCATCATCCGTTATGTTGGGAATTAGGGTAGGTGGAAAGTATAATCCGAAAGCTTTTGTATGCAGGTTTTTTTTGCTTTTATAAAAAATATCATCGCATCGCCATAAATGTGGCAGTTCGGGGCCTTCCATGATCAGATCTCCTTCCGAAAATACCCCTGCATAATCACCCACTATTAACTTCCCATAACTTTTTTCTACCCATACCAGTTCACAGAATTGGTGGAAATGAAAGGGGTGATCAAAATGTGGTTGATTAACCTTTTTTATCCAGATCTCTTTTTTATTTATAATGGGTGCATCAATGATCAATTCGGCTTTCATGCAATAAGTTTTATGATAATTTGGATTTAAAAATAACTGAAACAAGCTGTGGGTACACGCTATAGCGTTATAACCAGACTTCATTTACGGCCAGTTTTTTTTTGTAAATTTTTAGTGGCAGGGATTCCTGGCAGTATGGCCAGGGTAAAAAAGGGTACAATGTAAAATAGGTAAAAAAATTTATAAAACTGGTAATATTAGCAACAGTATTATTTCGTAAAGAAATTAAATTGGTGTCTAAAATATACTGCTATGCGATTGCAAAAAAAATTACTCCTCACAATTTCTTCATGCTTCCTGTTTTGTTTGTTTGCAACGGCACAAACAAAAAAAATTACAGGCAATGTAAAAGATCCGGACAACAATCCTTTAGTAGGTGTTACGGTGAAGATCAAAGGAATTAATCAATCCACAGTTACAAGTAGTGATGGCTCGTTTTCCATTCAGGTGACAAATAATGCAAAAGCTATGGTGTTTTCCTATGTGGGTATGGAGACACAGGAAGTGAGTATTTCCGGAAAAACAAATTTTCTAATTCAATTAAGAACGGTGGCTTACTCCTTAAACGATGTTGTTGTGGTAGGTTATGGAACTCAGAAAAAGGTGAATCTGACTGGTTCCGTAGCCTCTATAAGCGGGCAGGAACTAATTAAACGTCCTTCAACAAACGTTCAGAACCTGTTACAAGGAAAAATTGCTGGCCTTCAGGTTTCATCGGCTTTCGGCAAGCCGGGAAATGAGGGTAATACGTTACGTATTCGTGGACTTGGCACTTTTAGTAGCGCAGGAAGCGATCCTTTGGTTTTGATTAACGGAATTAATGGTGACATGACTAACCTGGATCCGAATGACATCGAATCAGTCTCTGTACTGAAAGATGCGGCCTCCAGTTCCATATATGGCGCCCGTGCTGCAAACGGTGTAATTCTAATCACTACAAAGAAAGGTAAAGCACAAGTACTTAGCATTGATTTTAATAGTAATGTTCAGTTTCAAAGTGCAACCAGGTTACCCGAACTGTTGTCCAATTCTGCGGATTATATGAAGTATTGGAATGAGGGCAGGGTTAGGTCTGGACAAATTCCCTATTTTTCTCAGCAAGAGATCGATGCATACAGAAATAACCCAAACGACCCGGTTCGCTACCCTAATTTTAACTGGATTGACCATTGTTTCAAAACAGCTATTACGAACAATCAATCTTTAAATATCGGGGGAGGAAATGAAAAATCAACTTTTAATTTATCCCTGGGCTATTATGATCAACCTGGAATTACCAGTTTATATGGATTTAAGAAATATAATGCCCGCCTTAGTGTTGAAACAAAAGTGAAAGAGTGGCTCACAGTAGGTGGCGATATTCAGTTCGTAAATAAAGATATAGTTAAAAGCAACTGGGATAATGATGTAGACTATCAGGTTCTCGCTATCTACGGAGCCGGACCACTCTATAACCCTACTATGACACTGCCGGACGGAACTACCGGATACGTAGCAAGATACGGCTCTAATATAGGTGAATGGACAGTAAGAAATCCAGATGCACAGGATGCAAGTGGAATAAAGAAAGATGTGCGCTACAATGTGGTTCCACAATTCTATGCAGAAGCAAAAATATTAAAAGATCTGACCTGGAGCGCCAAAGGAGCCGTTACCTTTGACTATACCTCTCTCAAAAACCATGAACATGCCGTTAACAACTACTATTTCAAGGATGGCACTTTTGCTCATAATAATGCTCCACAGACACTTGGCGTCCAGGATTACTGGAGTACAAACGTGTTGAAAACCTTTTATTCAACATTAAATTATCGTAAGGTTTTTAACGGAACCCACAATGTGAACATATTGGCTGGTTACAACCAGGAATCCAATTTATTCAGGTCTATTGGCGGAACTAAAGTTACTTTCCCTACAATTGACCTCCGGGAGATTGATGCAGGATCCGCTTTAGGACAAACCACTTCCGGATCGGCTAGTGAATGGTCTATAAGGTCGCTTTTCGGTCGCATGGCCTATAATTTCAAGGATAAGTACCTGTTTGAAGCCAACGCACGTTATGATGGGACTTCCAGAATTGCACCAGCGAACCGTTGGGGATTCTTCCCTTCAGTATCTGCAGGTTGGAGGCTTTCAGAAGAGTCGTTTATGAAAAATATCACCTGGCTTCAGAACCTGAAAATAAGAGGATCATGGGGACAATTAGGCAATCAGAACGTCGGAACATATCCTTACCAGGAGGTGTTGTCTACTACCTCATATCCATTCAGTACCGCCTATCCGGCAGCATATGTGAACAGGATGGTGGATAAATCGCTGAAATGGGAAACAACGACCATGACTGATTTCGGTGTAGATATCAACGTAAAAGATGGCTTATTCACCGCAACGTTCGACTGGTTTAACAAAGTTACCGACAACATTCTTTACAGTATTCCAATACCGGCAAGCGTAGGCCTGTCTGCTCCGACAGTGAATTACGGCAAAATGAAAAACAAAGGTTTTGAGATCCAGGTTGGTACTGCAAAGCAGTTAGGCAACTTCAAATATGATGTCAATTTCAACCTCTCTCACTTTAAAAATGAGGTGCTTAGGATTTTAGCCCCCTCTTACGGAAATACTACGATTCAGGAGGGCCTTCCTTTCAATTCCTACTATATGGTCGAATGGGACGGAATCTTCCAGAACCAGGCTGAAATTGACAAATCACCAAAGCATCCGTTTAATCCAAAACCGGGTGACCTAAAATATAAAGATGCGAATGGAGACGGCATCATTAACCCCAAAGACCGTGTTGTTGTTCCCGGCGCTTATCCTAAGTTCATTTATGGTGGTAGCTTAAACCTTAGCTGGAAAAACTTCGATTTAACCGCATTCGTCCAGGGTCTTTATGGATTAAAAGCTACCACTCAGGGATTATCATGGGGCTTAGTACCATATATTCAAGGCTCTCCTCCTCCAGTGGATTTTATCAAGAATATGTGGACAGGTGAAGGATCAACCAATAAGAATCCGGCCATGTATATTTCCGGATATGGGCCTGTAACAGGTACTACCAGCACTTACTGGTTGCTTGATGCATCTTATCTGCGGTTGAAAAACCTGGCTATTGGGTACAATATTCCCAAAAGCATTACCCGGAAAATCGGGTTACAAGACCTCAATGTTTATGCATCGGGTGACAACATACTTACATTCACCAAGTGGCCCGGTTCCGATCCTGAAAAGGCCAACACTGGTTGGTTCGAATCTTATCCGCAACTAGTCACCTACACTTTAGGAATTAGGGTAAAACTTTAATAAAAAAACTATGAATAAATATATAAAAAATATCGCTGTTAAAAGTTCAATAATCGGATTTATCACGCTCTTTTTTACTTCGTGTGAAAAAGGTTTTTTGAACAAAAACCCACTGACCCAAATCTCCAGCCCTACCTTCTGGAAAACCCAGGGCGATGCTGACATGGCTTTGGCTGGTTGCTATGCCCGACTTAATTGTAATACTTTTAATTACGAAGGTAACATGGCACTTGATATTATGGCTGGAGATGCGAATGAGGGAGCCCAAAGTTTGGGTGCCAATTCCACAGGCACATTTGCTTTAGGGCAGATAGAATCAACATCAGGGGGTCTTCTGGCCAATGTCTATAACGATTGTTTTCGGGGTATTGCCACCTGCAATTTTTTCCTCGAAAATATCGACAAGGTGCCTGTAACCGATGCCATTAAGACTCAATATAAAGGGGAGGCTCGCTTTCTAAGGGCATTGTTCTATTTTACACTTACAGATTTTTATGGCGGAGTGCCGCTTTATACCAAGTTAGTTACCATCGATGAAGCAAAAGTCAAGCAAAGCACAAAAGAAGAGGTTATGGTACAAGTAGTCGCTGACCTGGATATGGCTATTGCAAGCCTCGCCAATACTGAATATCAAACTGCAGGACATGCTGTGAAAGGTTCCGCATTGGCGCTTAAATCCAGAGTATTACTATTTCAGAAGGATTGGGCCGGAGCAGCTGCTTCTGCTAATCAGGTTATGACAGACGGAAAATTCAGCCTCTATAATAACTACAAGAACCTGTTTTTAACAGTGGGTCAAAACGTCAATCCCGAGATCATGTTTTCGACCAGATATCTTAATCCCGACAATTTCAGCCAGCAGGATATTAGAATAGAATGGCATGCAATCTGGAATCCACGCCAGGAATTAGTCAACGCATTTGAATGTACCGATGGTCTACCAATTACCACCTCGCCTTTATATAATCCGGCTAACTGGAAATTGAATCGCGATCCCCGGTTATTATTAACGCTCAAAGCGTTTTCCGACCCGGCAGTTAAGGCTTCAGGTCAGGTTGTTCCATACGCTTATAATGGTGGATCGACAACAGGGTACGAACCCACCAAGGGTGCTGATGTGGAGGCCTTGCCAGTAGATTATTCCACCAAAAGTGAACAGGATTGGATCTTATTAAGATATGCTGAAGTTTTATTGAATTTTGCTGAAGCTACGAATGAAGTGAGTGGTCCTACTGTGGCTGTTTACAATGCCATCAATTTAGTTCGTGGAAGACCGAGTATCAATATGCCTCCGATCCCTGCAGGATTAACGAAGGATTCAATGAGAACACGCATTTGGAATGAGAGAAGGGTTGAATTTGGAATGGAAGGACGGAGATACAGCGATATCAGACGCTGGAAATTAGCAGAAACCTATATCAATTCCCTGGTTGAACCGGGAAGTGGCGTTCGTCGTGTATTCAATCCGGCAAAACATTACCTATGGCCTTTCCCACAGTCTGAGATCGATGTTAATAAAAATCTTATGCAAAATCCAGGTTATTGAGTGTAACGAACAACAATCGTTCTTTATTTATTTTGAAAGTTGATGCTATATAAATGATGGGAGTTAGTTTTCCGGAATCGGCGTGCAGGCCCATGTTTCAAACCGCCTCTGTGCTGCTACGGTTAAATACTGTGGTAGTAAGCGATAAGGACAAGACATTATTAAAATTGTGAGGTAAGTTATAGGAAGATGAACGTGAGTGAATCGATGATGAGGTGTCGAAAGGATTTAACGATGTCAAAACCAAAGTTCAATATCGTCATTGGGATAAGCAAGAAGGTTAACTGTTTATTGTTCTTGCGGCATCCGGTATATAGGCGGCATGATCTTATAACAGGCATCAACAAGGAACGTGAGAACCTGTCGTCATGATATTAAGAGAAAATTTCAAGCTAGGGACTTCTATAAGAAAGAGTGTATTGATGCGCGGCATGGGGGAAGAACATCCCAAGCTAGTGATGAAGTTCTTATAATGAAAATGGAGCGGAGTGGATATATTATTTGGCTTATGAATTCAGCGGAAAACTGAAAGTAATTTCGGGAGTTATAATGAATGCTAAGCAAAACATTGAGGCAAGGACATTCTTGATGTATTAATTAATAAGAGCGGTATGAAAGGAGACTTTCACGTACGGTTCTACTACTTAACTAATCACACGCAACCTCACCGTTTAAATGGGCCAATGCTCTTTCGAGGCGGGCGATTTTAGCTCTTTCATTTGCATTAAGAACAACAACGCATAGAAATATGCAGACGATTAAAGTTTATACCAATAATGTGTCAGATTTTTCTGATACCGAAAGAGAATCGGCATGTGAGATGAGAGTCTCAAGCACGGTTCTGTGGAGGAATTGGGCCGAAATGCCATTGGCTATCCGACCAGGTGTCAAGACCAAATGAGAGAGCTCTTTTGAATTTAATTATTTGGTGCTTTGTCAATGATGGAGGATGGCCCCTGTAATCGATGTGCAGGCGTTGGCTGCAAACTAATGCTAATTTGCTGCGGGCAAGAAGCTGTTGTGGGAGCGTTATAACATAACGACAAATTTAAAATGGGATGAATTGGTGCCACAACAAACGCACCGCAAAATAAATGCAACTTTTTTATTGTAGTTAACTAAAGTATAATGACGAGAACTATGAAAAAATTTATCCTTCCGATATTATTGCTGGGGATGTTACTGATTTTTTGCAGAAAAGAGACAGGAGGTCAGGAAGTCTTCAGCTCTTTCGAAAGAGCAAAGCTTCATCCGCTGGCCTACGACCGTCCGGCTCCGGATTTCTTTGAAGGGGCATTGTTGGGGAACGGGGCAATGGGAGTTGTTGTAACCACCCGCCCTGATGCAATTATGCTCTATTTCGGACACAATAATGTATGGGATATCCGTATTGCAGAAAATAACAAGGAGAAGATCAGGACATTTAAAGAGGTATTCAGCCGGGTAAAGACAATTTCTGATACCCTATCATTACTGACAAAAGATCCATGGTATAATGAATACAGTAAAATGGCTGCCGAAAACTACAGGAAACCTTATCCCCGTCCGTTCCCCTGCGGTTCGGTACTGTTGGGTTTCGATCGCAGAAATGGAGAGATGGTCGGACACCGGCTCGACATCTCCAATGGCCTGTGCGAAGTTTTCCTGCTGACCAAGGATCGAAAAAAACTAAAGCTGCAAATTTTCACAGATATGACCAAAGATCAACTGTGGATGCGTTTGGTTGATCAGCAGGGCAACCCATGCGAAAATATTTTTGATCGTGTCAGGGTGATGATTGATCCATCAACTCCGGCTGAATTTCCGAAAGCAAAGACAGAGGAGGATCTGTCCAAAGGCCTCCTCTCTTTCCGCCAGATTTTACCCTATTCGGAGCCTGACAAATATGATCCGGTACAAGGCCATCCGAAAGATAAAGCCTTCCGTCTAATTGCAGCCATGAATAACTCTTTGGAAAAAAAATATAGAATCAACTGGGACGGAAACAAAGAAGAGATGTCGTCTCTTGAAGCTGGACTGCAAAAAAAATCCGGATTCGTCGGATGCATCACTCTTCAGGAAGGATTGAACAAAGACATTGAGATCAGACTGCCTATCGTAGAAACACCTGTACTTGAAAATTTCATTGCTTCGCTGAGAAAAAGCACACAGATCTGGAAAGATTACTGGAATAAATCTGGCGTAAAACTGGGCGATCAATTTCTTGAAAGAATGTGGTATCATAACCTTTACTTTTTTAATTGTGCAACAAAAGAAGGCAATACGCCCCCGGGATTATTTGCCAACTGGAGCTACAATGATATAGGGACTGCATGGCATGGCGACTATCATATGAATTACAATACCCAACAACCTTTTTGGGTTACCTTTTCCAGCAATCATTTGGAGAAAAACCTGCCCTATGTCAACCTCATTGAATCATTAATGGAGGTCAGTAAAAGTTGGGCGAAAGAGTATTACGAAATGCCCGGCGCTTATTTTCCCCATAGTGCCTATCCCGTGGAAATGACAATGAATCCCTACCCTGTTCCTACCTGGGGATGGGAAATCTGCGAAACGCCTTGGGCAGTTCAGGGTTTGTGGTGGCATTATATCTATTCAGGCGATGCTGATTATCTTAAAACCAGGGCTTATGGGCCAATTAAAGCAGCAGTTGAATTTTTAGTGGCTTACATGAAACGGCCCGAAGCAAGGGGATCGCAATGGAGCGATGATAAATACCATATTTTCCCTACGGTACCTCCTGAATTGTACGGGCTCCGCCCGGGATTCAAATACAATTATGATTGCAACGCCGACCTTACGCTGACAAAATTCATCTTTAAAGCCTTCACAGAAGCGGCAAGATTATTGGGCCAGGAAGGAATGGAAAAAACGTTGCTCGCTGAAATTCAGGATATCTTATCCCACTTTCCGGAATATCCTACTGCAATTTCGAAGGATTATGGGAAAGTATTGGTTTCGGTACCAGAAGAGCACGACCAGGTCGTCTATAATGTTCCAAATGCTCTATTTACCGTATTTCCCGGTGAAGATCATGGCCTGCATTCCGACCAAAACACCACCGAATTATTGAAGAACACCTATCGCAATCAGCAAAACGAAGGAGGTAATGACCTGGTATTTATTAATTTACAGGCAGCCCGGATAGGCTTACTCGATCTGGAGCGTTTTAAACGCCAGGTTAACTATAGCCTGATGCCCAATGGAACAAGTTCCGACAGGGTGATGCAGGTGCATGGCCGTTACGGAGACATGTCCAATTATGGTTTTATGGATAAAATGGGAGTCTGGTTCGAAAACTTTGCCTTACCTGCTGTTGTTAATGAATGTATGATGCAAAGTTATGATGGCACTATTCGCCTTTTCCCCAATTGGCCGAAAGACAAAGATGCGGTATTTCATAACTTAAGAGCTGTAGGAGCATTTTTAGTAAGCGCAACACAAAAAAATGGAGGCGTTAGTGAAATTAAAATATTGAGCGAAAAGGGTGCAAGACTCAAGATAGTAATGCCTTGGCCTAAAGGAGGATATTTAATAAATAACAGTGTGAAGAAAAAAATTGATGGAAATGTTATTGATATAAAAACGTCTCCAGGTGAATATATAACATTACAACCGTAGGAGCCTGGCATTTGGTGAAAAAAATAATGTGTTGCCGTTCTCTCAGGGAGAATCCGACAAAAAACCACAGCTAGATCAAAACGATGGAGATTAACGATTTCACATAAGCAGCAGTTTAGTTTTGGTAGTACTTAGCTACTTAACATGCGGGGTATTTTAATATCCGACTTGTTTTTAAAATAATAACAAAAATACCACAGTAAAAATCTGCCAGATGTCATAACCAGTCTTCTGTGTAAAAGAACTAATTTAAATGATCTGGATAGCAAAGGGTAACCCTGCTATTGAGAAATATTTATAAACCTCAAACCATGTTCACAAAAACCTATTTTGAAGACTATGAATTAAATCATATCCGCCAAACTTTTGGCCGCACTATTACTGAAACAGATATTGTTGTTCATGCCGGGCAAACAGGCGATTTTTTTCCGCACCACATGGATGCAGAGTGGTGCAAAACCCAACCTTTTAAACAACGTGTAGCACATGGTACATTGGTGTTTAGCATTGCCATTGGTTTAACCGCAACCGAAATTAATGAAGTGGCTATGACTTATGGCTACGACCGCTTACGTTTTATAAAACTTGTTTTTATTGGCGATACCATTAAGGTTAAAGTAACCATCAAAGAAAAAAAAGAACACAAAAAACCGGGTTTTGGTTTGGTAACCGAATTGGTAGAAGCTTTTAATCAGCAAGGTGAATTGGTAATGCTTTGCGAACATATTTTATTGGCAAATAAAAAAGGTGTATAAGTCATAAGTAATGAGCGATAAAATAATTTTAAACGGAATTACATGGGGGCATAGCCGGGGTTATACGCCGCTAATAGCCGCTGCACAACGCTTTGGGGAGTTGCATCCCCATGTAGAAATTAATTGGAAGAAAAGAACCTTGCAGGAGTTTGCTGATTTCCCGATAGAAAAATTAATCCTGCAATACGACTTACTCATCATTGATCATCCCTGGGTAGGCTGTGCTGCGGCAACAAAATCCGTACTGCCTTTGGATGAATATTTATCCAAAGAATATCTTAATGACCAACTTAAAAACACGGTTAGTTATTCTCATTTAAGCTATAACTACAATGGGCATCAATGGGCATTGGCTATTGATGCTGCTACGCCGTAAGCCAGTTACCGGCCCGACCTGCTTGCAAAAAACAACACACCTGTTCCCGCTATGTGGAAGGATGTAATCGCATTGACAAAAAAAGGAAAGCTTGCTGTACCCGCCATTCCTATTGATTTGCTGATGAACTTTTTTATGTTTTGCATAGCACATGGCAAACAACCTTTTTTAAATAATCAAGAGGTGATTGACAAAGAAACAGGATTGAAAGCATTGGAAACGATGAAGACATTGTGGAGTTTGGTGGATAAAAAAATGTTTCAATGCAATCCCATCGTCATAGCTGAACTGATGACCACTACCGATGATTACTGGTATTGCCCCTTCGCTTATGGGTACTCCAATTATTCACGCAAAGGATATGTAAACAACCTGCTTACCTATACCGGCCTTGTTGAATTTGAAACCGGGGTTAAAAGTATTGTGGAATAATTGTAGCCATTGGAATGATATTAGCCAAATCACGAAACTCTATATAGTCACTCGTTTAACGTGACCAGAGTTTCTAGTAACAGCTACTTCCATATCAAGAGATAAACCGAACCTTTTCCTGCGAAGCTGACGGAATAAACCTTTCCGTTTTGCTGCCGTAGATCAGTTGTTGTAGTTCCTGCATTTGATGGTATAATGAAGTAAACTTTGATCGCAAATCAACTACCTCTGCTGACTGGTACTCGTATTGACTTTTTATTATCTGCAGCTGGTTGCATTTTTGAAGGACTGTTTTAGATTATTTCTCAATTATAACTATTGAACTGATTTTGCATTCAATTCAATTCCTACTCTGCCATTTTTTTTATGACTTATAAAAAAAATGCTTGCTGCAAATTAAATTACTCCAGTAACTATTTACCTTTTAAAAACTTTACTAAACCTGTGAATACGAATATTCGAATACTTTCCATTGCAACGCACTGTACAGATTGCACCGAATTATAATAAACAAGGATGAATTACAAGAGCCCCTGCTGGATAGCTTTCATCACCGCTTCGCTGCGGCTGGCTACGTGCAGTTTTTTGTAGATATGCTTTACATGGGTGCGCACGGTTTCATAACTGATAAAAGACTTTTCGGCTATATCTTTATAGTTGTGGCCTTCCACCATTAGTTTGAGCAGTTCCTTTTCTCGCTCGGTGAGTTGGTAATCCGTATTACCCGGCGCCACTAGCACAACGTTTTTATTGCTAAAAAAGCCAAGTAGTTTTTTTGCGACAGAAGCGCTTATTGGTGCGCCGCCATTGTACACTTCATTAATGGCTTCCAGGTATTTATGAGGCGGATCATTTTTAAGTATATAGCCGGAGGCCCCGGCGCAGAGTGCCTGGAATATTTTATCGCTGTCGTTAAAAACGGTTTGAATAAGGATCTTTGCTTCGGGAAATTTTTCACAGATCCTTTTTGTTACCTCGATGCCGTCCAAGCCGGGCATTTCTATATCCATAAGAACAACATCGGGTTCACTGCGGCTTAGGTCCATCTCCCACCGGTTGCCGTCTGCAAAAGCCCCGCTGCAGGCAAATCCATTAGTACCGGAAAGAATGGCCTGAAGGGCATCCCTTACTAATTTATTGTCTTCAAATATCGTTACCCTTATATCCATAAATATTTAATAAAGATGCGCATAAATTAATTAAATGCCATACCCTATCAGGTGATTTTTAATTGCATGGAAATAAAGCAACCCTCATCCTGTTTTGATTGTAGTGTAAGCGTTGCTCCTATTTCATCCGCCCGCTTCTGCATATTGTCCAGGCCATTGCCACGCCTTACCAATACAGCATCAAAACCTTTTCCATTGTCGCTTACAGAGAACTCCAGATTTTTATCGACCTTATTTACATGCAATTCCAGTAAAGTTGCGTTGCTGTATTTAACCGCATTGTTGATCGCTTCCTTGCAGAAAAGGTAAATATTTCTGCGGCTTTCTATAGATAAACTATGTTCCGCTAAATTAACAGGCACATTCACTTTCACCAGCATGTTTTTGGCCATGGCCATGTCCGTCGCATATTCTTCCAACCGTTGTATAAGCTTGGGAAGGGTATCCTTGTCAGGGTTTATGAACCATACGATATCATTGAGTTTGTTTACCATTTCTCCGGCAGATTGCTGCATGATGTTTAATGACTTTTCCACCTCTGTTGCGTTTGCGTGTTTTATCTGCTCTTTGGTTAAGTGGCTGTACATAGCAATGCCGCTAAGGGTGGCGCCCACTTCATCGTGCAATTCGCGACTGATGCGCAGGCGTTCGTTTACCAATGACTGGTGGTTTTGTAATTTTTCTCTTCTGCGGAAACGATAAAAGCCATAACATAAAAATAGAACACAACTCAATATAAATGTCCCAATTCCTATTATTTGCAAGTTGTCCTTCCTTTCTTTTTCAGCCGCGATTCTATCATCCTCAATTTTTTTCTGACGTAATGTTTCGTTAAACGATAGGGTTTCTATTTGTTTTAATTTTTCTCGTCCAAAAATGCTGTCCTTAGTTTGAATTAAAATATTTTGGTAATTAAAAGCACTATCAATGTTTCTGGTTTTATAGTATTTTACTATAAGGCGAATTGTTTCTAGATCTGATAAGCGGTTTAGTTTAATGTCAGAATTGTAAGATTGAGTGGCATAGTAAAATGCAGAATCCTCCATCTTTTCGTGATCAAATACCTTTGCCATTCCCATAAATATTGCACTCTTTGAATCATCGCTATTATTGATGTTATGCTCCAAAGAAAACCGATAATAATCCATCGCAAGCTTAAATTGATCCATCTTATAGGAAATTTCACCAAGGCTTAAGTAAGAAAGCAACATTTGAGTAGTATCTTTTCTTTTAATGGCATATTTATAGGCCTGGTGAACATAAGATCGTGCGGAATCCAGACTATTCAGTCTTTCGTAAGCACTTCCTATGCTCAATAATACACCACCAATCCATTGCTGGTCACTCATTTTCTCTGCTTCTTTTTTTGCATTAAAATAATAGAGCAGTGATTTTCTATAATCTTCATTCCAAAAATAAATGTTTCCAATATTCATATTAATGCCACCCACTCTTTCATGATCTTGTTTTTTTTCGGCAAGTTGAAGTGATTCCAAAAAACAGAACAAGGAACTTGAAAAGTTTTGTTTAACTATATAATACAGTCCTTTTAGATATAAGCCATATATAACTCCGTTGTCATACTCTATTTGTTTTGATAGGTTCAATGCCTCTTCAATCAACAATTTTGCGGTATCAGGCTTATTCTTCATCATAATATCGAATGCAACATCTAATTGAGATTTTATTTTTAAAGTATCTTGTTTTTTAGACAATGATGCACTTCTTAGACTATCTGTATTTTCGATTTGTGCAAAAGATGAGTTTGCAAGGAAAAAGCATATAAGGAGAAGGACATGTTTCATAATAATCTTCAGATTTAAGAATCTGGTACTGCTAACAACGTTAAGGCCTGGCGATGGGCTGGATTGTATAATTGTCAGCCCGGAACCATGCCAAATAATGTTTCTAAAGACGAATGTAATGCCTAAAAGCTGATTCTATTCGTCTCCTGGAGCTATTGCTGCAACCTGGATATTATTCGCTTTTACTTGTACGGTTATTAATAAAACTGCAAGTAAAATAAAAGGAGGATTTTTTTTCATGATTAAAAAATTTTCAGTTAATATTTACGAATGACTTCAAACTTTGTAAACGAGTTATGATTTTATTAATAGCGTAAAGGTTGTTTGCCGGGAGGCTTTATACAATACCCCATTGGGTGATTTTATTATGCGTGTAAAATTGCATGAAAATCAATTAGGGAAGAAGCTAAACAAAGAGGAGAAAGTACAAGTGTGCGAAGCAACGATACCTGCTGCATATTAAAAAGCGGGGTTACATAAAAAATATAATAGAGAAAGATAAATCAGGAAAGCCCCTGTTGTATGGCTTTCATCACTGCTTCGCTGCGGCTGGTTACATGTAACTTCATCGGTGGTGGTATTTTGCCCAGTGCATTAAACAGCGTGATTTTCTTTTAAACAGGTTGCACCAAGTACGCTCAATTCCTTTTACCTTTTAGAAACTTTTCTAAACCTGTGAATACGAATATTCTAATACTTTCCATTGCAACGCACTGTCTTTCTTAACTAGCTTTTCTATAGAGTAGATGAGTTCATTTTTCGGTCCATCCAGGTATTGTTGTTTAACAAAAACCGGTTCCCTTCCATCCTTATAGGCTACATTATACTTTTCATTGAATGAAAGAAAATTGCTAATGCAGATGTCAATTTCTTCGCTCATGGCCAGGTTCTCCATTTTTTCCTGCCTAATACGTGTACCATTCAATGGAGTCTTGTACGATTGAAGGACCATTTTTGGAGTCGCAACCTCATGTTTGGCTTAGATCAGGTCAAAGTGCCTTTCAATATCAGCTTTAATTTGTCCAGTTTTTTTACTTAAAATTTTGTGTCGTGAATCACAAGATTTCATCGTTTTTGAATCGTTGCTCCAATGATTTTCGAGTACTTTCATACCAACCGGCATTTCCTCCTGAAGCCCACCAATGGTTACCCGGACATAACCAGGAATTTTTCCCATTTTGTCAATTTTTTGCCTTTTAATATAAAATAGAATCGCAAGTTTTTACTTTACATGCATAAGGCACATTTTTTAATTTTAAAAATGTTCTTTCATCACATCACCAAAGCATGCTAATGGATTTCAGTGACCTACAAAAATAGGACTCTGA
>JBDSBP010000539.1:0-5064 GCA_039921525.1 Chitinophagaceae bacterium | reverse complement strand
CAGCCTGTCTGAAATAGCAACTGTTTTGGGAAAGACAGAGAAAGCGAAAGAGTTAACAGAAAGAGCAGGTAAATATGCCAGGAAACTTGCAACACTTTGGGATGATCAGTTTGGTCTTTACCTGAATAGAGACCTGGTAACGGGAAAACCCAGTTACCGTTTATCTCCCACATTATTCTATCCATTGCTGGCAAAAGTCCCCGGTCAGAACCAGGCCAGCCGGATGATGAAGGAACATTTTTATAATGCAAATGAATTCTGGGGAGAATATATCATGCCTTCCATTGCACGTAATGACAAAGCCTATAAAGATAACAAGTACTGGAGAGGCAGAATATGGGCTCCCTTGAATTTCCTGGTATACCTGGGTATACAAAATTATCAATTGCCGGATGCAAAAAAAGATATGGTTGAAAAATCAAAAAACCTGCTGATGAAATCCTGGACAGGGGAGAGACATATATACGAAAACTACAATACCGAAACCGGTCGTGGCGATGATGCAGGCATGAGTGATTCTTTTTATCATTGGGGTGCACTGTTGGGTTTCATTGAACTTATAGATAAAAAATATGTGCCGTCACCGTTGACTTCTATAAAATAGGGAATGAAAAAATCAATGCTATTGCAGCACTTTTAGTTTGTAATGGTTGTATTAAAGTCTCATTATTACTTTTGCAGATTGAAAACTATCTGCAAACAAAGAAAATTAATATGCCCCAGGAAAATGTTCCGAATGGATTACCCAAACAACCAAAGCAACTGTACATCTTATTTTTTACCGAGATGTGGGAGAGGTTTTCCTTTTATGGCATGAAGGCACTGCTACTTGCTTACATGGTTACCCAACTACATTTCGATGAGGCGAAAGGTTATGCCATATATGGAACTTATACTGCACTTGTTTTTACCATGCCCCTGTTTGGTGGATGGATTGCCGACCAATATCTTGGATATAGAAAATCAATACTTTTTGGGGGAATATTAATGTCGATAGGTCATTTAATACTCGCCTTGCCAGAAGAGTGGAGTTTTTATTATGGAATGTCTTTCATTATTTGTGGAAACGGTTTTTTTAAGCCAAATATCTCCAGTATGGTAGGCACGCTATACGCTAAGAATGATCCAAGGAGAGATAGTGGTTTCTCCCTTTTTTATACAGGCATAAACATAGGTGCAGCTCTTGGTGGATTATTCTGTGGATACGTTGGGCAGCGAATCAACTGGCACTATGGGTTTGGCCTGGCGGGTGTATTAATGATTCTTGGCCTGATGGTATTTTATTTTGGACAAAAAATGTTGCAGGATAAAGGGCTGCCTCCTGATCTTGAAAAGCTGCGTAGAATTCATTTTCGGATTTTTCGTACAGACTTAATTATTTATGGAGGTATTATCCTGCTCATTCCGCTGATTGTTGGCATCTTTGATACGTATGCATCGATGCAATACATTATGCTGGGGCTTGGTGTTATGGCCTTCGGGTATATTTTATTTATCGCAATTAACTTAGATATTGTGGCAATGCGCAAGTTGTTCGCCGCATTGGTTATGATCATTTTTTCCATCCTTTTTTGGGCGTTTTATGAACAAAACGCTGGTTCATTAAATTTATTTGCACTCAGAAATGTGGACATGACGGTGTTAGGATATGACCTTCCTGCATTATCTGTAAATAATTTTCTTCCGCCTGCATGGGTAATAATTCTGAGCTTTTTGTTTGCCCGATTATGGTCCTGGCTGAACCAGAGGGGAAAAGAACCATCCACACCTTTAAAATTTGCCTTTTCATTTGTACTAATGGCAATAGGGTTCTTTGTTTTCTGGTTTGCCTGTAAAATGAATGCAGTTACAGGGGTAATACCCTTGTGGACCTTTGCCGTAGGCTATCTATTTATTATTGCCGGGGAGCTGTGTATTTCTCCCATAGGGTTGTCTATGATCACTAAATTATCGCCTGGCAAAATTGTATCACTTATGATGGGCATATGGTTTTTTGCTACGGCCATTGGTGAATTTTTAGCAAGCAAAATTGGGGCTATGATGAGTGTGCCCCATGCGGTGCAAAATAATGCCATTGCCTCTATGCCCTACTACGCAACGATAATGCATAAAATCTTTTTTGCAGCTGCTGGCATAGGAGTATTTCTTTTATTGTTGTTGCCCATTCTTAAAAAGTGGATGCATGATATCCGGTAGATAATATTTTTTGAATTATTGAATATTTTTATCAATGTTTGACGAGTTGGCGAAAATACCATTTTTCCAGGCAGCAAAATAACCTGGCAGGTATTGGCTAATTTTCTCTTATGAGAAATAATTTATATGTTTCATGCGTACTGGTATATCTCCAGGTAAATTTAGTACTACGCGATTGTTGAATGTTTGCCATCTAAAAACAGGATTCTTTTAATCAGTTTTCATTATTTTTCTATTTCTTAACCAAAATTCACATTGGTAAAATTTGTTAGGAAATAAATCCTAAATTGATTTTATGAAGGTTGTACAATTCACCATCCCTGTAAATATTGATAATTCTATCCATTTTCAGGAAGATCGGCTTTCTTACTTTTATCCCCACCTGCATCGTCATAAAGAAATTCAGATTACCTGGGTACTGAGTGGTGATGGGATGCTGCTACTAGATAATACGATGCAGAATTTTCAATCAGGCGACGTGTTTGTTATCGGGGCCAACCAGCCTCATTTATTTAAAAGTGACCCTTCCTATTTCGACCCTAAAAACAGGAAAAAAGTTCATTCATTAAATATATTTTTTAACCCGGATGGATTCATTTCTCATTTGCTCACCTTTCCTGAAATGCTGGGTATAAAAAAGTTTATGGGATTAACTATTTTTGGATTAAAGGCTTCAGGGAAAAATGCTGCTAAATTAGGAGAACTTTTTCTAAAGATTGGCAATGCCGACGCCGGATTTCGGCTGGCCTATTTTATAGAACTACTTCAGGTAATGGCTAATTTCAAACACTGGCAATATTTATCTGCTCATTCTTTTGCAACGTATATTACGGATTCAGAAGGTCTAAGGATGAATCAAATTTTCAGGTACACCATGGACCATTTTGCCGGGGATATTACCCTGGAACAGATTGCTTCTATTGCCTGTTTGACACCACAATCTTTCTGCCGCTATTTTAAAAAACATACCGGTAAAGCCTATATTCATTTTTTGAATGAAGTGCGCATTAATGAAGCCTGCAAGAAATTTGTGGAAAATGATTTCGACAGTATTGGAAATGTTGCTTACAAATGTGGCTTCAATAGTGCAATTTCTTTTAACAGGGTTTTTAAAACTATCACAAAGAAAACACCTAAAGATTTTATCAGGACCTATCATTAAAATGACTGAATGTTATTTATGGAAATACTAGACAGCCATCAGCATTTTTGGAAGTATGATCCTGGCCGTCAGAGCTGGATGAATAACGAAATGGAAGTATTAAAAAAAGACTATGGTCCAGAAGACCTGTCCCTGTTGCTGGATGAGTGTCAGATCCAGGGCTCTATAGCGATACAGGCTAGCCAAACTGAAGAGGAAAACGAATTTCTGTTAGATCTGGCAGATAAATATTCTTTCATTAAGGGCGTTGTTGGTTGGGTTGATCTGCAATCAATCTCTGTATCTGAAATGCTTTCCTATTACCATACCAAGATAAATATGAAAGGGTTCCGGCATGTTATTCATGACGAACCGGATATTGACTTTATGCTTCGCCCGGCATTCTTACATGGAATGAAAGCGCTTCGGTTTTTTGGATATACTTATGACTTGCTGATCTACCCTTTTCATTTACCGAACGCTTTATCCCTTGTAAGGCATTTTCCTGACCAGCCCTTTGTAATTGATCATATTGCCAAACCGAAAATCCTTGAAAATGAAATTGCTGAATGGAGAAAGTCATTAACTCTTCTCGCCTCACTCCCAAATGTTTATTGTAAAATTTCTGGTATGGCTACTGAAGCGGTCTGGAAAAAGTGGAAGCAGGCAGATTTTATTCCTTACCTCGACGCCGTTGTTGAATTATTCGGTACAAAAAGAATTCTGTATGGATCTGACTGGCCCGTGTGCACACTTTCTGCTTCCTATGCAGAGACCTATGGTATTGTAAAAAACTATTTTGATAGTTTTTCGGATGATGAACAAAGAGATTTTTTCGGATTAAATGCCAAGACTTTTTATAAATTGTAAAGTTCAATTACAGCTATGAAAATTAAGTTAACTCCAACCTGTAAGCTGGATATTAACAAGAGTGACTTTCTGCGCAATGGTAGCAGGCTGGTTTTAGGCACTTGAGGATTGGGGGGGTGCATGAGGTGAAGTGGATGAACTGGAAAGCATTCATTGTATTCTTTACGCACTTGAAGAGGCTTTATCCCGGCAAATGCATTCAGTATATAATTGGTTAATATCGACTTAAATTTTGGTAATTTTTGGATATAGTAAGTTACCCGATAAAAATAGCTTTATAGAGCCATGGATATTAGCAGCTATAATTAAGTATTTGATGGGGGTAGTATGTGGCTAGATAATATCGATGAAAATAAAAGAGCTAATCACTGGTTTCGATTTTTTATATAATGATCTAGACCGAAAACAGTAAAAGGAACAATAAATTAATAATAAGCTTGGAAAATTTATTTTATTTTCCTTAATTATCATTAGATTTTTTTCGTTTTGTTCAAATGTTGATAAAATTGAAAAAAGAGTTCAAAGCTCACTATTGTTTTTATTCTTTTTGATGGTCAGGCAGGGAATGAGTAGAGAAGGGAAATATAAGTTTTTGAATACCCCTAATTGCTGTTGAACCTTGGCGTTCCGGTGTAAAGGGTGCATGAATGAGTATGTAAATGGTTATAATTTATAAGATTTAAAGAGGGTAGTGAAAAAAAATTAATTTTCTGAAAAATGAAATGTCAGACATCTTCTTATCGAAGCCTGAAATTTGTTTTGATCGGCATAATCTATTTGCTATCAGATATTCCATTACTGGCACAAAAAAAACCAAATATCATTTACATTCTTGCCGATCAGTGGCGTACATCTGC
>JBDSBP010000538.1:0-4296 GCA_039921525.1 Chitinophagaceae bacterium | reverse complement strand
GCCCTGGTAACCCAACAATAACAAGTCCTGGTAATTCTTCAACAACCGTTACCGGATTGATGGAGGGCACTTTTATATTCAGGTTGTCGGTACAAGATAACAATATACCCATAGCGGCGTTAGCTACAGATGATGTAACAATTACCGTTAATCCTGTACAAAATGGAAACTGGCAAACCCTTTCACCAATTTCAGGTACTATAATTGCCCGGGAAGAAAATGCTTATGTAAAAGCCGGTAATAAATTCTATCTGATAGGAGGAAGAGGTATTGTGCC
Organism: Chitinophagaceae bacterium; assembly: GCA_039921525.1. Lineage (GTDB taxonomy): Bacteria > Bacteroidota > Bacteroidia > Chitinophagales > Chitinophagaceae > JADCRZ01. The sequence goes on along the minus strand of JBDSBP010000538.1, from coordinate 4,019 downwards.
GGTTCAGGAATATAATCCTATAAATAAAACCTGGACGAACAAAGCAAATGTTCCGGTAGAATTGAACCATTTCCAGGCTGTGACGCTTAATGGACTGGTATATGTTTCGGGTGCATTTACCGGTCAATATCCACATGAGATCCCCGTATCACAAGGGTACATCTATAATTCACTTACTGATAAATGGTACGCAGGCGCTCAACTTCCTACAGCCAGGCTACGGGGGTCCGCAGGAGCCGTAGTTTATCAAAGTAAAATTTACCTGGTAGGTGGAATTGTAGATGGTCACTGGAATGGCTGGGTTAAATGGTTTGATGAATATGATCCGGCTACTAATACATGGAGAACATTACCAGACGCGCCAAGAGTTAGAGATCATTTCCACGCTGCAGTAATTAATGGTAAACTTTACGTTGCCAGCGGCAGGCGAAGTTCAGCAAGTACCGGCGAGGTATTTAATCTAACAGTTGCAGAAGTAGATGTGTACGATTTTACCACCGGGCTATGGTCAACCTTGCCAGCTGGAAGCAATCTTCCTATCCCCCGGGCCGGTGCCACCACCTCTGTTTTAAATAATGAACTTCTCATTATAGGTGGTGAAAGTCCCCAGCCTGCTGCCCACGGTGAAACGCATGCATTGAATTTGCAAACCAACATTTGGCGGAGATTGCCAGATTTGGTCCAGGGTCGCCACGGAACGCAGGTTATAGAGAGTAATAGCGGCCTTTATATTTCATCAGGAGCAGGCAACCAGGGTGGCAGTAATCTGCTAACCTCCCAGGAGGTTTATTATCCCGGTGCTCCCACTACTCCTAACGACCCGGTTCTAACGCAAAGTCAATTAACAGCTGTAAGCAGTGTAAATTTTGGATCAGTGCCAGTAAATACTGAAACTTCCAGGACTGTTACATTAACCAATACCACAGGAAACCAGGACATTGTAATTTCCTCCATTAATCTTAGTGGCGCAACTACCTTTACTTATACTTCTCCATATACATTACCTTTTGTTTTACAAGTCGGTCAAAGTGCAGACGTAACCGTTAAGTTTAAACCTGTGACTTCAGCCCCTCAAACGGCTAGCCTGGTCATAAATCACTCTGGGCAAACTTTAAGCAACACAACCGCATTAAGCGGCCAGGGGGGCGGAGCTTTATCGAGCTACAAGGTAAATGGAGGTGGATCACAGCAAACCACTTCTTTAGGAGTATTTTCTGCGGATGTTAACTTTGCGCCAAGCCCGGGTAATACATTCTCTATTGCTACATCTATTAATATACTTAACACAACGGACGATGCCATCTACCGGTCAGAACGATACGGAACGAACGGAGTTTTAAGCTACGCCTTCCCTGTTGTGAATGGAACGTACACCGTTAGGTTGCATTTCTCGGAAAACTACCATGCCGCTGTTGGCAGGCGGATATTCGATATAACAATGGAAGGAGTGAAAGTAAAAGACAACTTCGATGTTTTCGCGAAAGCAGGAGCAGCGTTTACAGCCACCACGGAAACCTTCCAGGTAAATGTAACAGATGGTGTGTTGAACATTAACTTCAGCTCCCTGGCTGCCGATGGTGGAGTGGATCAACCGAAAGTTTCGGCTATAGAAATTTTCGATGTCACAGCCGCACAGTCTGCAAATACTTCTGTGGGCAGCAATTCCATTTCTGGCGAAACCATGCAAAAACTTTCAGTGAAAACACTTGAAAACCCAACTGATCATCAATTTACCCTTAAGATCTCAAGCGGCAGCGCCAAGCCGGTAACACTATCGATATATAATACGGTAGGACAATTATTAGAGGCAAGAAATAATGTTAGCCCTGGTGGTGTTCAACTGTTTGGACTTAGTTACAGGCCAGGATTGTACTACGCTGAAATAAGGCAGGGAAATGAGAAAGTAATTATGAAGCTCATCAAACAATAAAAGTGAATTTTTTTAAAGCGGTTACTTCCTACTGTAACCGCTTTAAAAAGATTTCAAGCCTAATAGATCAATATTCCTTTTAGATCCGGTACTCCAGTATTTATACAGATAAGTATACCCTTAAGCCATTTATAAAATAAACCTTCTTATGAGGAAAAATTTACTTTTGTGGATTACGTTGTGTATTGCTTTACCAGAATTGACAAGGAGTCAACAGATTACTTTTTCGCCGTCGAGGGGCTTTTATACTGCCCCTTTTCAATTGTCATTAACCTCTACCATTGGCGGAACAATCCGGTACACCACTGATGGATCTGCCCCTACAACTTCTGTGGGAACCGTTTATGCCGGTACTATTAGTATAGGCACTACCAGCGTTGTCAGGGCTATTGCGGTAAATGGTGCAACAGTAACCCCTATCGTAACGAACACGTACCTTTTCCTGAACGATGTAATCAGGCAACCCGCCACTATTCCCGGGTGGCCTAACAATACGTATGATATAGGACTCCCCGGTACTACCGCCGTTCATGACTATGCCATGGATCAAAATGTAGTGAATGACCCTGCCTATAGTGGGGTTATTATTGAGGCAATGAAAGATATCCCGACAATGTCTGTAGTAATGAATAAAACTGATTTTCAGACTATGTATGATGGAGACCTTGAATTTCCTGCTTCCGTGGAGATAATTAATTCAAAAAATCCTGCTGCCAATGAACAGTTCAATTGTTGTATTGAGTCGCATAGTACTTTAAGGTTGAAACGTTCCATGAAGCTGGTAATAAACAATACTTATTTTCCCTCTTCCCTTAAATCAAACATTTTTAAAAATGCTCCCTTAAACGGAAGTAATGCAACGGATGTTTTTAAAAAAACAAAAATAGTTTTAAGAGCTGGTAATAACCGGTCCTGGGCCAGGAACTGGAACCCCGACAGAACCTGCTACACAAGAGATCAATGGTATCGGGATGCCATGATTGATGTGTCTGGTGTAGGATCGCATGGAACTTTTATGCACCTCTATGTCAATGGCCTTTACTGGGGTTTGTTTAATCCCGTAGAGCGGTTGGATGCCGGTTTTGAATCTACCTACCTGGGAAGTTCCGAAAATGATTGGCTGGACTACTCACAGGATGGTATACGGAGTGGTGACGCAACCCGCTTTAACTATCTTACTACCACCCTGGTAAATAAAGATATGACGGTACCTGCTAACTATGCAGAACTGAAGACATACCTGGATATAAATAATTTCTCTGATTATTTACTTACTACCTGGATGACTGGTATGACAGACTGGCCCCTGAATAACTATACCGGCGGCAACAATAACAATCCTGCCGGTCCTAACCTGTTCTATGCCTGGGATGCTGAATGGTCCTGGGATAATTTAGGACAGAATACGCCCAATAACGGGGCGTGGGTTCATCCGGCCTTTAGAAATGACCAGGCAGGGAACGGGATCTTAACCAATTTATGGCACGCCCTGAGACGCAACCCTGATTTCATGGCTGTTTTTGCAGACCGTGTTTACAGAAGTTGCTTTAATAATGGTAGATTAACGGATGCGGTATCTAGTGCACGGTGGCTTTCGCTCAATACTTTTATTAGTAAAGCTATCATTGGGGAATCTGCCCGATGGGGTGATGGAATAGCGGACGGTATTACCCGTACTAAAAACGGGTACTGGCAACCTGAAGTAACCCGGGTAGATGCGCTTATGCATGGTAATGTGGACCGGTTTATAACGGCTTTACGCGCCCAGGGTTATTATCCGACTTTAGATGCACCTGCTTTTAGCAGGGAAAGTGGTATAAGAACGGCCAATAATCAATTAACCATCACCAATAATAATGGAACAGGCTCTATTTATTATACAACCGACGGTACGGATCCCCGGTTGCCAGCCGGAGGACTGTCGTCGAATGCGGTGTTATATTCAGGGGTTATCAATTTAACTACGGATGTGACAATTAAAGCACGTATCCAAAATGGAGCTGACTGGAGTGCACTACATGAAGGCTCCTATTTTGCCGTTTCCCTCAAGATAAATGAATTCATGGCCAGCAATACATCCACCCTTAAA